>NZ_JAIHAZ010000200.1:0-514 GCF_019718755.1 Enterobacter sp. RIT637
GTATTACTCCTCGCATTTGCAGCTTACTACTGAATACAATCGTAAATCTGCGCCGCCTGGGTCACAGCATCTGCATGCAGATACTGTTGCAGTTGTTGGTGCATCCTTGTATTTGTTGGCGATGACCATGCACAATTTTAATAACCTGAATTGTTATCGAGTCGTTTATGATACGTTCGTATTCATTTTGCTGGAGCCGCTTCTGGTGGCTACTTTATCAAGGGAAAGAATGAAACGTTTAACGATGGCTATAACGCTGGCTATGCTGGCACCCGGATGTGCTTACAATCAGACACAGTCGGGTCAGGAACATGTGACAGGAGACATAAAGGCAGCTAAATCATCCACCTGGGACCTGCCCTATTATCCTGTAAAAGCACAGGCTGGCCGGATTGAGGGGGTTGTAAGGGCTTCATACACTGTGGATACAAAAGGGTGTGCGGAAAATATCAAAATCATATCAGCGCAGCCAGCTGATGTGTTTGAAAGAGAAACGATCCGTGCAATGAATAAG
>NZ_JAIHAZ010000201.1:0-513 GCF_019718755.1 Enterobacter sp. RIT637
GACCAGATATACAGCGGGAGCTTCCAGCCAAGCGCTTCTATACGAGCGCTGATGGCATGAGACAGGGAGTCCATGCTGCTTTCAGACGGTACCGGCAGCGGCTGATCCAGCCCTGGTGCTGAGAGCTGGTCAAAAGCCGAGGTGACCCACACCAGCCCGTCCACCGGGCGGCGGCGCAGTTTGCGCAGCGCGGTCAACCAGGCACTGTCCGCTGGCGTATTGAGGTCACCGCCCCACAGCAACAGTGTGCCGCGGTCTTCCTGCCAGAGCTGGCCTGTCAGGCCAGGGGTCAGTTGTTCCACCTCAGCGGCGGTGCCGGTTATCAGCAGGATGCGTGTTTTACGAAACCACAAAAATCCGTAAGTGGATCTAAGCTGCTGTCGCAAATCCCTGAGTGACAGAAAGCTGGAGGAAACAGCCTCTTTCTTGATAGACTGATTATCTTTACGAGCATTAATATTCTCAGGGCTGTAAATGATCTGTGCCTTCCTCTGTTTTCTCTGTAGCCAGAAT
>NZ_JAIHAZ010000202.1:0-513 GCF_019718755.1 Enterobacter sp. RIT637
ATCCCATAAATTATGTTTATCTGCATATCTAGCAGCATCTAATGTAGCTTTTTCCGCATCAACATCTGATTTAAATAAACTTTTGCTATCTATCTTGTCTAGACTAGATGCATCAGGTTTGTGTCGTACCATACTGAGAGGGTCAGTAATATATTTGCCATCTGTAATAGCTGATCCACCATTATAGGTAGTATGCGTATAATTTTTTTGTGGAACGAGACTATTTTGCAAAGATTGTTGTGTAGAAACGCCAGCTTTGCCATTAGGAGTAGCTTGCTTCGCTGGCTTATTCCCACCGGCCATTTCCCCGTCTACAGTCTGCATAGGTCGGGCAGCAGGTTTTTTATAGCCGGTATTTTTAACCCAATCCCATTTGGTCGGGTTAAGTTCTACTTTTTTACCGCCCCAAACCGTACCTGCGGCCTCTGCTACGGCAAGGGCAGTTTGGGCTGTTGCAGTTATATTCGGATGGGCATCAGCCCATTGTCTGGCAGAGTTGATACTGTCTTTTAC
>NZ_JAIHAZ010000203.1:0-512 GCF_019718755.1 Enterobacter sp. RIT637
CTGTAATGCTTCGACACCGGCGGAAGAGACCAGAGCTTCAAACTCCTGGAGATCTTCCATATCTTTGTCTTGCGTAAAATAGATGTGTACCAGTACCGCATGCTCGCCGGCATCATAACGGTCAAACAAGCGTATTATCCTCAAAATAAATCAGCGGGGAACGCAGAAACCTGGCTCCCCGTGTGGAAAAACAGCCCGTTACCTTATTCGGTTTCTTCGCTGTCCTGCGCAGGAGCAGAAGAGCCCTGTGCGTTGCTGCCATGATGGTAGTTACTACCGGTGCCGCCGCCAGCGTTGTTGCTGTGATGAGATACTGGACGAGACGGAACAACAGTAGAGATAGCGTGCTTATAAACCATCTGGCTGACCGTGTTTTTCAACAGGATCACGAACTGATCGAAAGACTCAATCTGACCTTGCAGCTTAATACATTCACCAAATAAATAGAAACTGGAACACGTTCACGACGCAATGCGTTCAGAAACGGATCTTGTAAAGATTGCCCCTTAGCC
>NZ_JAIHAZ010000204.1:0-512 GCF_019718755.1 Enterobacter sp. RIT637
GTAAAGAATGACATTTCTAACCTTTCTATCAAACTTTTGACACCCACTAATTATGTGAGGTGAGAGCATGTATCGAATGGACAAACTAACAACAGGCATTGCCTATGGTGCATCAGCTGGAAACGCCGGATTCTGGATGTTCCAGGTGCTTGATAAGGTCAGTCCATCTCAATGGGCTGCTATAGGCGTGCTTGGGAGTCTCCTCTTCGGCCTGCGTACGTATCTGACAAACCTCTATTTCAAAATCAAAGAAGATCGGCGTAAAGCCGCCAGGGGCGATTAATGGGAAACAGAGCAAAGCTGAGTGCTGCCGTTCTGGGACTGATTCTCGCTGGCGCACCGGCAACTGTCATCCTCGATCAGTTCCTGAATGAGAAAGAGGGTAACAGCACGACGGCCTATCAAGATGGTTCCGGGATTTGGACAATTTGCCGCGGCGCCACGCTGGTGGATGGCAAGCGTGTAGAGGAGGGCATGAAGCTGACGCAGGTCAAATGTGACCAGGTAAATGC
>NZ_JAIHAZ010000205.1:0-511 GCF_019718755.1 Enterobacter sp. RIT637
ATCTGTTCCCGCGCGGGGGCTTTGTCGAACAGGCCACGTTCTGGACCGGGTTACGTCCTATGACACCGGACGGCACGCCGATTGTCGGCCGTACGCCGTTCAAGAATTTATGGACTAACACCGGCCACGGCACGCTGGGCTGGACCATGGCCTGCGGTTCAGGGCAATTGCTGAGCGATTTGATCTCGGGCCGCACCCCGGCAATTCCGTTTGATGATTTAAGCGCCGCGCGCTATCAATCCGGATTTACGCCATCTCGCCCGCAGCATCTGCATGGCGCGCACAATTAACAAGGAGCTGTCATGTCCCGTCCTATTCTGGCTCAGCTGGATCTGCAGGCGTTAAAAAACAACCTGCAGATTGTCCGCCGTGCTGCGCCGGGCTCTCGCGTATGGTCGGTGGTGAAAGCCAACGGCTACGGCCACGGAATTGAGTCCATCTGGAGCGCGCTGAGCGCCACCGATGGTTTTGCGCTGTTGAATCTGGAAGAGGCGATCCTGCTGCGCGAGCG
>NZ_JAIHAZ010000206.1:0-511 GCF_019718755.1 Enterobacter sp. RIT637
CCATGCAGCGCCTGCGCCAAACGGGGTGCAGACTGTTTTTAGATGACTGTTTTTCAAGCGATCACGTTATGTTCCCGGTGAGACAAATTCCCTTTGATGGCCTGAAACTGGATAAAGATATCGTTGATAAATTTGCCGCAAACGACAGTGATTTCAGTTTGATTAAAGCGATGCAGTATTACAGCGATATTACTGGCGTTGCCTGTGTCGCCGAAGGGGTGGACAGCGAGGAAAAATTTAATACCTTATCCGCCGCTGGCATCAAAAGTTTTCAAGGGTATTACCTTGCCAGAGCGGTAAAAGAAGACGATCTCGATTTTCTGGTGCGTAAATTTCGCTAACAGCGATAAATTTTTTATGGTCGGGCGAAACTTTTGCTCGCGGGCTAACGAACTATTATTCAGATAGCCCCCTTTTCCCTGATGGAGTTGACCATGAAACGTTTGAAAATCGCGTCCGCCGTCGCCGTACTGACCCTTTCACTGTTTTCCATGAACACCCAGGCCGCGCT
>NZ_JAIHAZ010000207.1:0-510 GCF_019718755.1 Enterobacter sp. RIT637
GGATAACGTCGGCTTCGGGCGTAGTCGGGCCGTTTGCGCCTTCAACCACGATTTTCGCGCGGACTTTACCGGCGTTTTCGGAAGTCAGCTGGTTTTCCAATGCGCAAGGGGCGAGTACGTCCATATCCAAAGCCAAAAGTTCGGCGTTTGTAATTTCTTTGCCGTAACCGGCTTCGTTGGTGATGAAGCCTTTTTCTTGGAACTCTTTAAACAGCGCTTCCATATCCAAGCCGTTTTCATTGTAGATAGCAACGTCAACAGTAGATACGGTAACGACTTTCGCGCCGGATTGATGCGCGTAATAGCCGGTGTGGTAGCCCACATTGCCGAAACCTTGAATGGCGTAGGTTGCGCCTTTCACATCTTTGCCCAGTTTTTCCAAAGCTTGGACGGCGGCGAGGTTCACGCCGTAACCGGTAGCCTCGGTACGCGCCAAAGAGCCGCCGAACTCAACCGGTTTGCCGGTAAATACGCCCGGCGCGGAATGTTTCACCACGTTTTCATAGGCAT
>NZ_JAIHAZ010000208.1:0-510 GCF_019718755.1 Enterobacter sp. RIT637
CTCTTCGATGTCCTTGTTGATGGACTCCGCGAGATAGCCGTCCTCTTCGCCCATCATCTCTGTCGCCAGGCGAATGCGCGTCAGCGGTGTGCGCAGATCGTGACTTACGCCCGCCATCAGCAGTGTACGATCGTCTGCCAACTGCTTCAGCCCTGCCGCCATATGGTTGAACGCGCGCGTCACCGATCGCACCTCAGAAGCACCGTATTCGCGTAGCGGCGGCGGAATAATACCTTTCCCCACCTGTAGGGCCGCATGCTCAAGATCGACCAAGGGTCGGTTTTGTATTCGGATAAACAGCCACGCGCCACCTATCGCCATCAGCATGATCGCCAGGGTGTAGCGGAACATCGGCGAGAAATCGCCCTGATGGATTTCGGTCAGCGGGACGCGCACCCAGATATTGGGTGACAGCCAGGTTTTCAGCCAAACGACCGGCGAGCTTTTGTTGACCTCAACGCGCACTTCCGTTGGGCCGCCCAGCTGCTGCGCCATCTGCTGGCTTAAGAA
>NZ_JAIHAZ010000209.1:0-510 GCF_019718755.1 Enterobacter sp. RIT637
TTTCGCTCAACAGCGTTATCGACCTTAACCCCGGCTCTACGCTCGGTGTGTTCGGTGGCAGTGAAACGAATCTTAGCCTCGGTCTCGAAACCCTGCTCGGCGTGCTTAATGCCAGCAACCGCCAGGGGCTGAATGCAGAACTGACCCGCTACACGTTGAGCCTGATGGTGCTGGAGCGTAAGCTCAACAGCGCGAAAGGTGCGATGGATACGCTCGGCAACCGCATCGCCGGGCTGCAGCGTCAGCTCAACCATTTTGATTTGCAGTCCGAAACCCTGCTGAGTGCGATGGCTGCGATTTATGTCGATGTCATCAGCCCGCTTGGGCCACGCATCCAGGTCACCGGCTCCCCTGCCGTGCTGCAAAGCCCGCAGGTACAGGCGAAAGTTCGCGCCTCGCTGCTGGCCGGGATTCGTGCCGCCGTGCTGTGGCAACAGGTTGGCGGTGGCCGACTGCAGTTAATGTTCTCTCGTAATCGCCTGACGACTCAGGCAAAACAAATTCTCGCTC
>NZ_JAIHAZ010000020.1:0-73187 GCF_019718755.1 Enterobacter sp. RIT637
TCAGGAGCAACTGCCGAGTCTGTTTTAAATACCCTGGCATCACCAGTAGGTAATCCAAATGCTCCCACTTGCATGACGTTCCCGGCTGCCGTTCCGACGTCCTTCGTAGCGCTACTTCCCAAACCGAGGTTTGTGCGACTGCCTTCTGCAGTGGTTGCCCCGGTCCCGCCGTCAGCGATTGCAAGCGCACCGTTGCTCCCTTTCTGGGCTAGTTTACCGATGCCGGGGATGGTTACTGGCGTGCCGTTGATGGTTACGGTGATGCTCTGATTTGCCGATGTGGTGGCGAACGTCTCCCACGCACCGATATTCTCGTCATACTCTTTGATAAGCTGAGACATCGCCTGTGCCAGGCCATCGACCGAGATATTGTCAGATACCAGAATGCCGTACTTCTGGCCGCTCAGCGCCGGGGAAGCAGATGGCGTAACCGTCATTGACGTGGCGCTGTTCACGGATGAAATCTGAAACATCTGGACCGGGTTAGACATGACGATAATCGTCTGGCCAGCGCGTACCTGGCTGGCCGGTGCCGTCCAGTTTGTGCCAGTGCCGGTTGCGGTATTTCCGTTAATAGCGATAGTGCCAGTGTTATAAAGCATGAACTACCTCACGATAATAACGATCGTTTGAAACGATCAATCATGTAAAATTGATCGCTCATATCAATCTGACTATTTTTTAAACTCTAATAAAATGGATATTCCCGCATTTACAGGAATGTAGAAATGAAACGATTATTTGCTGCAGTATTTTTGCTGCTGGCTGGATGTTCCAGTAAACACACAGACAACGCATTCAGAATGGACTATCCGGTTGAAGCTGCCCGTTTATCATTGGGCGGTGATATTCACGTGAATATTGACTGCGCCACACGGGAAATGACGGTTATTTCTGACAGTAGCAATGGAATATTTAGCCGACATGTAAATAAACGGCTCAGTAATATTTGCTATAAAAAAACCGATAAACTGGATGTTGTTTATCGCTTCAACGCAGCGAAAGGGGTGAGACAAAATATGATTGCCACTCAGTACCCTCGCGTTCCCCCTGAGTCAAATACCGACAAACTGAGCAATGGGGATTCGTAATCCCCTGCCCTGAAATGTCTGGCTCCAGCTGCGCTGGTTTTTTGAAATGTACCGCCCCTGCAGCTGTGAGCCCGTCCATTTGAGCACTATCCCTGAATAGCCCGTAACGGTTCCATCATCGCTGAGATTGCCAGGGCAGTTATTTACCAGAATCCAGGGGTTAAAGCTCAGGCTCACGGAAAGCGTATTGTTCTGCAGATCATAGTTCGCCGGCACATCGAAGAACCCGACAACACGTGGCATTTTTGATGCGGAAGCTGCGCTCCATATGAGATTCCCTCCGCTGTCAAATACGTCAAGATAACCACTCTGCATTCCAATATTACGTGCAGTCCGGATCATACTCCCCGCATTATCTTCAAGCAGGTCTGCACCCGGCATACCGTACCTGTTTGTGCCCAACTTCAGCCATCGCAATCTGCCGTCATTCCAGAATTGCTGCGGTGTAAAACCCAGCGTGCTGCCATTACCAAACGGGCTATCTACCTGGTAATAACCCTTACTCTCAACAGCTCCGAGAGTCCGCTGGTCATAAAAAAGGGTGGACCTGTTTTGTGAGTCCACCAGCAGTTTACCATCGCTGTTATAAACTTCGAATCCGCTCATTGAAAGTTATAAACCTCCACATTGAGTGTTATCGCAGGGCTTCCGGTTGTCGGCAAATAATAAGCAGTAAAACCGCCGTTATATGCGCGGCAGTGGTATTCATTGACCGTAGCGCCAGTAGACACAATCGAAATAAATGAGCCGTCCTGTGTTATTCCCCCGAAAGAAACGTTTTTCGACGTCTCCCCCGCAGCAAAAGTTACAGAGGTGCTTCCGATATACCGGATCGCATAATCGCTTAAATCAACTGCAATCCGCCCTGCACTATCCCAACATTGCAAACCCTGTGGCATTACCATAACCCCATTCTGACGCGCAGCACATTGTTGCTGTCGTAGATGCGAATGAGAGTGCTGGTTATCAGCATCCTCCCGCCCCCGGCCACGCCGTTGATTTCGAACGTCCCTCCCTTATCAAGCTTCCAGCCTGCAGATCCAGCCACATAATTATTCGACTGGATATAGTTGCCGATTTTGGCATTCTCAATGGTGCCGTCCTGAATGAAACTGGCCCGAATGAATGTCTGCCCGTTCTGGATCACGAACGGCAAAGCCACACTGTTTCCGGCTGCCGTGGTGACGGCGAAGCGGTCAGCCAGGAAGATAACCTGCGACTGCATGCCGGATGGCGTATTCTCAACGCCGATCCCCATCCCCGCGGCGTAATACTGCCCGTTGCTGGAGACGCCAACCTTGATGTTATACATCGCGCTGAGTTCGCCGTTTACGTTCGCTATCGCCTGAGCGTTAGTGGTGATGGCGGAGGTATGCCCGTTCACCGTCGCCGTTATGCCGTTTATCTGCGTGGCCGTGGCCTGCTGGTAATCAGAGAACGTCTGATTCAGGCTATTGATGGATGCCTTGTTGCCGTTAACGTCCGTCTGCAGGCTCAGCAGCGAACGTGCCGTTGCCTCCTTCTCGTTAACGATTACCTCATCAATACGATCCAGCTGCGCGCTGTTACCGGCGACCGTTGCGGATAGCCTTTTGCGTGTGGCCACCTGCGCCAGCCCGTTCTGGATAATGGCAATGGCTGAGTTCTTGACCCCGCCCGTCATGCCGTCCATAGACACACTGATGCTGTCGATTCGCTGGCCCAGCGCGGTATCAGCCGTCGCAACGGTCTGCTCAAGCTGACTGAGTGAAGACGAAACATTCCCGACCGTGCTTGAAAACTCATTAACGCTGGTCTGAACCTTCCCGACGTCCTGGGCATTTTTGGCAATGTCCTTCGCCTGCTGCTCCAGTTCGTCGTTGGCCTGCTTGATATCGTTAGCCATGCCCGCAATTTTTTCATTGCTGTCCACCGCGTTCTCGATCAGGTCCTTGAACGTTTCCGACTCTTTCATATCCGCCAGAATGTCATTCGTTATTTCGCTGACATCTATCGAGGACGTGCCCATGATCCAGTCGGTCCAGTCCCCGGCGTTACCGATACGGTCAATCAGGCGCGCGCGGTACCACTGGCGAACGCCGGCAGGCATGGGGCCATGCTGATAATCTGCAGCCGGGTACGGCACCAGGACCAGCAGTTCAGGATTGGCGTAGTCGGCAGTTGTGGCGCGCTGTATCTCTGTATAGGCCGTGTCGCCAGAGCCATCCGGAAATTTCCAGGTCAGGTCGATATGCCAGACCACATCTTCGGTCGCCAGGAAGTTGAGCGGAGTACCCGGTTTTCCCGTTTTACCGGAGAGATAAGTTGTTTCACCGTATCCCCATGGTGACGACGTATCCTGCGCATTCAGCGCCCGGACGCGCACGTCATAGCTGCCGGAATAAATGCCCTGAACCGAGAAACCCTGCGCGCTGGTAACCGGAACGTTTATCCAGTCCCCGTTGTCCTTACGCCACTGGGCAACATACCTGATTGCGCCCTCTACCTTATCCCATGACACATCCAGGCTTGCTACAGTCAGCCCCTGAGACACATGATCGCTCTCAGTCACCACGATATTCTTCGGAGCAGACAGGACGCTTATCGGCGTGACGGTGATCGGGGGCGACTCGACCCGTACGCCGTCATCGATGTAACGATATTTGTTTGGATCGTGCTGAACGGCCGTAATAGTGAAACCGCCTGTGCTGTCGTCGTTAGCCACGATTGAGGTGACCCTGAAGTACTGTATTGCGAGGTTATCACTGTCTATTGCCCAGACAGCGCCCGTCACAGGAATCTGACTGAATGCCGTAGCCACCGTCACCGTTTTTTTATCGGCGCTCACCGCGCTGATTGTCCGCGTCTGGGCTTTTCCGTCGGGAAGGTTAACCACCAGCCGGTCTTTCGCCGCGTAGTCTATTTCTCGATCAAGGGTAATCTGGCGGCCGTTGACCGCGCTTATGCGGCCCCCGTTCTCCTTGCCGGAACGGAAAGGATCGGCGACACCGATAATTTCAGCGGGCAAAGGGATATAACCATCCAGCCCCACGCCAAACGATACGGTCCCGTCTTTGGCATTGGAGAGCAATACCCAGCGACCGCGTCGGTGCGCTTCACTTTGCGAGGTGCAGCCGATTGCGGTCAGGGACGTCTGCCGGACGTCGTAACGTTCTACAAGCGCCGAATCATAGACCCCCTCAACGGTATCGCTGTAATGGTTCTGCGGATCGGACCAGGACACCAGGCAGGAGCTGTAGCGATTTTTGTATGAGCCACCCGCATAAGTAAACAGCCCATCGATAACGTTTGAGACGTTATAAACCCAGTCAACATCGTCCTGCGGGACGTCTGCCTGGACATAAATCTGATCGTTGCCCCAGAACGTTATTCCACGAAATACCGCGGCGAGATCGTTAAGTACCTGCCAGGCGTCCTCCTGGCTCTGAATGAAAACGTTGCAGGTGAAACGCGGTTCGGTGCCACCGGCCCCGTCGGAAACCATTTCGTCACAGTACTGGGCGATTGAATACAGCGCCCACTTATCCACCATGGACGCATCCACGCGCGTGCCCATGCCGTAAATTTCATCCAGAACCAGATCGTAAAATATCCAGGCGGGGTTATTGGACCAGGCCATTTTGAAACCGCCGGACCATGAGCCAGAATAGGTTCGGGTTATCGGATCGTAATTATCCGGAACCTTTATCAGCTTGCCCTTTATCTTACAGGTCACCTTCGGCGCGCTGCCGTTGAACTGGCTGCTGTCCACTTCGACATACAGTAGCGCGGTCAGAGGATAACGAAGCTTGCTGTCGATGACTTCCGCATACGAAAACACCTTGAAGGCGTTAACCAGTTTCGAATTTGATCCGCTGGCATCAGCCGTAATACGCCTGACCCTGACAGACCAGCCGGACGTGGATTTTGGCAGATCGATACGGTGGTCACGCTGATATTCCGTCGTGGTCTTTCCGTCAAACTTGCCGTTTACAACCGTTTTCCAGGCGCCGCCGTCCGTTGATAAATCGATCGCATACTCGGTAACCGTGCCCACCATATCGCCGTTATCTTTATAGAGATACTGGACCGGAAGGCTGAGCTTGATGCGGATGGCATCCAGGGAAAGGTTGGTAAACTGGCGTGTCCAGGGCGCGGTGGTGGTGACAGTTGTGCCCACCGCCAGCTCGTTATCGACCTGGGGCATCCCGGCAATATAGGTCTGGTCCTGTGTGCCCTTGCGGAACTCCCATTTCACGCCGCTGAAGTTGTATTCCCCGCTGTCGTTTGCCAGCGGCGTATCGTTGAGAAAAATGTTCTGTGCGGTCAGGTCGCCCTGTATTTCCCCCTCAGAAACGGCAATGAGCATTTTTAATTTTGCGACCGACAGCAGATCGTCAGGCTGCTCAACCGGAGTATGCGCGCTACCCCCGCCCCCTTTGGCACCCTGCATGATGGTTTCTTGTTCAAGAAGCTGCATTTTTTCACCCATAAAAAAAGGTGCCGAAGCACCTTTAAGTTAATGGCCGCTGGCCTACTGCTGATCGCTCGAGTACATACCGGCGCTGACTATCGCTCCCCCTGCCTCGATCAGACCGTAAGCCAGGGGGACAGGATGCCCCATAGCGACGGTATTGACCGGCGCCCCGAAGGCATAGTTAGGCGTGTTATCCGTGCTGGAGGATTTACCCGCGCCGAAGGATGGCTGGGGCGTGAGCATCTGGACAACGCCGCCCAGCATCATTGATACCCCGACCCCGGTCAAAATTGACGTGGCGCTGATGGCTGTTGCACTCATCGCCGCCCCCCAGGCTGCCATACTCGCACCGGCGGTAAAGAATGCAGCGACCAGCGCGACGGCACCAACAACTATCTGAAGGACGCCCGAGTTTTTGGCCCCCTCATAAACGGGCACGATCCGGTAAACGCTTCCCCCGCGGGTCATATCGAACTCTTCCAGCCCGATATTGTTATCCCCGTTGAAAAAGGCGAAACGGATCCCCTTCATATGGGCTTCCGACATGTATTTTTTGAAGCCGGGAACCTGCGAACATACTGCCCTGAGCATTTCACGCAGATCGGCAACATCAAACTGAACGCGGGCCCCGAATTTTTTAGCCATCTTACCGTCGAGAATAAGCGTTTTAAGCATTCATGTTGTCCTTATGCCTGACCACCCGGACCGTTCTGTCGCGATAATATTTCCCATACGGCGTACGCGAAGAAAGGTGCCCGAACAAATGATGAAGAATGATGTTGTCACCCAGATATACAGCGGCGTGATTGGTCACCGATGCCTGCACACTCATCATGATGATGTCCCCGGGCTGCATAGCACCGGCGTCAATCTCAACGAACCCCTCACGCTCCCAGTTGTCATCGTAGAGCCGCTCTTTGCCGCTCTCCCACCATTCGTAAGGCACTGAATAGTTCCCGAGGCCAATATCATATTCACGCTGATAATATTCCCGGATCAGCGACCAGCAGTCCGCGTAACCCAGCAACCATTGCCGCCCGGCATAATCCCGGTCTTCACGCGGGGAAATCGTACAAAAATCACCGTCCGGCCAGGACATGATCCCCCACTCAATACCCGACCAGTCACACTGGATGCGGTCCAGCTCGGAGGGCACCAGCCGGACCACATCCGGATGGGAGTGAATGACCATAATGATTTCACCGAGCGCGCGGGCAGCAAGCTGGTCTTCCGGAGAGAGCGTGAATGTTTCCTCCGGTTTATCCGCGATGTTGCGACAGGGAATAAAGATTTGCTGCTGCCCTGACTGAACAATCAGGCCACAGGCTTCTTTGGGGTATTCACCAGCGACGTGCTGACGGATAGCATCCAGCAATTTTTCACGCATTATCATTTCCCCTGCAGGTTGGCGGCCGGAAAGCCCCCGAATGGCAGCGGCGCGTCCGGACCGTGACGATCCTGACAGTCCTGACGGCGACCGCCACATACATCCTTCGACGGATCATCGGTAGGCGTGCCATCCTTGGTAAAATATTTCGTACCGTTGTAGTCGCATCCGGTTCCGCTTCGGTACCAGCCCCGCATACACCAGGTGCAGACAGGCGTAATCTGCCGGGTAGGCAGCTGAAGGCTCTGAATATCGAAGGGAGAGCACAGCTCAAAATCAACCTGTACCCTCGTCTCTGCGGTTTTGGCATTGACGAAAAAGAGTTGTACGCGCTCATCGGCCGGGCTGGCCCCCGGATTGCCGTCTTTCCAGTTGGCGGCATCGAGGTACTTAGAGAGCGTTGTGTGGATTTTTACTTTCGCCCGGACCATGTCATCATACTCCAGGCATAGTGCCGTGACATAGTTCCCGACGTTCCCGACTGAGAGCGTGGGCGTCGGCTGGGACCCGGTGCTTGATAACTCCATACCCTTCAGTTCGTAAGGATGAGGATCGTACTGGTTGCCCTGCCAGATTATGGCGGGCAGGTTCTCAGCGGCGAAGGCTGCCCACCCCTCCTCCTGGATATTGTGCGCATGAAACCGCAGCACCTGATCCATACCGAATTCGGTGCCGTCGATCTCAATCAGCTGAATAACGCTGCCGGGCTCAAGCTGTTGGATGTCTGCCGTAAAACTCATACTCCCCCCATAAAAAAAGCCGCCCGGAGGCAGCTTTCAGTGTTTGTCGAGAAAATCAGGGCGCGAACGCCTGTTCAAAAGTGAAGGCCACAGTGGCTTTTTTCCCGGTAGGGAAAGAAACACTGAACGAATCGGCCTTCATTCTGAACAGCTTTTTTTCACCCCATGGAGTGGTCCACCAGAACGATTTAGTAACGTGAGACATCAGGAAAGCTCGCAGCGCAGCCGCCTCCTGTCTGGTGCCCGTCCAGTCCAGGTTCCACGTTTCCTGTTTGTCGTTGATCCCCATCCCCGCTATCTGTTTGTAGCCATCCCCGAACTGGGCCTGCAGCGTTCGGGCTGTTTCAGTACCCTGCGCTGTTTTTCGCGTGCGCCAGGTAAACGTGTCCGTCACTGTGTCCTCCTCGAATAAAGCACGCCGCCTGCGGACATTTCTTTTTTCAGTCGCTCGGTGATTGTCTGCTGAACAATCGCCTGCAGCTGTTTCGCCGTCCCCGTGGCGTTCGCCTGATTTATGCTCCCGTCACTCCCCTGCTGGCTGATGCTGACTGGGGCATAAACACTGATCCCGCCGATGCCAGCACCGGCTGCGCTACCGCCGCCGACCAGACCACCCGAAGCATACCCGCGCATCAGGCGATAGAGATTAGCCACGCCGATGCGGCTGGTTGATTCTTTGGTGAAGACGAATTCCCCGCGGTGAACGATACCGGCTGGCTCGTACTTGCCGCCGTGCCCGGTAAAACCGCCCACGTCAAAACCCTGTGGCCGGTATGACGGGACCGCGAATGACTGCCCTGCAGAGGAGGTTTTCGCCCCTCCGCTCACCCAGCCCATTGCGCTCTGGATGGTGTAAGCCACCAGCAGCTGGTTGATAACGGACACTATCATTTTAAGGATGGAGCTGGTGAAGTCCCTGAAGCTCGCCTTCCCGGTTGTCGTCAGGCTGGTAAGCTGGCCCGCCAGCCCGCTGAACGTAGCCTGCGAAATCTGCTGAACAGAGCTGAAAACGTTTGTCGCTGAATCCTGATATTCGGCCCAGCCCTGTTTCGCACCGGCCAGCCAGTTTGCGCGCAGGGCATCTTCAGCCTCGAACGTCGCCCTTTGCTCTTCGAGAACCTTTTGCTGCGCCTGAGGGTTGTACGAATAGCTTTCGCTGAGACGCTGCAGCGTAGTTTGTCGCCCGGCTTCCCGGGTGGATACCCCCTCAGACTGAGCCTGTAGGCCCGCCCTGGCGGCTTTTTGCTGCTGCTCAAACTTCACGGCCTGATCGGCCAGCTGGTTGAGCTTTTGCTGCCTGGCAACCTTATCGCCCAGATCGGCCAGCTGCCGCTTGTACTCGAGCGTTTCTTCCTTGTGCGCCAGCAGGGATTTTTCCTGCGCCGTAAGCTGACGACGCCCCGCGGCCTCCTGCAGAACGGTGAACTGATTTTCAGCCTGCCAGAGATCCTGACGCTGTTTGCTTATGACGTCGTTCACGCTGGTATGCTGCTCAAGCGTTTTAAGCTGGGCCTGCAGGGTGAGAAGTTCGGTCTGCGCCTTTTCCTCGGCTTTATCCCCGGCGGGCGTTGAGTAGCTTTTGCCTTTCGGCGTTTTTGGATCCTTCCACTGCTTTTCAATCCCGGCGCGGGCAGCGGCAATGTCCTTTTCAGTCCACAGCGTGGCGACACCGTCTTTCGCATCCTGGCGGTTTTTCTCAATAAGCTGACTGAGCTTTTTCTCTGCTGAAGCCCGCTTTTCTGCCGCCGTCGCGCCGGACTCCACCAGCTGATTAAACTGCTGCTGGTTGCGGATTGCCTGAGCCTGCTGGTCCGTCCGCATTTTTTCCCGCGCGGCTGCCAGCCCTTCCTGGGCATATTGCTGATCGGCAAGATCGTAAGCCTGCTTTTTCAGCTCCACCTGCTGGCGCGCGTTTCTCAGCCTTTCCGCATCCGCTTTCTGCAGAACGTTGTTACCGGCATAATCCGGGTCGACTTTAAGATTGCTGGACAGCGCGCGGTACTCTTTCTCTGCTGCCTGCCATTCAGCAAAAGAGTCCTGGCGCTTCATCGCGGAGTCAGGATTACGCCCTATGCCAAGCATCGCATCCCATGCGCCGGAGGCGGCATTCTTCACCCAGTTCCAGGCTTTTTCGAGGGAGCCAAGATTATCCTCGACCGCCCCGGCGCGCTGAATGACCGCGTCGGAATATGCCCGCATGGCCAGCTCGGCAGCTTTCTGTGAATCCCCCAGCGCCTGAGCAGAAGCTATCTGTTCATACTGGGTGGCCGTCAGAAAGTGAAGGGAATCGTTGAGCGTAGCGACTGCGTTAACCGGATCATCCTTCAGGCGTTTAAATTGATTTATGGTTTCGTCAACGGCCTGCCCGGTAGCCTGCTGCAGCCTGGCGGCAACATTACTGACCATGCTGACGTCATTCCCGCTGAATGCGCCGCTTCCAACGACCTGTGCCAGCATGCCTGCAGCGGCATGCTGCGTGATGCCATTACCGGCCAGCGAGCGCGCCAGCGCCTGAAGCTGCCCTGACGTTTTCCCCGCGTAGTTCCCGGTCAGGATCAGCTGCCTGTTAAATTCCTCAGACTCTTTGCTGCCGTCATACCAGGCCTTACCCAGCCCGAATACCGCCGCGGCAATCCCACCAACCAGGCCGGCGATCCCCAGGCCGCGCAGCGACAGCAGCTGGTCTATCCATCCTGCCCGGTTCGCCAGCGTGATCCCGGAGCCGCGCAGTGCACCTAAGTTACCGCGCATGACCTCGCCGATAAGTACCCCCAGCTCCTGCCGGGCAGCAGCACTTTGCAGCCCCAGACCGTGCGTGGCCACTTTGGCAGATTCAAGTTTACGGATATAGACCTCAGCCGCATCGCTGGCACCGACCTGCGCCGCCTTCATGCGCAGCAGCTCGGTACCGGAGAGCTTTTGCTCTGCAACCTGTTGCTTCAGCTGGCTGAGGAATCGCGTGCGCGCTGCGGCCGATTTTTCCTCCACGATCTGCAGTTCTTTTTGCCGGGCCGTGGTGCGGGAAATAAGGGCGAGATAATCCTGCTGGGTGATATTGCCCTGTGCCCTCGCTGCGCGAAAGCGCGCCTGCACGTTCGCAAGCGACTGTGTCTCACCATTGAGCTGGCGAACGCCGTCAATCTGGCGGAAAAATGATGCCGCCAGTTCATCCTGTCGACGGGCAAGCGCTGCGGCCTGCCCGTCATTCTCACGCATGCGCTGATTAAGCTCGGTCACGCGGCGGTGAGTTTCATCAACGGACTTTGAAACGTTCTGCCAGTCTTTGGTCAGCCCTTCCGTTGCGGCCGACTGGCGGGATTTCATATCTGCGGCAGCCGCCGCGCCAGCGTCGCCCACAGTTTTAAACGCAGCCGCCTGCCGCTCGGAAGCGCGCTGCATTCGCTTCTGGACTTTTTCAGAGTCCTCTGCCATCCCGGTGAGCTGGCCCTTGATGCGGGCAACCTGCTCACTAAACGTGGCGCTGTCGACGTCAAGGTTGATGACCAGATCGCTAATCTGCTGGGCCATATCGGATACCTCCTGTTATCCCCTCAGCTGCGGTCATCAGCGTCTCGTCGTTCGGCTCATCATCGCTGACAACGACACCCGAAGGAGAAAGCAGGCTGAAATGTGCGGGGGTAAGTTCCGGGTCGCGGAAGAAAAGAGTGGAGATGGAATAAAGCAGCTCTGAGAAATGCGCATCGAGCTGCGCGTCCTGAAAATAATGCTCCCGGTAGAACTGGTGCCAGTCGCCCAGCTCACTGGAAGTCATTCCAGCCAGCATGGCGCGCCAGTCGGGTCGCCCGAACTCGCGCGCCAGATTCAGGACAAACTTCAGCTCGCTGGCAAGGGCTTTTCCGCCGTAACGGGTTCAGCGCTTTCGGCCTCCGCTAAGGCATCCGGATCGGCAACGTTGTCATCCTCAACCGGAACGAGCATGCCGGAGAGCAGCTTTATTTCCATTTCTGCTTTACCGATCGCCTCCGGCGGCCAGCCGCTAAGCACCTGCTGATAAAGCGTCTCCACATCCGAGCCGGCCGGATCGTTATGCCACAAAGACATCGCGATCAAACGCGCACCGCAGCGAATATTTGAGCCTATCAGCCTGGCGGTCATTTCCTGATCGCTGATGCCGTCGCTGTCAGCGCTGACGGCCTTTTCCTCTGCGGCCATAAACGTGATGTACTCAATACGCTGCAGCGCCGACAGCTCGAAGATGGTCAGGGATTCTGTTTGCCAGTTGAACTTCTCTTTTTTCAGAAACATGCGTCCTTCCTTACGCTGCTGTTACGGTGACTTTGCAGACCGCAACGAAATTACCGTCGCTGGTCATTACAATAATGTCAGCGGTGCCTGCCGCCACGCCGGTGACGGTGATCACGTTGCCGCTAACCGTGACCGTTGCTTTTGCCCCGTTGGAGGTCGCCACGCGGAACGAGGTATCAGAGGCGCTGGCAGGATTAACCGTCACATTGAGCGTTGTGGTTGCACCGACGGTCACGCTTGCCGTGGCTTTATCGAGCGTAACGCCGGTGACTGGGATATTCGGGCTCCCGCTTTCTTCAGCCAGCTCCGGCTTGCCGGTGTTGGTGATTTTCGCTGTGCGGGTAATAACCTCTTTTGCCGGAATGGCTTTACCCAGGCTGCTGCACCAGCCGCGGAAAACGTCGACGGTACCGTTCGGGTATTTGATTTTGTAATAGCGTACTGAGCCATCAATAAACCATGCGACCAGGTCTTTTTGCCCTTCTTCACCCGGCTTCCAGGCGAGGGTGAAAGAGGTGTCGCCAGCAGATTTTGCCCCCTGAGCGGTCGCGTTCCAGTCGGCGTCCTCGTCGTCGAGGTAGGTGTCGTCATACGATTCGGCGGTCATTTCGCCCGGCGTCAGCTCTTTAATTTTTGCCAGGCGGTTCCAGTCGATATCCGAGAGTGGGTTAGCGAAAGCGTTGCCCGTTCCGGTGTAAAGCCAGAGGGTGGTACCGGCACCTTTCACGGGGGCCAGCGGGTTTGGAGTAGGCATAAGTACCTCTTAAATTGAATAGGTGATTAAGTACGTGAAATCGACTGAACCCCAGGTGGCCATTTCATCATCCCGCTGATAGTCATAACCCTGCGGGGTGAACGTCTCGACCAGTTCGGTCAGACCCGGGATGAAGGCCATTGCCGGATACACTTTCTCTTCCATCCAGGAATCAAGCGCGCTGTCGGGGCTGGAGGCTTTAAGAAATACCTCGATGTGAACAACCGCCTGCCACGAATCTTCGTCAAGCGAATCGCCGGTGTACTCCGCGTCAGAAAGGTATACAGCCACGGCAGGGAGATCCTGCTCTTCAAGAAAAACAGGGCGCCCGTCAAACCAGGTGACGGTGTCGGTGATATCGGCTTTCAGTTTTGCCAGAATGGCTGCACGAATTGCGCTGTGTCTGTTCATCGCTTCAGGTGGATCCTCAGTTGGTTTTTCAGGGCTGCGGACAGTTCTTTGGGCATATCGCTTTCAATAAGGCGCTTTGAAATAGCGGTGAATGCCACGGTGAGCGGTGTCTCCAGAGGAACTTTGACCACATCAATCGGATAACGGGCCTGACCTACGCGCCGCATGACCTGCCAGCGCCCGTTGGCAAGCTGTTGAATAAAAGCGTTACGAAAGGTATAGGGGCCGATTTTGAGGACGCTGCCCGCTCCGTTTCTGACCCCTTTTTTACGCGAGAGCCGGACGCGCGCCGTGCCGAGCTTTATCGCAGGAAGATTACCGCGGTTGATTTTTATCGACGCGACCGGGCGATCGTGACGGGCCTTGCGCAGACGGGAACGCTGGCGGACCAGACGAACCGGAAGCCCCTTTTTCCGGTTATCATCAACTGTTGCTTCTTTCGCTACAGCTTTGCTCCCCTGGCTTATCGTTCTGCTGGCCACCCGGTTAAGTGCTTTTGCGGTTGCCTCAGGAACGATTAACCGGCTGAGGCTGTTCAGGTTCTGAATAGCCCTTTCCAGTCCTTTCACGGACATAGCGCCTCCTCATTCGAGATGGATGCGGGGTTTTCCGTTGAACATGTCATAGCGGGTAACGGTCAGGTTCTTACCGTCGTAGTCGACACTGTCGTTTCGGCGTGGCTGGTAAAGCTCAGAGAAAACCACCAGCGAAGTACCTGTTCCCGACAATGGCCCCATTTCCTCCAGCTGCTCGGCGGGAACAACGTCATAGCTGCTGCCATTGATGATCGCTGTCTTTCCCATCTTTTTTATGGTGGCCGCGTCCATGCGCGCCGCCATCCGGTCAAAGGGGTTAGACATTGATCTTAACTTCAACAACGGTGGTGCTTGCCCCTGCCTCTTCCCAGGCGATACCTGCGGCAACGGCATCCGTTTCTTCGATCGTGATTTTGCCGTCCTTCAGATACACCTGTGCCCCGGCAGTAACTGCATCAGCGGGGACTTTTGGCAGGAGGAATACCCCTTCAGTAATGCCGTCCCCGGTATCGCCGACAGGAATATCCGTAATCGCCACAGCGATAAGTTTGCCAACCACAACCGGATCGCCGCTCTGAATGTCGGTTGTACCACTGTTTACCAGAGGGATCGTTTTCCCGTCCTGCGCATAGTTCTTAGCCATAAATTTCTCCATTCAGCCCCTTGCGGGGCTGGTTTCAGGTATAAAAAAAGCCCTTACGGGCATCTGTTTGTCAGGACTGTTTTTTACTGACCAGTGGATTTGGTCATGCCGCGATAGTCCAGCGGTGCCACACCGGCATCGATACGTACTTTCGTGGCGATACCATCAGTGGTGAAGCCTTCCTGCTGATCGATGTAAGGGGTATCGACGCCGTTGAGATACGCAACCTCGATGGTATCGGTGCCCTTCGCGGCAGCCAGATACCAGGCTTTCGCATCAGCCTCATCCAGACGTGGTTCTGCAATGACTTCTGCAAAGTTCTGGATAGGGTTAACGATCCCGGCATTGATATCTGCACCTTTAACACTGGCCGACTTGATGGTCTGATTTGCCAGAGTTTCCAGGGCGACGGGCACCAGCATGTAGGCCGGACGGATATTCAGGGTTCGCTCCCCCTCCTTCTGCAGACGCATCAGCTTGCGCGACTCGTCCAGGCTGGCCACAGAAATTGCGCCCGCGCTCAGGTTCTTGTGATCGGCATGGAACAGCGCCTTTCCGTCTGAGAGTTTCGGGTTTTTAGTCAAAATGGCATAAACCAGATCGCCAATCGTTGCTTTCGCCGCGCGCCCCATCTTCATCGGTACGTCGGTAAGCTGGTTCAGATCGTCGTTGATGATCGCCTGGCGGGTTACTGAGAAGATTTCACCATACGTGGCAAGCGCGATGGTTTCGCCTTTATCACTGGTAGTGATGTACTTGTACTCAGCCCCTTCGCGAACTTTTCGCAGAGAAGGGAAACCACCCATACCGACACGATGCGCCGTTTTGAAGTCCGACAGCTGGCCTTTTTTGGTCCACTGCTCGAAGGTTTCCTGCGCCTCGTCCCAGCCCTGAATCAGCGCTTTGTTCGCAACATCAAGCAGAATGTTGCCAAAGTCAGAGGTGCTGTGGGTCAGCGCCAGGCCAACCATCTGCATCGGGTTGTAGCTGGCCACGCCGATACCTTTTTCAGTCAGGGCCATACGCGCATACTCGCGCAGCGTCATACCGTTATAAACGTTATCCCGCTCCTGACCTTCGAACCCCGCACGCGCCATCAGTGCCTGGCGAATACCATCCGCGACGAAGTTACCATTGCCCGCATGAATATGCGGCTGGGTGGTTTTATTGGACGGCGTGGCCGTTTTACCGAGTTCTGCCAGCAGCAAATCTTTCGCCTTATCGACGGAACAATCAGGGTCGGCTACACACTGGTTCTGCAGTTCCATGTGCTTATTGCCGAACATGGCAAAGAGATCGCCGATAGCGTTAACACGGGCTTTCTGCTCAGCCAACACCTGCGCGCGGATCGCATTTTCATCCGGTGCCGGGTCTGTTTTTGCCTGCGGTGCCTGAGGCTGGGTAATAACCGGGTCACGCTGGGTAGTGTTGCGCGGCGGGGTGATCATGTTGCGAATGCTTTTTGGCATTTTTTCAAATTCCTCAATACGTTTTGAATGAATACAGGCCATAGCCTGAAGGGATGGTGTCACCTGGTCGGCAAAACCCAGTTCAAGGCACTCGCTGCCGTTCATCCAGGTTTCGTCCTCCAGCATTGCCGCAATTTCTTCGGTGGATTTTCCGGTTTTCTGCGCATAAGCCGGGATAAGAACGGATTCAACCTTGTCGAGAAGATCCGCATAGTCGCGCATATCGCTCGCGTCACCACCAGCAAACCCCCAGGGCTTATGGATCATCATCATCGTGTTTTCAGGCATGATGACCGGATTGCCTACCATCGCAATCACCGAGGCCATGGAGGCCGCGAGACCGTCGATATGCACGGTAATCGCCGCGCCGTGATGCTTCAGCGCGTTATAAATAGCAATACCGTCGAAGACATCACCACCGGGCGAGTTGATATAAAGGTTGATGTGGGTGACGTCCCCAAGTGCCCGGAGATCATTGACGAACTGTTTCGCCGTTACGCCCCAGTACCCGATTTCGTCATAGATAAAAATGTCGGCCTCGCTGTTATTGCTGGCCTGCATGCGGAACCACGAATTACTTTTTGCGCTGGCTTTCGGACGGTGGCGCGCCCGGTTCTTTGGCTTCGGCACTGGTGCCTCCTTTATCATTGGCGGGGTCGGTGTCAAACACCAGGCCCTGTTCACGGTTCTCGTCAACCTCCGCTTTACGGCGTGACTTAACATCATCCGGGTTGCGCCCGCTGGCACGTATCCAGTCGGATTCAGTAGCAGCACCGCCGCGGATCTGCGTTTTCCAGGCATTCGCTTCTTTAACGGGGTCAATCCACGGCATAACGGGCCCCGAATAAACCGCGTTATACAGCGAGTCCATATCGATGCCTCTCGGCAGCTTGATTTCTCCGGCAGCAATAGCCATCTTCAGCCAGGCTCGGTACATGGGCCGGGTCACTGAACCGATGAACCAGTCCTGCAGAATCAGATATCCGTCGGTTGACTCCACAAGCTCCTGCCGCTGGGCACTGTACGTTCCGTTGTAGTTTCTGGATGTGCTGGAAAAGCTGAGGCGACTGCCGGCGGACACGGCACGCAGCTGTCCGTTACGAAACGACTCGAGGTTAGGGTTCGGGCGATCGGATTTAATCATCCCGATTTCTTCCCCGGCCTGCAGCTCGTCATAGAGCATACCGGGCTGAATCATCAGCTCCCGATCATCGCTGCCGGAATCAGAATCGAAGCTCTGTCCGTCGCCTTTTTTGATATACATGCCGAGTGCCGCAGCAATTCTGGCAGCAGTAAGCTCCGAGTCCTCATACTCTTTCAGCGCGCTCAGACGCATCAGAACACCAGACAAAAGAGACGTTCCGCGGGTCTGGTGCAGGCGTCGGGTGAATTTGAGATGAAGCATGTTTTCTGCATCTATCTCTTTGGTATCGAACTGACGCCCGGATACTGGCAGGCTTTTATACACCTGATATTTTTTCGGGCGCCCCCAGTTATCGACAAAAACGCCCTGATTGAGCTGGGTGGCGGCATCGCTGTTCATCGGCACGAAGTCCGGCTCCAGCGCTTCCAGCCAGAACGGCACGCCCGCAACCGGCTGAAGACCATTTCCGGTACCGCGAACCAGCTGAGCAAATACCTCACCGTCCCGGAGCCACGTTCGTAGCATCAGCCGCTCCAGCATGGGGCGGGTAAACTGGGTTGTGACATCGGGTTTTACGGACCATTCGCCCCACTTTCTGCGGATATCAGTGGCCAGCTTTTTAGCGATCTTGCCGTTATTCAGCATCGGATGCGGTTCAACTATGATGCCCTTCGCACCCACCACCCTTTCTTCCAGCTTGTCGAAAACGCCGATCACCAGATCGTGGTTGTTGTCCAGCCAGCGCGCCTGCTGCCTTAGTGAAACCGCCCCCATCTGGCTGAGCTGATCGGCTGAGCGACTTTCCTTCTGGGCTTTGTGGGTACGCGTTTGCTTTACCGCCTCATACGCCTTAATAACCGCACGGGCACGCAGGCGTGAGGCTTTCCAGCCTGGTGAAAACAGGCCAATCGCATCATCTAAAAAACTCATCCAAACCTCGCCAGCCTGTAGCCGGGTCGCCCTCGGCGTTTGTTATTGAGCGTAGCCAGTCGTCGCTCCCATTCCTGACGGCCTTTTCTGATTTCCGACAGGTTTTCGAGCGTCATCTGCTGCCCGTTGAAAGTGATTGATTTCCCCTCCAGAACAGACAGCTCGGCTGCAGCGTAGCGGTCGATCATGTTTTGAATATCTGCTGGATTCACACCCAACCTCCTGACGAAGACCACGGATTAGCCTGCTCGGTTACGGGCTTCTCACGTTTTGGTTTTGATTTAGATTTCGGCGCAGGCGACGGGGATGGCATTTCGCCAGCTTCCGTCTGCGTGTCCTCGATCCACGTTTCCCGCCGTGCCCACTCAGGAGCTGACGGCCATTTGATTTTTTCGTAACCACTAAGGATGGCGAGCGCGTCGGCATAAACGAGCAGGTCAAATGCTTCGTTTGCGCCCCGGCCTGGCTTACTCCATTTCCCTTCATTCGAGCGTTCCTCATACGTCAGTTCGTCATAGAACCAGCTGCCCAGCCAGGCGGGGAAATGCACATAGCCAGGGCCGGGTGAATCACGCCACAGTGCATTATTCACCCGGTCTTTAAGGGCATCGGTCTGGAGAAGATAAAGAGGCACATCCCCCGTCGCCTGTGCGCGGCGCGTTGATCTGCCCGTGTTGTCGGGAAACGTTCGCTGGATAAGTTTGCTGCGCCTGACGCTGTCCCCCTTGAAGAGATAGATACGCTTACCCAGCCCCTCACGGCGACATCTGCGCCAGAACTTGTAGGCATTATCCGTCACGCCATCTTCACCCCCGGAGTCCACGGCCATCGACATCAGCCTCATTCCCTTTGACGGGTCAGCTGCGAGTGGCCACGTTTTATCAAAGACATCGGTGAGTAAAAGATCCCAGTCCTCCGGGTAGCTCGCCGGATCCACCTGTAAGCTTTTCCCGTTTCCGTCGCAGCGCAGCGAATGCCGGATGTTGTAACGGTCAACTATCCAGCGCTCCCCCATACTTCCATAACCCGTAATCTGCACAACAAAACGCCGGTTGCGCCCGGCCTGCACGTCCACGGTCGCGGTGAGAAACTGAACGCCGTCCGGTACCGAACGTTTTGGGACTTCTTCGGCACGCTGCTCGAGCAATTCACTTTTACGCTGCTCCATGCTGGCCCGCGGCAAATAGGGCCTGCCGAAATCGGTGTTAATCACCGTCTTCAGGGTTTCTTCGCTGCGCGTGGATTCGTATTCCTGCTCGGCTGTCAGGAACTTATAAATAAGCTGCGCCCAGGTCTGGTAAGCAGCTGCCGGACCTTCCATCCAGAAGGAGGCAATACGGGAACGACGGCCATCACCGCTAACCTGGCCTTTACTGTCGATGGTTTGCCCGTCCCGGAGCCAGACACATTTCATGTTCAGCGCACGCTTCATGTCAGGCGTGATCCTTCCTTTACAGGCAGGGCACTGAAGAAACGCCGCTTCGCTGGCAAGCACAGGATCGCTGCTGTCGCGGTATCCGGTCATATTGTCCATTTCCGGCTGGAAATATTCGCCGCAATGCGGGCATGGCCAATAAAGACGACGGCGGTCACCACGGTTATAGAGCGATAAAATTCCGGTGGTCGGAGGGGCTTCATGGGGCGTGGAGCGCCGCCATTTTGTGTCTCTGATATCCCTCCCGGGCGAGCTTTCAACCAGCGTCATCCCGGAGGACATGAATGTCGTGGTACGCTTCGATGCCAGTGAAAAAGCATCCCCCTCCCCGTCGATATCTTCAGGAAAGCGGTCATAATCCGTCAGCGCCACACTCTTATAGTCCGAGGACGACATGATATTGACGGATGGCCAGCCCAGCTTCAGATAGTTACCGGCGCGAAATGTTCGGTCGTAGACGTTGTTATCGTTACGTCTTGGGCTCAGCCGGGTTTTAACTTCAGGGCTGCAGCGAAAAGTACGGTCCAGGCGTTTTTTGGAATGCTCGCGCGCTTTTTCCTCAGATACCTGAATCACAAGCATATCTGCCGGATCGCAGACAATGTTATAAACAATCCAGCCGTCAATCAGCCCGATGGTTTTACCCGTTCGTGCCGGGCCCACAAACACCACCGCATCGTATTCACGCGATGCCAGGCAGTTCATCGGCTCAATCACATAGGGTGCCAGATCCGGATCCCACGGAACTGAGTTTCCCGCCCCCATTGGCACGCGCATATAAGTACTGACCGCATCGGCCACCGGCATACGACGCGGGGCTCGTAAAATACCGGAAACATCGCGGCGGATGTCTCTGGCGGATGCCCGCTTTGGCATCAGTCCTCCTCAGGCTCTTCCTCCTCTTTTTCAGCGTCCTGCACCCTCTCCGCCATCTGGTCGCGCAGATCATCGATAACGCTTTGCACACGAACCACCGCAGCAGGCGTTAAGGCACAGTCGCGCTCGAGCACATCCGGGAGGGTTTCAAGTACCATGACGACGGCTTTCGCCATCAATGAGAATTCTCGCGCCACTTCATCTGCGGGTATTAACTGCCCCGTATCCTGTTCGAACTTCAGCCTCTCGTTCTCAGCTTTCCAGTGGGACAGCCTGTCAGAGGGGGGCATATCATCAATGTTGGCCGAAACGGTAGGGATCATCAGTTCGGTCAGAATGTCGGTCACCAGATAGAGCTTTAACTTGCTGTTGCTGCCTGGAGCAGGTTCAACATTTTTCAGTCTCGCGGCAACCGTCTGACGGTGTACGCCGGTTATCCCTGCCAGCTGGTTGATATTGAGTTTTAAAGTGGCAATTTCCTGGTCCATGATGGTGAACACTTTTTGAACGATTCGACATCTAGCGAAAATGGCCTCTAATTAAATCAAAGACCTGCGAACATGATGATGATGACCCTGGATCCGAAAAACTAGCCGTTTCCCGCGAGCGCGCCGCCCCGTGGCAGCCCCGCCCATCTGGGAGGACCCGTAAAACGTGAGTAATTTAATTAAAACTCTTCCTGTGTGGGTAATGACCAAGGTAAATCAAATAGCTATAGTAACCATGCAATCTCTACCACTACCCAAAACCAAAGGTAAAGCGTATGGACATTAGAAACAAAATTGACACAATCCTACTTTGTGACATTGCCAATCACCTCGGGGTTGAAACTGAAATTGATACTGACCTAGTAAAATATGCGATCACCACAGGAAACTCGTGGATCCTAGACGCTAAATACTCAATTTTTAACGTAGAAGAAGCCTCGAAGAAAGATCGTGACTTTGTGGTGGATATCTTGAATATGTATCGAGGTTTATCTGCTGCTATTCGTAAATTACCAGAGGATACGCAAAAGAATTTCGTAGAGAAATTTGAATTAAGAGTAATTGATAAAAACATTCAAATTCCTGGATTCGATGGTAATAATGAAGCGCAGTACTTTTCTATTTTAGAAGCATTTCTTAAATTCGATCGATATGTTGAACAGAAAGAACCAATTGAAAATACCCACTCAGAAACTGTTGATGGCTACTCAAAAATGCTGATGGAGTATAAAAAATTCGGTGCACCTAATCGAAACTTCAAACTCAATGAAGAAGAAATAGCAGCAATTTTAAGCCTCGCACCTCATGGTATTTAAGATGACATAATTTAAGCCCTTGCTACAAGGGCTTTTATTATCTACTTGCTGACAAAAGTCCATATACGTTTTGAGATAACTCAATGAATACACTCCTCCAGCTTATCGTATATAGGGATCAGTTACGTTATATCAATCGATGAGATTTATACGCTTAAAGAACACCGACAAACTCGCTTTTTAAGCGTTACTGAAAAAACTTGTGCGGCTGACATAACAGACTAATTTTTTTGATGTGTTTAATATGCTAAAATTTGTATGCTATATGTTCAAACTCACAAACATAAGGACGAATATGAACAATGACAATGCAATAAAACAACTTCAATCTGAAGTTGCCGCTCTGAAAACCATCATTACGTCAATACTCAAAACTGCTAGTGATGAGCAAATAAACCTTTATGTCAAAGAAGTCTCCATGAACCCAATCCACGAAATTGCAGTTTCCGATCAAACCCAAGCAGCATTGATACAAAACGATGCTCAACGGATTGCGCGGTCATTGGTTGAAGGTATAAAAAAAGGTCGTATGTAAAACATTACTATGAAGCTGGCTTCTGGAATCAGAGGCCGCTTCGTTTCTAACTTAACAGATCTTCCTAATTAGCTTGTTTGGTTACTTTTTGGCAGTTCGCCTGCCACACTTTGTTATGCGCCAGGATGTATTCTTCGTCTGGCAATCCATAACGTCTATATCGTACACCAATAGGTAATTTGGCCCCCCACCCCCACCTTTCTGCCTAAGTAAAATCTTAATTCTTTCCGCTTACGCTTGTTGATCTCTGGCTGGATGCCAGGATAACTAAGACTCTGATGCGGGGAATGCCAACTTCCGGGAAAAATCCATAAAAAGAGCATGTGAAACTGAGACTCTGGTAGCCCTCCCTGTGAGGGCATTTTTTTTCAATTCGGTGCTTCGCTTGTTAAATATCGAGACTTTTCTACAATTTAATGGTGCTTTGCTATGTCAGGTAAAGCCGTCGTTCAGAAATACCCGTGTGCTCAAGGACGAGCCATCCCTAGTTTTTTCTTTCCTGCTCGATCTGCCTTATGCCAGAGAAGTTATTGTTTCCCTTCTCAATAACGGCCAACAGAGGCTTAATCCACAAAACAGCCTGGCAATACGTCATTGAACTGGTGGTAGCGGAACGATCATGGACTCCGTCAGTTCCCTCGGTATCGGTGTGCATTGCGCTGGAACGTAAACGGTACGCGTGTTCGAGCAGCCCACCAGCAATGTCAGCAGGAACAGGCAGATCACAGGTTTTTTCACGGCGGAGTATCTCCCGGTATTCGATTACGGTTTCTTCGGTGCTGGTGTCGATCAGGGAGTTAAGCCTGTTGGCATGTTCTGCAACCTGATTAAACCGATTGAAGTTGAAAGCCTGAGTGGCAATCACCTGATTCTGCAAGTTGTTGTCACTGCGCAGTACAGCATTATCGCTCTGGATATTACTTACTTCAGCGCAACTTTTTACGAGTGCAATAGCCAGCCCGGAAATGACTACAACAGCGATGAACAGTGGATTAATTTTCATTGATCCAGCCCCCAGCAGGCCAGCGCGCTTTCCTGATCACGCCGCTCAACCTGACCATAGCAGCCATTCTTCTGGCCTTTAGTCATACGGCAATCACGTCCACCGTCCTTAATCCACCAGCGGATTGCCTCGCATGCACCGATGCGGTCACCTGCGTTGATGCGCTTATAGAAGGTCGATGGGAAGCATTTACCGGGGCCGATATTATACGGGCAGAAGGATGCGATACCCACCTTCTGTGGCTCTGTCAGAGGCACTTTGATATTGCGATCAACCCAGGCTAATGCCTTATCGCGTTCAATAGCGTTAACCTTACGGCATTGTTCCTCAGTGACCGTCATGCCTTTAACAACACGCCTGCCATCGATAACGGTCACGCCGTGACATAAAGACCAGACACCACCCGGATCAACAACGGCCACCAGCGCATTACCTTCTTTCTCGCTGATGAATTGGTCGAAAATGAGTGGAGCAGATGCACCTGACGCGATTAGCGCCAGCACTGCAGCGCTGAGCTTAGACTTATTCGACATTATTCACCCCGCGCAGCTTTGCGGCGATCCGCTTTGATTTGGAAGTACAGACTTGTTAACCACGTCAGCAAACCAAACATGAGGCTACCGAGCACACCAATGGCCGCCCATTGAGATGGGGAGACTTTATCGAGGAGCTGAAGCAACCAGTACCCGGTCCCCCCTCCCGATGCGCCGTATGCAATACCCGTCGTGATTTTTTCCATTCGATACATGCTCTCACCTCGCTACGTTGCGGGTGTCCTGTTGAGGTAATAAAAAGGGCCGCGATAGCGACCCAAGCTTTTATTCCCCTGTCAGCTGCCTTACCTCACTTACCGTCTGGTTGAAACGTTCCTCTTCCAGTTCTACACCGATAGCCTGGCGGCCTAGTTCTATGGCTGCTTTAACAGTTGATCCCGAGCCCATAAAGAAATCAGCTACCACATCGCCGGGCCTGCTGCTGGCGTTGATGATTTGCCGCAACATATCAGCGGGCTTTTCGCACGGGTGTTTGCCTGGATAGAACTGGACGGGTTTATGTGTCCAGACGTCTGTATAGGGCACGGTTACTGTCACAGAGAAATGCCGCCGAAGAGATTTGTACTCTTCCAGCAGATCAAGGTATTTCCGGTTCAACGAATGCCATGTGGCCACCAGCTGGTGATGCGGTGCTTCGAGTTCAGAGGCGCGGTGCTTCTCAATGGCGATCTGAGTGAACAATTCCTGCAGCTTTTCGTAATCCTGCTCGTTTGGTAGTTGCCACTGACTGGTACCGAACCAGTGAGACGCCATATTTTTCTTTCCGATGGCGTCAGCTATCTGCCTGGACGAGACACCCAGTTCAGCTCTTGCATCTCGAAAGTAGGTGATTAACGGAGCCATGACGTGCTGTTTGACCTCGTTGCTTTTCTCAGCAAACCCGTCGCTTTTCGGCTTATATGGCCCCTGATAGTGCTCAGCGAAAAGGATGCGTTCCGTTGCGGGGAAGTAAGAGCGAAGACTTTCCTTGTTGCATCCCTTCCAAGGTCCCGCTGGTTTCGCCCAGATAATGTGGTTCATGACGTTGAAGCGTTCACGCATCATGATCTCAATATCGGATGCAAGTCGGTGGCCTGAAAACATATACAGGCTACCGGCAGGCTTCAGCACTCGCCAGAACTCGGCAAGACACATATCAAGCCAGCGAAGATAGTCGGCGTCACCGTTCCACTGATTATCCCAGCCGTTCGGCTTCACCTTAAAGTAAGGCGGATCCGTAACAATAAGGTCAATGGTGTTATCTGGGAGGGTTGCGAGGTAATGCAGGCAGTCAGCGTTGATAAGCTCAACACTGTTTATATTTACAGTATTTTTCATAGATCCGTAAGCGTAACTCTGATAGGCTCACAATGCTTTTGCGCTAAAGCAGTGGGCCTTGGTTAGCTTGTGACCTGAAAGCATGAGCTAATGGCTGGTTGGGTGCGACAACACCCACCAGCCGCCCATTTCACAGCAAGAACACCTCATGGTTGAGGAGTGTTTATTATTTCGTTAGTTTGGTCACTAACTTCCATTCTGAATCAATACAACTTACAGTTGCTTTAATTAGCTCCTTGATAACATCATCAGTATCGTAATATTCGACATTTCTTACCGACAACCCTATATCTTCAGTAATCTTATCGATAAGATTTCTCATTTTAGCAAACTGTGATTTCTCATCAATCATTAGCAATAAATGATAACGAGACAAATCAAGGTCATACGCCACTTTATCAAGGCTCACCCTGCTTTCGTAATTCATATTAGACATCGATAGCTTACGCCCATAAATGTCTGGCTTTAGCATTAATGACAATTTTTCCACATCAGCTAGAAACGTAGACATTCTGGTTCTTAGTTCATTAGTGAATGTTTGCTTATCGATTATCATCTGCTGTTGCAGCATTTGTTTTCTGTTAGCTTTAATAGCATACCAAGCTACGAAAGCAGATAAACAACCGGCAACCAAAGTTCCAGTAGCAGTAGCTAATGCCCCAATATAATCTGGCGATGTTTCAACAAAAATATGAGGAATTTTTTTAATAATTAAATTAGAAGACTCCAGTAAATCACTGTGCATGAATTTAAATGGTATACCTTGCCACATATAGCCCCCTTTTTTTGACGGACTATCATAACAAAAACCCGCCACACAGCGGGTCATTATAACTTTGGCAATGTATCAAATTAGAATCAAATATCGCTCATTTTGTTGCATTTTGCAAGCCTAATTGATGGAGTTAGTGAAAGTTACCTCACATTTCCGCCACTTTCAGTTCTTGGTACTCTTCGTATCGTGTCAAAATTTCGCTTAGTGCCTGGCTGTCCATTTCAGCAAACGACGCTTTGAAAGCCGCCCAGTGGCCTGAATACACTCTGAGCCAGGTGGAACGCTCAACGCTGACCATGCGCGCCAGAGCTGCACCAGCATACTCCTGATAGGTATCGTTATTACGCGAGGCAGCAACTTCTTGCGCCGCCAGCCAGACAAGCCCTATCAGTTTTTTAGTGACACGGCCCTGTATTTTTTTGCTGCTGTGCTGACGCTGAAACTGTTCCCACACGTACTGGCACATTAACGTCTGGTACCGGAAGGTCAGGTCATACCCATAGCAGTACCGCACCCATGCCTGCAAATGCTCACCCAGACCATTTACCGACCGACGCCATGCTGAACAAGCGAACTCCGTATCCTTAATAGGCGGTAAAGGTCGACGACGGCTCCTTGTCTCAAGAACATATAGTGGAGTGGCCAGCGTTTTTATAACCTTTGACCCACAACCTTCCCCACCCTCCATGACGATTTCAGGATGGTGCCGGGGGTATTTGTTCTTATCTGCTGGTGGATGCTCACGAAACGCCTGCAGCTGTCCTTTTGTCGATCCTGATAAATCCGCCAGCGCGCGGCGCAGTTCAATCCGAGTAAATTCCAGTTCTTGTAAATTCATTATGCTCAGCGCTCCATACAATTACGCTTTTGTTATTACGCCGATCGCCAGCGCTCGATTCATAAACTGGAATAGCAGCTCCAGCTGGGTACCGTGTTTTTTCTCGAACGCTGCAACATCAGCATGTAATTTGTCGTGACACTCTCTGCACAGAGGGATCACGAACAAATCGTGGGCTTTAGTGGCGGTACCGCCCATGCCGTGACCAATGACATGGTGTGGATCATCCGCTGGCCGCCGGCAACCTTCACAGGGCTGGGTTTTAACCCACCGGGTATAGTCCTCATTCACCCACCGGCGGTGTTTTGGGCGCAACATGAATGATTCAGGAGATTCAGGATCCGCATGCAGAGCCAGAACCTTTGGCTGGTCATAGGCCACTTCCTGATTTGCTCCATGCTTTAATTTCGCAGCCGTGACCGCAGGGGTGACCTTCTTCTGCAAAATACTTTTTGCAGGGGGCATCGGCACAATGTCACTTTCTCGATATACGGATAAAAACGGCTCGTCCGGTAAGCGAAGCGCACGCAGGGCCATCCTTTCCGTGATTGCATCAGCAATGCCTGAATAAACGGCCCACCAGCACAATTCACCGAGGGATAATTCACGCTCGTTGTTATAGCCAAGCGATGACAGGATGGAACTGATCAGCCAGTTAATGAGATTACGCCGGGCCAGTTCTGCCATCGCCGGGGTGGTTTGATCGCGCAGCTGGTTATCGCAATGCCAACAGAGCAACATTGATCCAGGGGGATGTCGCATCGTTACCAGCTCATGATGGTGATAATCAGTGTGCGGGTACTGGCATTCCTTCACGTTACGCTCTAACCAAGATTCCAACGCGTTCAAACCGCCTGCTGCACGGATAACTCTCTCGTCGGTGAAGAATCCCTCGAGGGATTCATCTTCTGCCAGCTGCTGCCTGGTATCAGGGACGAGCCCCGACGGAAGTCCAGCCATGCTTTTTGGCTGAGGCTCCACCAGCACACGCCCCTGTTGAAACAGAGACATCAGTTCGCTACCCGGCTTTAACACCACAAGCCCCAGGCGCGGAACAGTCTCGGCTGTAAACAGTCCTCTCACGCGGCATGCCCCTTAGCGATGTGTGCCGTCCACAGGCCACCGATCCACTCGATGCCTTTGGGTGTAAAACGTGCCTGGCTAAAGGCGTAGTTATTTTCGCTCGAAGTGCCAGTTTTAACTTCAAACCGCCCGGCGGCAATGTGCTGGTGCCGCGGTGTCAGCACTCCGCCGAGCCGGTACATAATGTCGCTCTCAATGAGGAACAAGCGGAAATCGTTCTCTTTGGCCTGCAACAGCTTTGCCACCTGGCGGAAAGACATTGAGCCATTAGCAGTACAATACCGATCGACAAACTCAACTTTCGGCGCGGCAGCGGCTAACTGCTGGGCCAGTTGTTCTTTCTGCTCGGCCAGATCCGCGGCGAGACGTAATGCCTCCGGCAATGTTTGCGGGACACTTACGGCCTGACTGTTCTCCAGCTCTTGCCAGCGATCGACAACAGCGGCGGTAAATTCTGGCGACAGCCGGGCGACGATCACCAGAGAATCACGTTTGTTGAACCAATACTCCTCGTAGGTTTGCCCGTTTTGCGGGTGTGTGTAGGGGGTGTGCGCCAACGGCGCGGTTAAAATACCAGCAGATGCAAGGCGCTCAGCTGAGCGCTTTACATCACCATGCTTGCTCTGCACCAGCCTAGCAATTTCACGGCTGGACATTGTCACAACACCCTTTGCGGTTAACTGATTCATGCTTTTTCTCCATATCAGGCGGCTGCACCCGCCTTTTGATTTGCACATAATTCAGGAAGATTTGCCTTTCCAGCCCCACCAGAAAGTTATCAACGATAAATTCACGCATTTACGGTCCCCTGCATGCTGTTGAAGAGACCACCAGCGGTCGTGATAATCTCACTCGTCGGCATACGTTCGAGCCACAGCTGGTTGATATTGGCTTTCAGCTTGTTCTGTTGTGAAACAGGTAGAGCGTCAGCCCCTTCAATCTGGTTAAACACCAGCCCAACCTCAAGAGGCCAAACGCGCGATTCGTTTAACGCCTTGTCATTTGATTCCTGCGTCTCACGGACATGGGCGCGGATCCCCCGAATATTTGACCATTTGGCTTTATCCAGGCTTTCCATGGTCGCGATGAATTCAATGTGGTTAATGCCGTATTCTTTCGCAGACTCAACGGCAACCGTGCGTAACCGCTCTGACATGTCTTGTTTCACGTCATCGCTATCAAAGCGCAATGTTTCCAGCCATGCATTAACACCCACCAGGATGCTCTCGCTGATCAGCTTTTTCGCTCTGTCGATCGTCAGCGGTGAAACATTGGTAAATTCAGGGTTTTCCAAAGAGTCGGCAGCCCAGGTATGACCAAACTTTGACTCGCTGAAGGTGTACTCATCTTTCTCGCCGAACGCCGCGACAACACAGGCCCAAGCCTCAACACCACTGGTTTCCAGAATGGCTTTTTGGGTTAATGGCAGTTCTGCCTCTGATTTCTCCGGCACTACCTCAGCATCAAGCTCCGGCGCCGCATCAGTTTGCGTTCTTCCCACTGCAAACTGGGCCAGCAACATCGAAGCACGGCCTTTGGCCTCCAGGTCGGTACGGTTGATGTAACTGAAACGCTCACCCCGCCATGTTTTGTCGAAGACCACGATAGCGCCAGCAAAAAATGCGCTGGTGGGCTGCTGTTTTTCGTCTTTCGGCACGAACCATGTAGGAAGATCGAAACCAATTCGGCCACGGATGAATGTGAAGTGATCTGCCTCTTCCGGCCACCACGTTTCACTCGTCGCAGACTTAATGAGAAAAACGTACCGACCACCCTTTTCTCGCATAGCCATAGCGTGGTTAATGATGTGGGTCATTCCGGTGACGGCCTGCTTGTCGTGGTACTGAGAGCGGCTGTAAGGCGGGTTGCCAAACCCGGCACCGCCGAGTTCTGCCAGACGCTCTGACCAATCCTGTGTCAGGGCATTATCTTCAGCCGTGTACCATGCTGGGCACTTCGCGTTGCTGTCGTCGGCAAAAAGGTCCAATACCAGAGGGCCGAACATCGCATTGATACCCCAGAACAACAGATCCGGAGTGCGCCATTGATCGCCGACCTCTTTCAACTCGTGGGTTGGTTTAGAGCGCAGTTGAGCCAGCGCGCGGCAATATTTGTTATCAGCATTCATGCTCATCATTTCGCTCCCCTGAAGCCAGCTGGAATTGCTTTATCTGGTCCACCAAATTTCATCGGATCATGCTTACGGATTGAGCCCCAGTACTGTCGTTCTGGACGTCCTGCTGCGTTCCACTTATTTGCGGATTGCAGGTAACCTGGGAATTTTGATGGCAGAAACAGCGTTGTTGGGCGCAGATATTCGGCCATTTTCAGATCCTCGCCCCACTTCTCGACGCTGTAATCCACCACCAACAGCAGCTCATCGGGCGTAAACCCATCAGCCAGGCGAGCCCGGATGTTTTCCAAGGATGATTTGCAGACCTGATACCGTGATCCGGTGGTCTTGTTCAGATGTGATAAAACCTGCTTCGCCTGATCGGTGATAACCACCGCAGGGTCGGGTTGCGCAGCAACCGGACAAGAATGTTTTTTATCTGATGGATCAGTAGTTGTATTTACTGACGGATCCCCCCCAGATTCTGACGGGTGAAAACCGTCTTTTTCATCGTTTTTTGATGCCTCAGATTTTGACGCGTCGGTTTTTGAGGCATCAGATTTTGACGCGTCAGAATCTGACAGGTGAGAAAAGGCAGCAGCCTGTAATTTCGCAACATTGAGCTGGTAAACGTTCGATGCATTGCGGTTGCCTTTACGGCGCTGCTGGCGGGTTAACCACCCGTCTTTTTCCAGTTGTGATATGGCTGTGCGAACCGTGCTCTCACCGGCACCAATCTGGCGCGCGATGGTAGCGATGGAAGGCCAGCTTACCCCCTCATCACTGCTGAAGTCTGCCAGACGCGCCATGATGGCAACGCTGGACAGCTTCATGCCAGAAGCGGCACAAGCGTCCCAAACGTAACCTGTTAATTTAGTGCTCATGGTCGTCCTTTAACTCGGTAAACTTGCGCTTGAATTGTTCGAGCGGGCTGAAACATTCGTGGTTGTAACCATCCCGCAGGTAGATAACTCGTTGAGTCTCAGGCTCCCACCTGATAACCCGAACGGGGATCCCTCTGTGGTCTTTGAACCTTCGGTTAACTTCGCGCATAAGCGTTTCGCCTTCCTGTAGTAAACCCCCACAATTGCGACCGCCCGACTGTGGTTACATGGCACCCAGCGGTTTGCTATTCTGCGTTCATACCGAAACAACGGAGCGCCCGGTACCGGGATCATCCTGAGTTGCGGCAAACGGTTAAAAGCCGTTAAACTGGTCATGCGGATTACTTCTCCATACAAGATTTGTCTGCCACGACGCCCGGAGCTGCACACTCGCGGGCGTCACTCTTTTCCGGCGCACAAAACACACGGAAAAGCAGCGTCAAATGTTCCTGCCACTTAGCCATCACCTGATAGCTGTTCTCTTCAATCTGGGCGCGTTCCTGAGCATCAATAACGCCGTCAGCGGTAGCTTTACGAACGTATTGCGAATGCTTGCCGATCCACTCCACGGACTCCATAAGACGCTGGTTGATGTCACCGTTCTCTATTTCTTCAACGTCAGCCAATGGCACGAAAACACCGTTCGAGTGACGTGCAATAGCGTTCGCTATGTGGTTTGAACCACCAGCACGTTGAAGCACCATTGCCCAACCGAGCGGGAAGATCTGATCGCCATCGGTACGCAGCCGGTTAAACAGCGCGTTCTCGGTCACACCCAACCACTCAGCTGCTTCGGAATACCCACCAGGCAGTTCGGTTATCGTTTTTTTGATTGCGGCCACCAGCCAGGCTGGCTGCTTATCTACTTTCCATTCAGGTTCTATACCCACGGCTAGGTTCTCCCTTCTGTGGTTATTTCTGATCGTTAGGCGATGTATTCTTGCCATAACGTTCTGGGTTGAATTCCAGTTCACCAGCAGTTCGATACGCAGCTTCAGCAGCTCGTCCTTTTGGGATTAAGCGTCCGGGGCGATTACGCCACTGGTAAACGGCCTCACTGGTGATGCCAAAAAATTCGGCAACTTTCTCAGTGCTGCCGAAATGTTGTTCAATCTCGTCGGTTGTCATGAAGCCTCCTTAGCTAAGTTTGGTTAGATACTAATAACCAATCTAACTTTGGTCAATAAAAACTAAGATTACTTAGTCTTTTTTAAATTTGGTGCTTTCATGGAAACGGTTGGTCAGCGCATTAAAGCCCTACGCAGGGTTACAAAAACCTCTCAAAAAGAACTGGGTAAGTTCTGCGGGGTTAGTGACGTAGCGGTGGGTTATTGGGAAAAGGATGTGAATATCCCAAACGGAGAATCGCTGGTTAAGCTGGCTAAATTCTTCAATACATCAATAGATTACATTCTTTACGGCACTGAATTTGAAGGTACCCTCATAACTAAAATGAGGCGTGTGCCCGTGATTTCCTGGGTTCAAGCTGGGCAGTTTACGGAATGTAAAGCCGCTAATTTATTCAGTGATGTCGATAAATGGGTTGAAACATCACTCCGCATAGGGGATAGCTCGTTCGCTTTAGAGGTCAAAGGGGATTCAATGACCAATCCAAATGGCCTCCCAACAATCCCTGAAGGGGCAACCGTTATTGTTGATCCAGATGCCGAACCCCTTCATGGCAAGATAGTTGTTGCGCGTATTGATGGCACAAACGAAGCGACTGTTAAAAAACTTGTCATTGATGGCCCACAAAAATTTTTAGTCCCACTAAATCCTCGCTACCCCAACATCCCGATCAATGGTAACTGCCTCATTATTGGCGTTGTCAAAGGCGTTCAGTACGAACTCTAATCCCTTCCCATTCTTCCTCTAAGCATCAAGCTAAGTTTAGTTTGATGTTTTCGCTTGACCAATAAACTAAGTTAAGTTAGATTTTTTTTCTGTCGACACCAAACCACCGCGCCTGATGTGGTTAAAAGCAGGCCAAAGCAATAAGACGTGATCCCTGTTCTGGCTGCTCACTTTCCCCTTGAGGGTGACAGCCAGCTTTTTAAGGGCACAACGTGAAAGCGCTCTCCTTCTCTCTTTCACTGCGGGGGCAGGTTTGTTACCGAAAGAGTGCGCTTCCAGTTGTGGTAATGCGGCTCTGCGCACGTGACGAGGCCAACAAGTTTTTATTTCAACTTTTGAAATGAATACGTTTCTTGAGGTGTAGCGTCGCCGGTTCTGGCCGGTCCGGCAGGTGGAGGCACCACCGCCACAACAAAATCATTGCTGTGTGTAGTCTTTGCCCATCACATCGGTGGGCACCTTTTTTACACAAGAGACAAGGGCATCACCGGGCGACGGGCTCATTCCCCAATCCCCCCGGGCGCAGAAATGGTGTTTGCAGCCGTCAGTGCTGCGCAGGTGCCCTTTTCTGTTGTGTATGGAGAAGTTCCACTGGCGGTGGCAGCCGCCTCACAGAGGGTTAAACCATGAGTAATGACCGCATGACCGTAGTGCCCGATTTCCTGGGCGAACTGGATGCCGGCGTGTTCATGAACAAGATCGCGGCAGCTTTAAACACTACCGCGCTTGGCGTTCTGAACAACGGTACCAAAGGCAAAGTAGTCCTCACCTTTGATATTGAGCGTATGGGGAACTCCGTCGAAGAGAAGCGCGTCAAGATCAAGCACAAACTGAACTACGTCACCCCAACCCCGCGCGGTAAAGCCTCCGAAGAAGACACCACCGAAACACCAATGTGGGTTAACAAAGGCGGCAAGCTGACCATCCTGCAGGAAGATCAGGGGCAGCTGTTCGGGATCAACGGCGGCGTAGACGGAAAGCTTAAAGCGGCACAGTGATCCGCAGCATACAAATCACTGACATCCCTTTGACCACGTATTAAGGAAATTTTATGTCCCAGATTTTAGACGGCAATGCACTGCAGCAGGTGAAAGACCTGGTTCTTTCCGGTTACCACTTGGAAGCAGCAAAAGTTACGGCATGCCCGACTGCCTTGCTTCCTGAAGGGGTTCACGTAGAAAGCCTCGAGCGTTTCGAGCTGGAGCGTTTTCGCTTCCGTGGCGCCATGACCACAACCAGTATTCCTGATTTTGTGCGTTACGCCGCGGGCTACGCCAACGAAGCCGAACCAGCGCGCTGCTTTATCGATGCTGACAACATGACCGCACGCTCTGTCTTCAACATCGGTTCGCTGGCTAACCCTGGCCATGCTGATAACGTCGCCTCAATCACCCTCAAAAAGACAGCACCATTCAGAGCCCTGCTTCAGGTGAACGGTGATCGTCTGGGCCAGAAAGAAATTGCTGAATGGCTGGAGGACTGGGCCGACTTCCTGACCGCATTTGATGCCGACGGAAATGCGTTGTCCATCGCGCAGGCAGCTGGTGCTGTTCGCCGCGTCAACATTAAACAAGTCTCAGAATCAGCTCATGAAGACGAAGATTTTGGCGTCAAAAAGTCCCTGATGCAGAGCGTTGAAGCCAGCAGTAAAGACGTCATGCCAGTGGCCTTTGAGTTCAAATGCGTGCCATATGAAGGCCTGGGCGAACGCCGCTTTAACCTGCGTAACAGCCTACTTAAAAGCGGGGAGCCGGTGTTTGTACTCCGCATCGTTCAACTGGAAGCCCAGGAAGAAGCTATCGCCAACGAGTTCCGTGACCTGCTGATCGAGAAGTTCACCGACAAGCCGGTTGAAACCTTTATCGGTAACTTTAAAGCGTAATTTCTCTGCATTAAATCCCCGGCGCCGCGGGGATTTATTGAAGCGTAATTCCCTTTATTAATCGCCAATGGCGAGGGATTCGTACAACCAAAAACTGGCGCAGGTGCAGCTGCCAAATATGGAGAAGAAAATACGATGAGTTATATCCAGACACTTTCAGGTAAGAAATTCGATTACCTCAATTCAACCACTGACGACATAGAGATCGAGGATATTGCGACAGCACTTTCCCACATCTGCCGCTTCAGTGGTCATCTGCCGGAATTTTACAGCGTGGCCCAGCACTCGGTACTGTGCAGCCAAATTGTGCCGCCAGAGTTTGCCTTTGAAGCCCTGATGCATGACGCAGCTGAAGCCTATTGCCAGGATATCCCTGCCCCCCTGAAAGCATTGCTTCCAGATTACCGTCGCATTGAAGAGCGGGTAGAACAGGTGATCCGGGCCAAATTCAGCATTACCTCTGATATGGCAGCGGTAGTGAAATATGCCGATCTGGTGATGCTTGCCACTGAACGCCGCGATCTGGATATCGACGACGGTTCACTCTGGCCTTGCCTCGAAGGTATTCCGGCCAGCGACATTATCCAGATCGTTCCTCTTCGCCCAGGCCAGGCATATGGCTTGTTCATTAACCGTTTCAATGAGCTTACGGAATTACGCGCATGCCTCGCATGAAGATAAAAGAACTGGTAGCCGCAGCCCATGCTGCGGCCGGGAAATTGCCACCAGCAGAAGCCTCCCTGATGCGTGAGGTAGCCACTCGCTTGGACGTTACATTTGCCGCCTTGACGGAATCGATGGACCAGCGAATGAGCCTTGACGCCGAAATTAACCATCTTCGTCAGGAGTCCGTCCAATGACCCCAAAAAGATATGCGACTCTGCGCGGCACAATCGCCAGAGCCAAACGCCACGACTGTCAGAAAGTCGTGATGCGTGTGACGTTAGCTGAAGAACTTCTAGATCAGCTGACAAAAGCAGAACAGCGGATCGCGGAGCTGGAAGCAGTATTGGCATGTCATAGATGCGGAACAATTTGCACTCGTCCTGACGGGTCTCATTATTGCCACATCAGCGACAACGCCGCACGAGCGACAGTAACCTCCCAGTGAATCAAAAGCCTAGAATCAACAATGGAGAGAGCAATTGAACGACTTAATGATTGACCTCGAATCAATGGGGAAAAAGCCTAACGCGCCGATCGTCTCAATTGGTGCCGTCTTTTTTAACCCTCAAACAGGTGAACTTGGCCAAGAATTCTACACAGCCGTCTCGCTTGAAAGCGCAATGGCTCAAGGCGCGGTACCGGATGGAGATACAATTCTTTGGTGGCTAAAACAAAGCCCGGAAGCACGCTCAGCTATTTGTGTTGATGACGCGATGCATATCACTGATGCACTGTCGGAACTTAGCCATTTCATTCACCGGCATGCATATAACCTCAAATACATGAAGGTCTGGGGCAACGGGGCCACCTTTGACAATGTGATTCTGCGCGGAGCTTACGAACGCGCCGATCGCATTTGCCCGTGGGAATTTTGGAACGATCATGATGTACGCACGATTGTCACCCTCGGTCGCAGTGTTGGTTTCGATCCGAAGCGTGACATGCCTTTCATTGGCGATGTGCATAATGCCCTGGCTGATGCGCGCCATCAGGCAAAATACGTGTCAGCAATTTGGCAGAAACTTATCCCTGCCACCAGCACCAACGAGTAACCCACTCAGCCCGGGTGCAGCCGGGCTTTATGGAGAAGGAAACCATGGCAAAGCTAATGAAAGCGAGTCAATGGGGACGCCGAGAGTTCACCGATGACTCTGTTCCTGATAACCGAACGATTAAACGTTGGGTCGAGAACGGTTTACTCATGGGGCGTATCGTGGACGGATCTGTTTTTGTCTGCGAAACCGAAAAATGGGGCGTCGACTCAATGGTTAGTCAAGCAGTTCGCCAGTTGATTAATGAGGGCTAACCATGGCGGCAAGGCCAAGAAAAAAAGAATACCGACACCTGCCAGATTATTTATTTTTTGATAAAGATCGCGGTGTTTATAAATTCACGCTTGTTACAGGAAAGAAGAAGAATATTGGTAAGGATCGGGCCATGGCTATAGCTATTGCCCGCGAGTACAACCTTAGAATGAGACCAGAACTTTCCCCATCCGTTGATAACCTAATTAGAGAATCCGGCGGGGTTACTGGAGAAGCCAAACCGTTTGCAGATTATGTGGATCACATCATGGCTCGGGCTATTGAAGACGAACGCCCTTCTCAGAGTACTTTAGATGATTGGAACAATGACGCACTACGCGTGAAAGAGTTTTTCATTAACATACCTGCTTGCGATATCGAGCTGGAGCACGTTAACGCCTACATCAACAAGTACCATGCCAGCGCGTCCGCGAACGTGCAAAACAGAAAAGTCAGCTTTCTCAAAAAGCTTTTTTCGTATGCGGTCGATGAATCCTTGATGCTCGATAACCCAGCAACCAGGAAGAAAATGCGTAGGACCGAAGAGAAGAAAAGGCAACGACTGTCGCTAGAGCATTTCATGGCTATACGTCGTGCTGCGGCGCCGTGGTTAAGAACTGCGATGGATTTGGCCTTACAGACGACACATGCACGCCTGGAAGTGTCTAGAATTCGGTATTCAATACGTGAACCAAAGAACGGTGTTTGTGGTTGTGTGTGGCTCGAACAGCCAGATGATGGCATATATGGAACGCTTTACATCCATCGTCAAAAGGTACAAAAAAAGGAAGCATCGCACGTTGCGATTCCAATTGGGGATGAGCTAAAGCGCATAATTGATGAAAGTCGCGATAATGTCGCCAGTCCGTTTGTTGTTCACAGGATTCCGGATAGGCAGGTTAAACGCAGCAAAGAGGTATCTCATCCAACTCAAATAGCTCCAGACTATTTAAGTAGATCGTTCTCTGCTAAGCGTGACGAACTTGGCTTATGTGACAATCTACCAATGGATGAAAGACCAACTTTTCACGAAATTAGAGCTCTGGCAGCGCATCTTTATGATTTGCAAGGCATCGATCCGCAAGGAAGAATGGCACATAGCGATGCTAAATCGACAAAGATTTACACACAAAATCATATTAATTGGGTAATAGTTCCTCACGGAGAAATTAAAGCAGGATAAAATAAAAAAAATACAATGACATAATTCTAACTCAGGATTGAGTTATTTAACATAATAATAAGGGCAAATGTTTAAATTTGCCCTACGAAGTATCACTTAACTTCTTTTGAGACCTTTAGGAAGAAATGCATCAATTTCCTCATCGGAAAATGTAAGATCTTCTTTTGTTTTCAATGCATCCTGAGCCTTTTTATAAGCTTCAAATGTTGTGCTGGGGGAGCCTGAATAAACTGAGTGTAAACTTTCAAGCAAAGAGTCTCTTTCAGACTGTAATTGCTCTATTGGTTTTTCTCCCATAGCTAAGTCAGTTAGTAAAGATAAATAACGCTCTCGAATTAACCATATTTCATTGGCAGCTTGTTTATGCTTTTGCGCCAACTCACCAAGATCGTAGTCCTTCGTGTACGCATTAAGGATAAGAAGTAATGTTGAGATAACAATGCCAATACCAGTGCCTATTTCGCCTGCACCAAAGAAAGTAGCGATGAAACCGCCTGTTGTCATAGCAGAAAGAATTATCTGCGATAACTTTATCGTTGACAAACGAGAAAGAAGAATATCTGAACATTTCTCATGAGTCTTATGGGAATACACTACTCTTCCATAACACTCTCTGATCTGCCCTTCCAAAACCTTTCTTGATTCAGGTGTGTCATTAGTTTGGAAATGTTTTTCCATAAATCTCCCGCCATTTCTGTTTAGCAGACCACTCGCGCTTGGGATTAGCTAACTCATGCGATATAGCTTCTAGCGCAATATTATAGCATTGTTTTGCCTTGTACTGGAAAAGTCCTTTCCCATAAACATATTGCCCACTACCTGGTGCTTTCCAATATTCTTTACTGGTACTTTGGTCAGCCATGAATTTAAAGAAGTCACGACTCATAAAATCGTAATAGTAGTATGATTTATCTTTGAATCCCCAATTTTCTATAAATTGATATGCTAGAGTATCAATAAGTAAACCACTTATAGGTACATTCCATTCCCTCTTCCATGCTCGAGTCATTCTACAAAGTTGCACTAAATTTTTGTTGGAAAGGTCATTTCTTAACTTCATAGCAGAAATTTCTGGCTTAGGATTCGTTGTCCTCCAGCGGCCGCCATTGTTTGCATCAGGAAAAGTATAACTATTATCTACATTTATGAAAGCTGGGACAACTTCAAATGTAATACCATCATTGAACGGGACAAGAATAACTTGACCATCGCCTCTGATACTTGTATTCCAGTAGGTTTTTTCAATAGATTTTTTTACTGATTGAAGCAAGGCTGACTGCCCATTTCCTAAATAACCATTGTACTTAGTATATTCAGAGTATGGCAGTTGAAAAATCATATCCAAATCACTCATGCTTTCCGTTGCAGTGTTTCGACCATATGAACCAACGTAAAGACTATGAGTAGTTTCAGAGGCACTACCCCAAAAATCTGTATTTAAGCGCTTCGTAATATTTCTGTATCGAGTAGAAATTGTCCCGCCATCCTTTACAGTAAGGTTGGAGCAAAATCCACCAAACCACTCACCTAACCCCATATTCAATTCCTTTTAGTAAAAACTACGTTAAAGTTCAATGTGCATTTTAACATCGTAAATTATAAAGGTTTGCATACGTTAAGCCTCAAAATATCAGGCACATGTATGAGTGAACTACTTCACCTCCCTTCGCTAACAAGGCTGGTACGTTCTGTGCTAAAGCTCGCGTAACACTTTCCAACTATTTGGATGGATGAGTTAGCGCTCTCCTAGTTAAAAAAGGTGCTGTGCCGAGCAATCTGAATGACCTGCACACATGCAACTCTACCTCGTATGGCGAAAATGTCTATCATGTGAATTATCTACACATCGGTAGTGAGATTAGATCAAGTGCATTCGAGATTAACAAGCGCATTGATGATTAACTTAGGCAGCTTAAATCATGGGGAGAAACTACCCAGTAAGTAATTGATGTATATATCGCATATTTTGTCTGAAAAGCACTGTTTGTTTATACATTCGAATACCCTCAACAATCAGCAATGACGCGGCCTCCAGTCAATTTCTAACGGTGTCATGGGGTGTCGGGGGTCGGAGGTTCAAATCCTCTCGTGCCGACCAAAAACATTCTAAACCAGCCTTCCGGCTGGTTTTTTATTGCACCTCGTCCGGCGTTTTACGCAGGTAAACCAGCGTAGCCAGGCAAATCACCGCTCCGGCATAAAACGTATATTCCGCGCCTGCCGTTTCCCAGATCGCCCCTGCCCCCACACTGGCAATAAGCAAGCCCACGCCACTGACCATGCTGAAAATACCGTAGGCGGTGCCGCGTAAATCCGCTGGTGCGGTTTTCGCAATCATCGCGGCCAACAGTCCCTGCGTCATCCCCATGTGCAAGCCCCACAGCGCGACGCCTAAAATAATCCCGCCCCAGTGGGAACTCAGCGCCAGCACAACGTCGGCTCCTATCAACACCAGCAACCCCCATTGCAGCAGCCGGGTGTGGCTCATTGAGTCTGAGAGCTTGCCAAAAGGATATGCGGAAAGGAAATAGAGCAGGTTCATGGCTACCATCACCAGTGGAATCAACGCCAGCGGGACACCCGACTGCTGCGCGCGAAGCACCAGAAACGCTTCGCTAAAACGAGCCAGAGTGAAGACGGCCCCCAGTCCAATCACCCACCAGCAGCCTTTGCCCAGCCGCTTCAGGTTCTCTTTTTTAATTGGATTGGTTCGCTTATGTTCGACAGGGGTTTTCGGTTCACGAAGACCGAAGAACAGTAACGCTACGGCGAGCACGCCGGGGATCACTGCGATCCAGAAAATGGTACGAAAATCATCGTTCCACAGCAGCATTAACCCGACGGCCAGCAAGGGGCCAAGAAATGCTCCAATGGTATCCATAGACTGGCGCAGACCGAACGCCGCACCGCGCAGTTCGGGCGGCGTCACGTCAGCGACCAGCGCATCACGCGGTGCGCCACGGATGCCCTTACCCACCCGGTCGATGAGCCGTGCCCCCAGAATCATGCCGGATGACGAGGCGATAGCGAACAACGGTTTGCTCAGCGCGCCCAGCCCGTAGCCCAGCACGGCCAGCCCTTTTCGCTTGCCGAGGTAGTCGCTGATGGCACCGGAAAAGACTTTAATAAACAGCGCCGTGGCTTCTGCCAATCCTTCAATAAGACCGATGAAAATCACGCTGGCACCGAGCGTTGTGACCATAAACAACGGCAGCAGACTGTGGATGATCTCCGAGGAGATATCCATCAACATGCTAACACCACCTACAACCCAGACTCCTTTCGGGATCCGGCTGAGCGTTGCAAACCGGGATAACATTGAGCATCTCCTGCTTTATGTAGAACCATCTCGTTTGAAACAGAATATCCTGGAAATGCGAATAAATATCATCAGACATAAAAAAAGCCAGCCCGAGAGGCTGGCTTGATTCTCGCCGATAAACGATCAGTGCTTATCGCGTCCGCCCAGGAAGAAAATGCCCAGCGGAATGGCAAGCAGAACGGTGAACACCAGGCTGTAAACAAAGATCATCGCCGATTGCAGAACGTACATGCTGGTCGTCCATGCAGAGAGGGGAATGTTGTACTGTTCAATGACGCCAACAATGGTTGCCCGTCCAACGCATGCAGCAGCGATCATAAACACAACCAGCAGCGCCAGCAGGAATTTACGGCCTTCAGGTGTTTTCAGTTTTGCGCGAACCATCTCTCTTCCCTTTACAGATGAATAACATTATCTGACGCTTAAAATAACACGATCTCCCCACTGACTCCACACCAGCATTAAAAACCATTTTTAGCGCAAAAATGCAGTTTATTACACTGCGCACAATGAAAATATAAGTAAATCACTCCAGTCATTCATGGCGGTTATGTTAATCTCGACAGGATCGTTTTGACTTAAAGGAATGACTGTGAAAAACGCACCTAAATTTGCTATCGCTCTTATCGCCGCCTGTGTAAGCACCGGGGCTTTCGCCAGCACCACGCAAAGTGAGCAGCCGCTTGAAAAAGTCGCGCCGTATCCGCAAGCGGAAAAAGGGATGAAGCGTCAGGTAATTCAGCTACCGGCGCAGCAGGAAGAAGGGAACTTTAAAGTCGAGCTGTTAATCGGCAAGACGCTGGAAGTGGACTGCAACCAGCACCGTCTGGGCGGTCAGCTGGAAAGCAAAACCCTGGAAGGCTGGGGTTACGACTACTATGTCTTCAACAAAGTGACGTCGCCGGTTTCCACCATGATGGCGTGTCCGGACGGTAAGAAAGAGAAGAAATTTGTCACCGCGTATCTGGGTGATAATAGCCTGCTGCGCTACAACAGCAAGTTGCCGATCGTGGTCTATACGCCTGAAAACGTGGAAGTGAAGTATCGCGTGTGGAAGGCTGAAGAGAACGTCGGACAAGCGGTAGTACGTTAAAAATAAGTCGGGTGGCGGCTTCGCCTTACCCGACCCGGAAAGGGTGCGCTCTGGTGCCCTCACCCCAACCCTCTCCCACCGGGAGAGGGAGAAAACACTAAAAACGGTAACGAATGTTACCGTTTTGCTTTTACCTTACAGCGCGATATCCGCGACCGGTTTGTTTTCTGCCTGAGGCTTCAGCTCCGCTTTTGGCGCAGCATCCGCAGCCTGCGGCTTCACGTATTGCAGCTGCAGCACACGGCTGGTGTACTCCAGCTCCTGCTCCGTCGCGCTCACGTTGCCGTTCAGCTTCGTACCGTAAGATGGAATAATGGTTTTCAGTTTCGCCTGCCATTCCGGGCTGGCGACTTTGTCTTTAAACACTTTTTCCATCAGGTGCAGCATGATTGGCGCAGCGGTAGACGCACCCGGTGACGCACCCAGCAGCGCGGCAATGGTGCCATCCTTATCGCTCACCACTTCGGTACCCAGACGCAGCACGCCGCCCTCTTTCGGATCGCGCTTGATGATCTGTACGCGCTGACCCGCCTGCCACAGACGCCAGTCTTCTTTCTTCGCCTGCGGATAGTACTCTTTCAACGCCTCGAAACGATCGTCATCAGAGAGCATTACCTGGCTAATCAGGTATTTCACCAGATCGAAGTTATCCAGCCCCACGTCCATCATTGGCTTGACGTTAGAGGTAGTGGTTGCGCTGAGCAGATCCCATAGAGAGCCATTTTTCAGGAACTTGGTGGAGAACGTCGCGAACGGCCCGAACAGCACCACGCGTTTACCGTCAAGCATACGGGTGTCGATGTGCGGAACGGACATTGGTGGCGCGCCCACGGAAGCCTGACCGTACACTTTCGCCAGATGACGGTTCACCACTTCCGGGTTTTCAGAGACCAGGAACTGGCCGCCGACCGGGAAGCCTGCGTAGTCGTCAGCCTCAGGAATACCGGACTCCTGCAGCAGCTTCAGCGCCGCGCCGCCCGCACCGATGAAGACAAACTTCGCCTTGATTACGTGCTCGGCGTCATTGTTTTTCAGATCGGCAACGGTCACGCTCCAGCTGTTATCCGCGTTGCGCTTAAAGCCGCGCACTTCGGTGCTGAGCTGCAGGTTGAAGTTCTCTTTTTTCTTCAGAGACGCGACCAACTGACGGGTAATTTCACCGTAGTTAACGTCGGTACCAATTTCGGTACGGGTCGCCGCCACTTTCTGGTTCGGGTCACGACCTTCCATCACCAGCGGTGCCCACTCTTTGATCTGGGCGTGATCTTCAGAGTATTTCATCCCGCGGAACAAGGTGCTCTGCTGCAATGCGGCGTAACGCGCGCGCAGGAAGTTCACGTTCTGGTCGCCCCACACAAAGCTCATGTGCGGTACGGTGTTAATGAAGGAGTGCGGATCGTGCATCACGCCGCTGTTGACCTGATGAGACCAGAACTGGCGTGAGATCTGGAAGGCTTCGTTGATCTCTACCGCCTTCTCGATACTAATGGAACCGTCCTTTTTCTGCGGCGTATAGTTCAGTTCCATGAGTGCCGAGTGCCCGGTACCGGCGTTGTTCCAGCCGTTAGAGCTCTCCTGCGCCACGCCATCGAGGCGTTCAACCATGGTCATGGACCAGTCCGGCTGCAGTTCGTGCAGATAAGTTCCCAGCGTGGCGCTCATGATACCGCCACCAATTAATAGGACGTCCGTTTCCTGCTCTTTTGGTGCGTCTGCTTTCGCCGCCATTGAGACGGTGTTAAGCCCCACGGCCAGAGAAAAGAGCATGGCAGTCATTTTTTTCATAATTTATGCCTTAGTGTAAAAGTGCTTGATGCGTGGAAATTGCAGGTGAAAAAAGCTGCGGGGGCACGGTAACAACTTTTAAATATTGTTTAAAGGTTACGAAATTATTGTAATTGTGAAATTTAATGATGGATTGTTTGTAGGGGATTACGCTGGCAACTGGCAATCACTGAATTTTGTGGATACTATGCTGCACTTTGTGATCGCGCGCACGGAAGCCTGCCCTAACCAGCGAACCGTTATGTCCTTACCCCATTCTGCTGTCTCCCCTGAAGATCGCGTAGCCAGCGTGCTGCGTTCCCCTAAGCTGCTGGCGCGTGAAACGCTGGCGGGCGTGATTACCGCTCTGGCGCTGATCCCCGAGGTCATCTCATTTTCCGTGGTGGCGGGCGTTGACCCAAAGGTCAGCCTGATCGCCTCCGTGGTGCTGTGTCTTGCCCTGTCTGTACTCGGCGGTCGTCCGGCGATGGTCACGGCCGCGGCCGGTTCCGTAGCGCTGGTCATTGGCCCGATGGTGCATCAGCACGGCGTACAGTACATTCTTCCCGCCGTGCTGATGGCTGGCGTGATTCAAATTCTGTTTGGCGTGCTGGGCATGGCAAGACTGATGCGCTTTATTCCCCAGTCGGTCATGACCGGATTTGTTAACGCCCTGGGCATTTTGATCTTCTTCGCACAGGTGCCGCATTTCTGGAGCCGAAGCCCGCTGATTGTGGGCCTGTTCGTGCTGACGCTGCTGATCGTGCTGTGGGTGCCGCGCTATATCAAAAGCATCCCTTCCCCGCTGATTGCGATTGTGCTGTTAACCCTGTTCACCGTCTCAACCGGTCAAATTCTGCCGACCGTGGGCGATGAAGGCTCCATGAGCGGCGGGCTGCCGGGGCTTACCGAGCTGCTGGTGCCGCTTAATGTGCAGACGCTGAGCATTATCTGGCCGTGCGCGCTAAGCATCGCGTTTGTCGGCCTGCTGGAATCACTGCTGACGGCAAAGCTGGTGGATGAACTGACCGCAACGCCGTCGAGCAAACGCCGTGAGAGCATCGGCCTGGGCGTGGGGAATATTCTGTCTGGCTTTTATGGCGGCATTGCGGGCTGCGCGATGATTGGACAAACCATCGTCAACGTGGAGATGGGCAAGGGCCGAAGCCGTATTTCAACGCTTGCGGCGGGCATCGTGCTGCTGATCCTGGTGACGGCGCTCAGCGACGTGATGGCCAAAATCCCGATGGCGGTGCTGGCGGGGATCATGGCGATTGTCGCCGTTAAGACCTTCAGTTGGCACAGCCTTCAGCCTGCAACGGTAAAAAATGCCCCGATAGCGGAAACGGTCGTCATGCTGGTCACCGTTGCCGCCACAGTATCAACCGGCAATCTGGCGATTGGCGTGCTGGGCGGGATTATCGTCATGGCACTGCTTCCCGCCCGCATTAAGCGTCGGGCTACAGAAGAAAGATCGTCGCCAGCCCAAGAAAAATAAAGAAGCCACCGGTATCGGTGATGGCGGTAATCATCACGCTCGACCCCACCGCGGGGTCGCGCCCCAGTTTGGTCATCGTCAGCGGGATAATCACGCCCATTATCGACGCCACCAGCAGGTTCAGCACCATCGCCAGCATCATCACGCCGCCCAGCGCCATATCGTCGTACAACCACCAGGTGATGCCGCCCATAATCCCGCCCCATACCAGGCCGTTAATTAGCGCGACGCCCATCTCTCTAAAAATGAGCCACGAAAAGTTACCAGGCTGAATATTTTCCAGCGCCAGGGCGCGAACGATCATGGTAATGGTCTGGTTTCCGGTATTGCCGCCAATCCCTGCGACAATCGGCATCAGCGAGGCGAGTGCCACCAGTTGTGAAATGGTGTGCTCAAAGCCGTCAATCACCCGAGAGGCGATAAACGCGGTACAGAGGTTAATGGCCAGCCACGCCCAACGGGTTTTGACCGCTTTGCCCACAGACGCATGGACGTCATCTTCGGCGCTGATCCCACCGAGAGCACGTAAATCGTTATCGGTCTCTTCATAAACCACGTCAATGATTTCATCGATGGTCAGACGCCCCATCAGTTTACCGACGGAATCCACGACGGCGGCGCTCACAAGGTCGTCACGTTCGAAGGTTCGTGCCGCTTTTTCCGCATCGTCTTCCGGGGAGAAGACCATCGGCTCGGTTTCCATCACCTCGCTCACCCGCCGCTGGGTGCTGTTGAGCAGGATGGTTTTCAGCTCCAGCTCGCCGAGCAGAGTTTTGTCCCGGGAGGTGACGAACAATTTATCGGTGTTGTCCGGCATGCTGCCAAGGCGTCGCAGATAGCGCTGCACCGTACCGAGCGTCACGTCCGGTCGCACCGTGATGACGCCGAACTCCATGATCGCACCGACGCTGTTTTTCTCGTAGTGCATCACCTGACGCACGCGTGCGCGTTCATCGGCAGGCAGTGACGCCAGCAGGCGACCGGTCAGGTTTCGCGGCAGATGCTGAACCAGGTAAATCTGCTCGTCGATATCCAGCGTTTGCAGAGCGTCGAGAATATCCCGGTCGCTCATCTCGTCGATCAGGTCGTCCCAGACGTTTTCAGAGGCCTCAAGCAGCACCTGCCCGCGCTCGTGATCCTGCACCAGACGCCACAGAGCGTGGCGTTCCTCCGAGGGAAGCGCTTCCAGGGTATCCGCCAGATCCGGCGGGGGTAAATGAGCAACCAGCGCACCTACCTCAGCAATATCGTCGGCTAAGGTGCCGACATCATATTGCTCAGCCAGGGTCAGTTTGCCTAATAACGCAGAGGTGACCGCTTTATCGGTCGTGAGAAGCCAGATAAGTCGCGCACGCTCCTGGTCACGCTGTCTGGCGCTGTTTTTCTTTAATACCGACATCAATCATAAATCCATTAAATGAGTTGGCATTAAGCATAGCGCGGGCATATGTAAATAAGAATAAACAATAAGGCGGGATGGAGAATAAATCGCCACTACGGCCACGATCTATCCCCTCTCCCTGTGGGAGAGGGTTAGGGTGAGGGCATCAGGCCGTGCGCGCCACCGCGTCACGCGATGCTGCATCGCGCTCTTCGCCGGTCAGCTCGCTCAGCCTGCCGTCGCGCATCTCCAGCAGACGGTCGGCGTGAATGAAGTAATGATCGTCGTGGCTGATGGCGAAAATGGTTTTGCCCATCTCCTGCATCAGCGGCAGCAGCACCTGATAAAACTCGCGGCGGAAGTGCGGGTCCTGATCCGCCGCCCATTCATCCAGCAGGATGATGTCACGCTCTTCCGCCAGCGCAAGCAGCAGCGCCACGCGCTTTTTCTGCCCCTTCGAGAGCTTAAGGTTGAGGATTTTGCCGTCCTGAAGCTCCAGCTTGTGCGACATCTGCAGATGCTCAAGCCACTTTTCCACCAGCGCAGGATCGGCCTGCTGCCCTTCCGGCCCCAGCAGCCGATCAAACAGCCAGACGTCGGTAAATACCGCCGAGAAAAGCTTGCGGTAGTCTTCCGGTTTCTCAGCACTGAGCGCCTTGCCGTCCAGCAAAATCTCGCCCGACTGCGGCTGATAAAGCCCGGTCAGCAACATCGCCAGCGTGGATTTACCGCTGCCGTTGCCGCCAATCAGGAACAATAACTCGCCGCGGTGGATGGTCAGGTTAACCGGCCCCACGGAGAAGGCGTTGTCCTGATAGCGGAACGTGACGTTACGCAGCTCCAGCGTCTGCCAGTTCGGGAAGGCCTGCGGACGCGGGAATTCAGCCTTAAACGGCGCGAGATCGAATTTTTTGAGCTTATTAAATGCCACCTGCGCACTCAGCAAGGTGGGCAATGCACCGACGGCCGAGAGCAGCGGCGTGCGCAAAAACAGCAGCGTCAGCGAGTAGGTTGCCGCCACGTTGGTGTCCGCCCAGCCCAGGCTGTTCGCCATCCAGAACACCAGGCCAATGGCACCCAGCATCATGATGTTCGACCAGTTCACCGCGCTCAGGTGGAAGGTATCGGCGCGAATGATGTGATGCCGGTATTCGCGCGCGTCCGGGATATAGAGATTATTGAAGATATGCTCGGCGCGCTCGCGGTTCAGGGTCAGCTCTTTGCGCCCTTCCAGCACCGTCTGGTAATCGTTATAGAGCTTATCTTCGGTTTCGCGAAGTACCGCCATGTGTTTGTAGACGCGCGACACCAGCAGGAACCCGCCCCAGATGGTGATGACAATCCACAGCGCGGTTACTGCCAGCATTTTAGTGGAGAGCCAGGCAAGGTAGGCCGCCGAACCGAAGGTCAAAATGATACCTTGCACAAGTTCAGGCAGACGCACAAAGGCGATGGTAATGGCACGCACGTCGCTGGTCAGCCCCGCCAGCAGAGAGGCGCTGCCGAGCTGCTCCACGCGCTCAACCTGCGTGTCGAGGATCCGCTTGATAAATTCGCTGCGCAGACGGAAAACAAAGTGGTGGCCGAGCGCGGTCAGGGCCAGCTGTGAACCCAGCGTGACCGCCATCAGCAGCAGCAGTAAACCCAGGAATTCCGGCAGAACGGCCAGCGAGGTGTCGACCATTTCAATCAAACGGACGTTGATAAAGGCGATCAGGCCGATACCCAGCGCGGCACTGGCAAGGCTTAACGCCATCACCGCAATAAATGGCCAGCGATACTGACGCCAGACAAGAAGAAGTAGTTGCATGCAGAGCAATCCGGACAAGAAAATCAGCCCGCAGTGTAAACTGCCTGGCGTTTACATCAAGAATAATTCTTATTTTTATTCGCCATAAGCCGCCTGACGGAACGTCAGGTTAAAGCGAAACGCCCCCGTTTGCGGGTGAACACCGGGTTTAAGCGGTTGAATGCCGTGATAAAAGAGCCTCGACTCGCCGCCCCAGACCACCACATCACCGTGCTCCAGCATCAGACGCTTAAGCGGATCGTTGCGACGTAATCCCCCAAACTGAAAGACAGCGGGCAGGCCCAGAGAAACCGAAACAATAGGCGCGCGCAGATCCGGCTCATCCTTATCCTGATGCAGCGACAGTTTTGCCCCGACGGCATAGCGGTTGATCAGACAGGCATCCGGCTGAAAATCGGCATACCCGGCGGCAACCGCAACCTCATGGCAGAGTCGCTGAAACGCATCCGGCATCGGCGGCCACGGCCTGCCGGTGGTGGGATCATTGGGCGCATATAAATAGCCACGTTCGTTGGTCGCCCAGCCGAGTTGACCGCAGTTGGTCATCGCCACCGACATGGTATACCCGCCCGGCGTCACCATATGGCGAAATGGCGAGACGCCCACCACCTCATCAATGCCAGTCAGTAACGCCGCTGCGCGGGAAAGCGCAAAGCGGCGCAGGATCGCCGCCCCCGGCGCGAGCGGCTCCTGCCAGGGCTCCGCATCGGCAAAAAGATCGAGCATTATTCCTCCCGGCGACTCGCCTCACGTTTAAGCAATATCGCTTTTCGCGCCGTCCCCCAACGATAACCCGAAAGCGCACCGTCGTTTCGCACGACGCGATGGCAGGGAATGACGATCGCCAGTTTGTTTGCGGCACAGGCACCTGCCACGGCGCGTACGGCATTGGGTTTACCAATCGCCTTTGCCACCTGTTGGTAGCTTGCCGTTTCACCACAGGGGATCGCACGCAGTGCCTGCCAGACCTGCTGCTGAAAAGCCGTTCCGCGGATATCCAGCGGAAGCGCCAGCGACACCGAGCGGCTGTCAATACTGCTCATCACCTGCTGGATGCGCTGCGCGAATGGACCTGCAAGCAGTTCTCGCTCCGCGCGGGGAAACAGCGTCAACAGCTCCCTTTCTAAGGTCGCATCGTCGTCACCCAGCAGGATTGCGCAGATCCCGCGCTCGCTTTCGCCAACCAGACAACGCCCCAGGGAACAGTCGCTGATGGCGTAACGAACCGCGACATCCCCGCTGCGGTACTGCTTCGCCGTCATTCCCAACGCCTCATCGGCTTTCCGGTAATAACTGCTGCTATCGGGAAACCCTGCCGCCAGTACAGCGTCGGTAATTTTATCCCCCTGCGCCAGCGCGCTGCGCAGACGCTGTTCCCGCGCGGCCTGCTGCCAGGCTTTAGGCGTCATGCCGGTCACGGATTTGAACAGACGGTGGAAATGGAAAGGGCTGCTGGCGACCTTCTGCGCCAGCGCCTCCAGCGTTAAGGCCGGATCCTGCTCCAGCAGACGGCAGGCCTGTTCAACTTTCGCCAGCGTCTGCTGATGCGGGTTGAGCTTGTCCGGCATACAGCGTTTGCAGGGGCGAAAGCCGTCCTGAACAGCGTGCTGAGCATCAGGATAGAAGCGGACATTTTTACGCAGCGCGTGGCGCGCACGACAGGACGGACGGCAATAAATCCCCGTCGTCTGAACCGCAAAGACAAACTGATTATCGGCGCGAGGATCGCGGCCAAGCACGGCTTGCCAGCGATCTTCATCGGTAGTAAAGGTTACGTTTTTCATCATCAGCTCCTCTTACAAGCATAATCCTACCTTGCCCGAGTGCCACCGAACAAAAACCCGCAACCTTGCTTTTTAATTTTTTTCGCTCACCAGGAAGCCCGTAAACTGCGGCGAGCTCCAGGTTTTGAACCCGTCGCCCTCTTTAGTGATCATGTAGACCGCGAGCTGTTCCTGCCGCGCCACCTCTTTGGCCTTTTCCGGGCCGAGAACCATCAGGCCGGTATCCCAGGCGTCCGCCTCCAGTGCCGTCGGCGCGATCACCGTAACGGAAACGAGATTATGGGTAATCGGGCGGCCGGTCTGCGGATCGATGACGTGCGAAATGCGTTTACCGTCGAGCTCATAATAGTTGCGATAGCTTCCCGAGGTGCTGATTCCGTGGCCGTTGATATCCACAATCGCCTGCACCGCGTTTTGCCGATCGGTTGGTTTTTGAATGGCCACCCGCCACGGTTTGCCGCTGGCATTCATCCCCCGGCTGACGAGCGCACCGCCCACCGAGACCAGATAGCGGGAAATACCTTCCCGCTCCATCAGCGCCGCAAGATGATCTGCCGCATACCCCTCGCCTACCGTGGAGAGATCGACAAAGAGATCGGGAATGTCTTTTTGCAGATATTGTTGACCGTACTGGTTAATGACCGTCAGATGTTGCAGACCGGTGCGCGCGCGGGCGTCATCAATCGCCGCCTGGTCAGGCGTGGTCACCGGCTGCTTGTTGGGGCCAAATCCCCACAGGTTCACCAGCGGCCCGACGGTCACGTCCATCGCGCCGTTGGTTTTATATCCCACGCGCATCGACTCCGTCACAATATCGGCCATGGCTTCGCTCACCGGCCACAGAGAGGTGCTGGTTGAGAGGTTAAAACGCATGAGCGCGGAGTCGTTTTTATAGGTTGAAAGCAGCTGGTCGTCAGCGTCGAGCTGGGACTGAATTTTGCCGCGAAGTTCGTCAGCCCGCGCCGTGTCGAGATGCATGATGCTCACGCGCCAGAAGGTGCCCATCGTTTTCCCTTCCAGCACCGTCGCCGCTGGCGCGTCAGTTTGTGCTGAGGGGGCAGGCGCGTCACACGCTGTCAGGAAAAAAAGCGTAGCCAGAACGCTGGCGCGTAAAAAAGTCATATCCATTCATCATTATCCTCATGCCAGGGCGGCAAGAGTACACCAAAATGGTCTCGTTGTAAGACCCAAAAAAAGGGGCCAGAAGGCCCCTTAGTCACGCAATGAAGCGATTAGAACTGGTAAACCAGACCCAGTGCGACGACATCGTCAGTGCTGATGCCAGCGCTACGAGTGAAGTCGTTCTCGTCCAGCAGGTTGATTTTGTAATCAACATAGGTGGACATGTTTTTGTTGAAGTAGTAGGTCGCACCCACGTCAACATATTTCAGGATATCCTGGTCGCCGTAGCCGTTTTCCAGATCCTTACCTTTAGACTGCAGGTAAGCCACGGATGGACGCAGACCGAAGTCGAACTGGTACTGTGCAACCACTTCGAAGTTCTGTGCTTTGTTAGCCCAGCCCAGATCGCCCGCGCGGGTCGCGTTGTAGGTCTGGGTGTACTGTGCAGCCAGGTAGAGGTTGTTCGCGTCGTATTTCAGACCACCGGTGTAGGTGTCAGCACGATCGCCGGTACCGAAGCCGTAGTCATTCTGGGAATTGGTACGTTTAGAGCTGGTGAGAGCAGTACCGATACCGAAGCCTTCGCCCAGATCGTAAGTGATAGAACCACCGTAGCCATCACCGTTCTGACGGAGTGCAGAACGACCGTTGTTGGTCTGATCTTCACCGCTCACGCTACCGTTTTTACCCTGGTACTGCAGCGCGAAGTTCAGGCCATCAACCAGACCGAAGAAGTCCTGGTTACGGTAGGTCGCGAAGCCATTACCACGCTGCTGCATGAAGTTGTCAGAACCGTAGGTGTCGCCGCCGAATTCTGGCAGTACGTCAGTCCAGGAGGTGACGTCGTAAACAACACCGTAGTTACGACCGTAATCGAAAGAACCCGCGTCGCCAAATTTCAGACCCGCGAACGCCACACGCGTCCAGGAGTTGTTTTCGTTTTCGCCGGAGTTACCCTGAATCTGGTATTCCCACTGGCCGTAACCGGTCAGCTGGTCATTAACCTGAGTTTCGCCCTTGAAGCCAAGACGCATGTAGGTCTGGTCGCCGTCAACGCTGTCGTCGTCGGAGAAATAGTGCAGACCATCAACTTTACCGTACAGATCTAATTTGTTGCCGTCTTTGTTATAAATTTCAGCCGCATTTGCTGCGCCTGCTACCAGCAGTGCTGGTACCAGGAGGGACAGTACTTTAACTTTCATTTTATTAACCCTCTGTTATATGCCTTATTATTACCACTGCTTACTGATTAACCCTCTTAACCAGTCGGCAACTTCATTCTCCTCAAAAATACAGAATAATCCAACGGGAATATGATACGAAAACTTTTAAGATGTTTCATTTATCTATCAAGATGTTTCAATTTGTAAATATCAAGGAACTTTTACAAAGCACGCAAGGGTCAAAAATATAGCACCAATAATCAAAATGAAAAAAAAGAAGCTTTAAATCATGCGGTTACATAAAAACCCATGACAGCACTGAATGATAAAACAAAACAAGCCAATATCACTAAAATAACTCTCGCTATCATCATTAACTTTATTTATTACCGTCATTCAGTTTTGAATGTCTGTTTATCCCTAATTGAACCGAATGCCGAGCGTTCGGTTTTTTTTTACCTTTCTTTACGCAATTATATTTTTCTTGTGCTACCGTCCCGAAATCGTAACGACTATTAACTAAATCAGCCCCTACCCCTTCGCAGACCCGCGTCATTTCTACAAATCTCAATTTCTTGTTTATTCGTGCTATTCCCGGAAAGATGCCGATCTATATTTATACACCCCGCCGTCATTTGTACATATTTTACGCGCCGCGCACTGTCGACATTCTTCGTGGAAAAAGTCAGTCATTCTCAGACCATGACGCTGGAAATTCAGGTTTTACCCTTTATACTGCCGTATCCCTTTAAAGCACGGCCATCACGGGTTAAAGATATCAATGAGTCAGACTGAAACTACCGCCCTGAGCAAATTCTCCCTTCTTCCGGGGAGCATCACCCGTTTCTTTCTTCTATTGATCGTTGTGCTGTTAGTCACGATGGGGGTCATGGTTCAAAGTGCGGTCAATGCGTGGCTCAAGGATAAGAGTTACCAGATCGTTGATATCACCCATGCGGTCCACAAACGGATCGATACATGGCGCTATGCGACCTGGCAGATTTACGACAACATTGCCGCCGCGCCCGCCACCACCACCGGGGAAGGGTTACAGGAGACACGCCTTAAGCAGGATGTGTATTACCTGGAAAAACCTCAGCGTAAAACAGAAGCCCTGATTTTCGGTTCCCATGACAGCGCAACGCTTGAGATGACGCAGCGCATTTCAACCTATCTGGATACTCTCTGGGGTGCAGAGACCGTACCCTGGTCCATGTACTACCTGAACGGTCAGGACAACAGCATGATCCTGATCTCTACCCTGCCGCTCAAAGACCTCTCATCCGGTTTTAAAGAGACGACGGTAGGCAGCATTGTGGATTCACGCCGCGCAGAAATGTTGCAGCAAGCCAACGCCCTGGATGAGCGCGAGAGTTTCTCCTCATTGCGCCGTCTGGCCTGGCAAAATGGTCATTACTTTACGCTACGCACGACGTTTAACCAGCCGGGGCACCTCGCAACCGTGGTGGCGTTCGATCTGCCGATCAATGACCTGATCCCGCCGGATATGCCGCTGGACAGCTTCCGTCTGGAGCCTGACAACAGCACGCAAAACCTGCGCAATCCGCCGGATAAAGAAGGGGCCGAGAGCGTCTCTATTTCATTTAACGGCTCAAAAATTGAAATTGCGTCATCGTTAAATTCAACCGGCATGCGTCTGGTGTGGCAGGTGCCGTTTGGCACCTTGCTGCTTGATACATTGCAAAACATCCTCCTGCCGCTGCTGCTGAATATCGGTCTGCTGGCGCTGGCGCTGTTTGGCTACAGCACGTTCCGCTTCCAGCCGGGACGTCAGAGTGACGCCTCTGCTGTCTCTACGGGCACCAGTAATGAACTTCGCGTGCTGCGCGCTTTAAATGAAGAGATTATTTCGGTCCTGCCGCTCGGGGTGCTAGTTCACGATCAGGAAGCCAACCGCACGGTGATGAGCAACAAGATTGCCGATCACCTTCTGCCCCACCTCAACCTGCAGAACATCACGGCGATGGCGGACCAGCACCAGGGGGTGATTCAGGCGACCATTAACAACGAGCTGTATGAGATCCGTCAGTTCAGCAGCCAGGTTGCATCCCGTACGCAAATCTTTGTTATCCGCGATCAGGACCGTGAAGTGCTGGTCAACAAAAAGCTCAAGCAGGCGCAACGGCTTTACGAGAAAAACCAGCACGGCCGCACGGCCTTTATGCAAAATATCGGTGACGCGTTCAAACAGCCGCTAAAAACGCTGGCTGCTCAGGCTGCGGGTCTGAATACGCCAGAAGGCCAGCAGTTGACAAGCCAGGCCGAGTCGCTGGTACGCATGGTTGACGAAATCCAGCTTGCGAACATGCTGGAAAATGACATCTGGAAAGGCACCCCAACCCTCTTCTCTATCCAGGATCTGATCGATGAAGTGGTCCCGGAGGTGCTCCCGGTCATTAAGCGCAAAGGGCTGCAGCTGCTGATCAACAACCACCTCCCGGCGAATGACGAGCGTCATGGCGATCGCGAAGCGCTGCGTCGGATCCTGCTGATGCTGATCCAGTATTCGGTCACGACTACCCAGATCGGCAAGATCACTCTCGAAGTCAGCACCGATGAATCGACGGAGGATCGCCTGACGTTCCGTATTCTGGACACTGGCGAAGGCGTGACAGTAAGTGAAATTGATAACCTGCACTTCCCGTTCCTGAACGATACCCAGAGTGACCACTACGGCAAAGCGAACGCCCTCACCTTCTGGCTGTGCGATCAGCTGGCACGTAAACTGGGCGGTCACCTGAATATCAAGGCGCGTGAATCTCTCGGCACACGCTACTCGCTGCATGTCAAAATGGCGGCGAATCCACAGGAAGAAGATGAAGAACGCCTGCTGGATGATGTGGTGGTGATGGTTGATGTGACCTCAAACGAGATCCGCAATATCGTGGTTCGCCAGTTAGAAAACTGGGGTGCGGCCTGCATCACGCCGGACGAAAGGCTTGCGAGTCAAGAATTTGATCTATTTTTAACTGATAATCCGTCTAATCTTACTGCCACAGGCTTGCTTTTAAGCGATGATGAGTCAGGCGTGCGAAAAATCGGCCCAGGCCAGCTGCGCGTCAACTTTAATATAAGCAATGCGATGCAGGAAGCTGTACTACAACTAATAGAAGAGCAGCTGGCGCAGGAAGAGATAGCGGAATCCCCGTTAGGCGGCAACGAAAATGCCGAGCTCCACGCCAGCGGATATTATTCACTCTTTGTTGATACAGTACCAGATGATGTTAAGCGGTTGTATACTGAGTCCGCTGCGAATGATTTTGCAGCGCTGGCACAGACAGCACACCGGCTTAAAGGGGTGTTTGCCATGCTTAATCTGGTTCCCGGCAAGCAGTTATGTGAAACGCTGGAACATCTAATTCGTGAGAAAGATGCCTCTGGCATTGAAAAATACATCAGCGACATTGACACCTATGTCAAGAGCTTGCTGTAGCAAGGTAGCCTTATACATGAACAATATGAACGTAATTATTGCCGATGACCATCCGATTGTACTGTTCGGTATTCGCAAATCACTTGAACAGATCGAGTGGGTGAATGTAGTCGGTGAATTTGAAGACTCTACAGCACTGATCAATAACCTTCCTAAACTTGATGCACACGTGCTCATTACCGACCTGTCCATGCCTGGAGACAAATACGGTGATGGGATCACGCTCATCAAATACATTAAGCGTCACTTCCCGGACATCTCGATCATCGTTCTGACCATGAACAACAACCCGGCGATCCTGAGCGCGGTGTTGGATCTGGATATCGAAGGGATTGTCCTGAAGCAGGGTGCACCAACCGACCTGCCAAAAGCGCTGGCAGCGCTGCAGAAAGGCAAGAAGTTCACGCCTGAAAGCGTCTCCCGCCTGCTGGAGAAAATCAGCGCGGGTGGCTATGGCGACAAGCGCCTGTCTCCAAAAGAGAGCGAAGTTCTGCGTCTCTTCGCAGAAGGTTTCCTGGTAACCGAGATTGCCAAGAAGCTGAACCGCAGTATTAAAACCATCAGCAGCCAGAAGAAATCAGCAATGATGAAGCTGGGTGTGGACAATGATATTGCGCTGCTCAACTATCTCTCCTCCGTCACGCTGAGCGCAACGGACAAAGATTGATCCCCACTGTAAATGCCGGGCGGCGCTCGCGCTTACCCGGCCTACAAAACCCCTAGGCCCGCGCAAGCGCAGCGCCGCCGGGGAAATAAAAAGGCCCGTAAGGGCCTTTTTTATATTCTGGTTTTTCTCACGCGATCCGCGTATACCGACAACGTCTGCTTCAATACGTCCAACGTCACCGGCTTCGACAGGCAGCTGTCCATGCCAGACTCCAGGCAACGCTGCTTCTCTTCCGCCAGGGCGTTAGCCGTCACGCCAACGACCGGCAGCGTCAGGCCAAGCTGGCGAATGCGCTGCGTCAGACGGTAGCCGTCCATGTTTGGCATGTTCACGTCGCTCAGCACGATATCAATATGGTTTTTACTCAGCACGTTCAGCGCATCGACGCCGTCGTTGGCGGTTTTGCACTGGTAGCCCAGCGATCCAAGCTGGTCGGCCAGCAGGCGGCGGTTAATCGGATGGTCGTCCACCACCAGAATCATCATATCGTCATTCACCGACGCCAGCGCATCCGGTGACGGCAGTGCCGTTGCGCCATCGCTGTCTTCAAGCTGTACGCTGTAAATACGCGCCAGTAGCCCTAACAGCTCATGCGGGGTCGCCACGCTGTGCACCCATTCCCCCGGCGCGCGCTCCAGCGGAATACCAATATGGCGACGGCAGAACATGATCACCCCTCTTCCCGGCCACGCCTGTTCCGGCATGTCGTCAGCGATCAGCATATCGTCCACGTCCGGGGTCTGCCCTTCATATCGGCATACCCGCACGCCGCAGTGGTTAAGCAGCGCCGTCAGATAATCATTGAGAGAAGCGTTATGCACCGCCAGCCAGCAGCGCTTGTCGCTCAGCCCATCGACTGTCGTTTTAGCCGGATACTGCGCCGAGTAGAGCGGAATACGGATGGTGAACTGGCTTCCCATGCCCGGTTCGGTATCGACGGAGATATCCCCGTCCATCATGCTGATGAGCTTTTCACAAATCGCCAGCCCCAGCCCGGTACCCTGGAAGTTGCGCTGCACGCCCGTCCCGACCTGGAAGAACGGGTCGAACAGACGGACCACCTCCTTCGCCGGGATGCCCACGCCCGTATCACGCACGCGGATAGTCAGATAGTCCCCTGCGCGGCACACGTGAAGCACAATACAGCCGATATCGGTGAATTTGATGGCGTTGCTTAGCAGGTTGGAGATAACCTGCTGCAGGCGCATCGGATCGCCGTGCAGCGTCAGCGGCACGTCCGGTTCGATAAAGCAGTACAGCCCCAGCTGTTTACGCACCACCAGCGGCAGATAGTTGGCGCTAATATGGTTCATGACCTCGCGCGGGGAAAACTCGCGCGGCTCGATTTTCAGCTGCTCGGACTCAATTTTTGAGAAATCGAGAATATCGCTGATGATTTTCAGCAACAGGCTTGAAGAGTTGTTCATCGCCGTGACCAGGCGATCGACCCCTTTTGGCAGCTCTTTCGTCTGCAGCAGATCGAGGTTACCGATGATCCCGTAAAGCGGCGTGCGCAGCTCGTGGCTGACGGTCGCAAGGAACATGGATTTCGACTGGCTAGCCTGCTCGGCGGCCTGCGCCATCTCCTGAAGCGACTCTTCCATTTTCACGCGCGCGGAGACATCCACCAGCACGCAAATGGCCACGTTTTCATTGCGATAGCGCGAATGCACGAAGCTGATTTGCAGGTTAGTGTGGGTGCTGGTCAGCACGTCAACAAAGTTCACCTGCTGCCCGCAGATAATCTGGGTCAGCCGCTGCCTGTCCTCATGCGTCAGCATGTTCAGATAGTTATGCGCCAGCTCGTTACTGAGGATATTGGTGCCGTCCTGGGTGCGCAGGATACAGATCCCCACCGGCGCAGAGGCGACAATCTTACGGTTAAACTGCTCATGTTCTTCCAGACGCTGGGCGTCTGCCTCTGCCGGAATAAATATCCGCCGCTCATACATGCGCGCCAGCATAAACAGCGCCACGCCCACCGCGATATTCAGCAAAATGGCGTTGAGGATCAGGATGCGAATGCGTTCGAGCACCATATCCACCGGCACCGAATAGACAATGCTGAGCGACGACGGCGGCAGACTTTTCTTCAACACCAGCTCGCGGAAACCGGAGGTGTAGCCAAACCACGACCGCTCCTGCATCCAGTGCGGATCTACGTTCAAACGGTTATCCGGCCCGGCGAGGGAGATCAGGGAATGACCGTTTTCATCAAGAATGGTCACCCCCATCGGCAGGCTGCCCGGCGTGAAGAAGTTTTCCATGCGGATGGTTTGTTCAATGCCCAGCAGCGCCTGCAGGCGATTGCCCAGATACACCGGCGTCAGGGCATAGAAATAGCCCACGCCCGTGCGCGGGCCCTGGCTAATCCAGAAGATGTTATTCCCGCGCTCGTCCTGCGGCGCATTGCGGTATTTCACAATACGCTCATGCAGGCTCTTCAGCGCGTCATCGCGCTCTACGGGCATGTCGCGAAGGCCAAAATCGGCCATGCAGAGATTTTCGCTGCCAATAAGATAGACGCGGTTCAGGTCATAGGCCGCGGAGAAGTTGTCACGCCAGTAGCGCATAAACCACGCCAGCGATTCCAGCGAGCCGCGCCAGGTACTGCCCATTGCGGAGCAGTCAGAGTCCGGGAACAGAGGCTCAAAGTCGGGTACTTCGGTTTTATCATTGCGCCCACGAATGGCAAGAATACCGTTTTCCGCCGTCAGGCGATTCTCGGCAATGTACTTCAGCTCCTTCATGACGTCAGAGGTGCGCTGAATGTAGCGCTGGGCCTGATCGGAGCTGAGGTTAAACTCCTGGCGGATCTCCGCTTCTTTCTGGTGCAGCGCGTTAACGATGAAAAACACCGAGAACAGGGCCACCAGCAACCAAAGCAGCAGCGCCAGCGCCCGGAACAGATAGCGAGAGACTTTCAGCGTGGTACGAAAGGAGACGAGGTATTTCAAAGGGGCGAGGCTCCGCCATCGGGGTCAAAAAGAATGTGGTTAAGGTAGCGGTAAACGCGGCTTGTCGCAACGTTCACTTGTCTGCTTGTGCAAAAGAAAAGGGCCGGAAACCGGCCCTTTTTGCGTCAGGAGACATTACTCGTCAGCGTCATCCGCTGCATCTTCGTCGGTATCTGCTTCCGGCGCGATTTCATCATCGCCTTCCGCTACCGTGCCATCGATGGAGTCGAGTTCTTCGTCATCCACCGGCTCTGCAACGCGCTGCAGACCCACCACGTTTTCATCTTCCGCTGTACGGATGAGGATCACGCCCTGGGTGTTACGGCCTACCACGCTGATCTCAGACACGCGAGTACGCACCAGCGTACCGGCATCGGTGATCATCATGATCTGGTCGGCATCGTCCACTTGCACCGCGCCCACAACGGAACCGTTGCGCTCGGTCACTTTGATAGAGATAACGCCCTGCGTACCACGGGACTTAGTCGGATATTCGCTTTCCGCCGTACGTTTACCGTAGCCGTTCTGCGTGACGGTCAGGATCGCCCCTTCGCCGCGTGGAACGATCAGGGAAACAACGGAGTCTTCACCCGCCAGTTTGATCCCGCGAACGCCTGTTGCCGTACGGCCCATTGCGCGAACCGCGTTCTCTTTGAAACGCACCACTTTACCGGCGGCGGAGAACAGCATCACTTCATCAGAACCGGAGGTCAGATCCACGCCGATCAGCTCGTCGCCTTCGTTCAGGTTCACGGCGATAATACCGGCCGAACGCGGACGGCTGAATTCGGTCAGCGCGGTTTTCTTCACGGTACCGCTCGCGGTCGCCATAAAGACGTTCACGCCCTCCTCGTACTCGCGTACTGGCAGGATAGCGGTGATACGTTCATTCGCTTCCAGCGGCAGCAGGTTGACGATTGGACGGCCACGCGCGCCGCGGCTTGCTTCCGGCAGCTGATAGACTTTCATCCAGTAGAGACGACCGCGGCTTGAGAAGCAGAGGATCGTGTCATGGGTGTTCGCCACCAGCAGGCGGTCAATAAAGTCTTCTTCTTTAATACGTGCCGCAGATTTACCTTTACCGCCACGACGCTGTGCTTCGTAGTCGGTCAGCGGCTGATACTTCACATAGCCCTGGTGAGACAGGGTGACCACCACGTCTTCGCGGTTGATCAGATCTTCAATGTTGATATCAGAACTGTTTGCGGTGATTTCGGTGCGACGCGCATCGCCGAACTGATCGCGGACCAGCTCCAGCTCTTCGCGGATCACTTCCATCAGGCGCTCTGCGCTACCCAGGATATGCAGCAGCTCGGCAATCTGTTCCAGCAGCTCTTTGTATTCGTCGAGCAGTTTTTCATGCTCAAGGCCGGTCAGTTTCTGCAGACGCAGATCCAGAATCGCCTGTGCTTGCTGCTCGGTCAGATAGTACTGACCGTCGCGCACGCCGAATTCAGGCTCCAGCCACTCAGGACGCGCAGCGTCGTCGCCCGCACGTTCCAGCATGGCGGCCACGTTACCCAGCTCCCACGGACGCGCAATCAGGGCCGCTTTCGCTTCGGCCGGGGTCGGCGCACGGCGAATCAGCTCAATGATCGGGTCAATGTTTGCCAGTGCGACGGCCAGCGCTTCAAGGATGTGGGCACGGTCGCGCGCTTTACGCAGCTCGAAGATAGTACGGCGAGTCACCACTTCACGGCGGTGACGCACGAACGCGCTCAGGATCTCTTTCAGGTTCATGATCTTCGGCTGACCATGGTGCAGTGCAACCATGTTGATACCGAAGGAAACCTGAAGCTGAGTCTGGGAGTACAGGTTGTTCAGCACAACCTCGCCCACCGCGTCGCGTTTGATCTCAATCACGATGCGCATACCGTCTTTGTCAGACTCGTCACGCAGTGCGCTGATACCTTCAACACGTTTTTCTTTTACCAGCTCGGCGATTTTTTCAATCAGACGCGCTTTGTTCACCTGATACGGGATCTCGTGAACGATAATGGTTTCACGACCCGTTTTGGCGTCCGCTTCCACTTCGGCGCGGGCACGGATGTAAATCTTGCCGCGACCGGTGCGGTAGGCTTCTTCAATACCGCGACGGCCGTTGATGATCGCCGCCGTCGGGAAGTCCGGGCCCGGGATGTGTTCCATCAGCCCTTCAATGCTGATCTCTTCATCGTCGATATAGGCCAGGCAGCCGTTGATCACTTCGGTGATGTTGTGCGGCGGAATGTTGGTTGCCATACCGACCGCGATACCGGACGAACCGTTCACTAACAGGTTCGGGATCTTGGTTGGCATAACATCAGGAATGCGCTCGGTGCCGTCGTAGTTATCGACGAAATCAACGGTCTCTTTTTCCAGGTCGGCCATCAGCTCGTGGGCGATTTTCGACATACGGATTTCCGTATAACGCATCGCCGCTGCGGAGTCGCCGTCAACAGAACCAAAGTTACCCTGACCATCTACCAGCATGTAACGCAAGGAGAATGGCTGCGCCATACGGACGATGGTGTCATAAACGGCGGTATCACCATGCGGGTGATATTTACCGATGACGTCACCCACGACGCGGGCAGATTTTTTATAGGCTTTATTCCAGTCATTGCCCAATACGTTCATGGCGTATAGTACGCGACGGTGTACCGGCTTAAGGCCATCGCGGACGTCCGGCAGCGCACGGCCAACAATGACCGACATCGCATAGTCCAGATAGGAGCTCTTCAGCTCTTCCTCGATGTTAACCGGTGTAATTTCTCTCGCAAGGTCGCTCATCTAACCGCTATCCCTCTACTGTATCCCGGATTCAAAGGTCGCAAATTATAACACAGCCGCGGTGATTGAGGTAAACCAATAAGCTTTATTCACCCGCGCGGGCTGATATACTCCTTTGTCTTGCTAAATAAGGAGTAAAAGCGCCCATGAATGCCGAAAAATCCCCGGTGGCTCACAACGTTGACCACGAAGAGATTGCCAAATTTGAAGCGGTGGCGTCCCGCTGGTGGGATCTCGAAGGTGAGTTCAAACCGCTGCATCGCATTAACCCGCTGCGTCTGGGCTATATCGCGGAGCGTTCCGGCGGTCTGTTCGGTAAGAAAGTGCTCGATGTCGGCTGCGGCGGCGGCATTCTGGCGGAAAGCATGGCGCGCGAAGGTGCCACCGTTACCGGCCTCGATATGGGCTTTGAACCGCTGCAGGTCGCCCGGCTTCACGCGCTGGAGTCCGGCGTTCAGGTGGAATACGTGCAGGAAACCGTGGAAGAGCACGCGGCGAAACACGCCCATCAGTACGATGTGGTGACCTGCATGGAGATGCTGGAGCACGTTCCAGACCCGCAGTCCGTGGTGCATGCCTGTGCAAAACTGGTGAAACCGGGCGGCCAGGTCTTCTTCTCAACCATCAACCGCAACGGCAAAGCCTGGCTGATGGCCGTTGTTGGCGCGGAATATGTGCTGCGCATGGTGCCGAAAGGCACGCACGACGTGAAGAAATTCATCAAGCCAGCGGAGCTGTTAAGCTGGGTTGATCAAACGTGGCTCAAGGAGAAGCACATCACCGGTCTGCATTACAATCCATTAACGGATAAATTCAAGCTGGCACCGGGCGTAGATGTTAATTATATGTTGCACACCACCGCCAAAAACGACTAACGTCATTCGTTATTCTTATAAAGATTGCGCGACATCATGTTGCGCAATTCTGACCTCTCGTTGAAGAAATCAGCACTCGATCAAATTTTGAATTTTTTTTCTTAATTATTGACATCTCGTCCAGGCCTTACGGTACGAGGACTTACGCTTTTTTACCCATTCACAACCTCAATTTAACGTCAAAATCAACCCTTGTGCTGAAATGATTCGATACTAGAATACTCACCATATAGCGTTTTTCTTATCGCAAACCCCCTATATGTAGTATTTATCCACAGAGTTAGTCACAAGACGGATCTGTGGATAAGCGGGGGATATTTTTTATTTCACGGACAGGTAAAACCCACATGAATCAGAGTCTGCTGGTGACAAAGCGCGACGGTACTACCGAGCGTATCAATCTGGACAAAATCCATCGAGTTCTCGACTGGGCAGCAGAAGGACTGAACAACGTATCTATTTCCCAGGTTGAGCTGCGATCCCACATCCAGTTCTACGACGGCATCAAAACGTCTGATATCCACGAAACCATTATCAAAGCAGCGGCGGATCTCATCTCCCGCGAAGCACCGGATTATCAGTACCTCGCTGCACGTCTGGCGATTTTCCACCTGCGTAAAAAAGCCTACGGCCAGTTTGAGCCGCCGAAGCTGTACGATCACGTGGTGAAAATGGTTGAGCTGGGCAAATACGACACGCATCTGCTGGAAGACTATACGGAAGAAGAGTTCGAGCAGATGAACGAGTTTATCGATCACTGGCGCGACATGAACTTCTCCTACGCGGCGGTGAAGCAGCTCGAAGGTAAATACCTGGTTCAGAACCGTGTGACGGGCGAAATCTACGAGAGCGCCCAGTTCCTCTATATTCTGGTGGCCGCCTGCCTGTTCTCTAACTACCCGCGTGAGACCCGCCTCTCTTACGTGAAGCGTTTCTACGATGCGGTCTCCACGTTCAAGATTTCGCTGCCGACGCCAATCATGTCCGGCGTGCGTACCCCAACCCGTCAGTTCAGCTCCTGCGTACTGATCGAGTGTGGTGACAGCCTGGATTCCATCAACGCTACTTCCAGCGCCATCGTGAAATACGTTTCCCAGCGCGCCGGTATCGGCATCAATGCTGGTCGCATCCGTGCGCTGGGCAGCCCGATTCGCGGCGGTGAAGCGTTCCACACCGGCTGTATCCCGTTCTATAAGCACTTCCAGACGGCAGTAAAATCCTGCTCTCAGGGCGGCGTGCGCGGCGGTGCTGCGACCCTGTTCTACCCAATGTGGCACCTGGAAGTGGAAAGCCTGCTGGTTCTGAAGAACAACCGCGGCGTGGAAGGCAACCGCGTGCGTCACATGGACTACGGCGTGCAGATCAACAAGCTGATGTACACCCGTCTGCTGAAAGGTGAAGACATCACCCTGTTCAGCCCGTCCGACGTTCCGGGCCTGTACGACGCGTTCTTCGCCGATCAGGACGAGTTCGAGCGTCTGTACACCAAGTATGAAAAAGACGACAGCATCCGCAAGCAGCGCGTGAAGGCGGTAGATCTGTTCTCCCTGATGATGCAGGAGCGTGCCTCTACCGGCCGTATCTACATCCAGAACGTGGACCACTGCAATACCCACAGCCCGTTTGATCCGGTCGTTGCCCCAGTGCGCCAGTCTAACCTGTGCCTGGAGATCGCCCTGCCAACCAAACCGCTGGAAGACGTGAACGACGAAAACGGCGAAATCGCGCTGTGTACGCTGTCCGCGTTCAACCTGGGTGCGATTAAGACCCTGGACGAGCTGGAAGAGCTGGCCGTGCTGGCAGTTCGCGCGCTCGACGCCCTGCTGGACTACCAGGATTACCCAATCCCGGCCGCTAAACGCGGTGCAATGGGCCGTCGTACCCTGGGTATCGGCGTGATCAACTTCGCGTACTGGCTGGCGAAAAACGGCAAGCGTTACTCCGACGGCAGCGCTAACAACCTGACGCACCAGACGTTTGAAGCTATTCAGTACTACCTGATGAAAGCCTCCAACGAGCTGGCGAAAGAGCAAGGCGCATGCCCGTGGTTCAACGAAACCACCTATGCGAAAGGCATTCTGCCAATCGACACCTACAAGAAAGACCTGGATGCGATCGTCAGCGAGCCGCTGCACCTCGACTGGGAAGGCCTGCGTGAGTCCATCAAGACCCACGGCCTGCGTAACTCCACGCTTTCTGCCCTGATGCCGTCCGAGACCTCGTCGCAGATCTCTAACGCCACCAACGGCATTGAACCGCCGCGCGGCCACGTCAGCATTAAAGCGTCGAAAGACGGCGTGCTGCGTCAGGTCGTTCCGGACTACGAAACGCTGGGTAATAACTACGAGCTGCTGTGGGAAATGCCAAACAACGACGGCTACCTGCAGCTGGTGGGTATCATGCAGAAGTTTATCGACCAGTCGATCTCTGCCAATACCAACTATGACCCGACGCGCTTCCCGTCCGGCAAGGTTCCGATGCAGCAGCTGCTGAAAGACCTGCTGACCGCGTATAAGTTTGGCGTAAAAACGCTGTACTATCACAACACCCGTGACGGTGCGGAAGACGCGCAGGACGACATGGCCCCGTCAATTCAGGACGATGGCTGCGAAAGCGGCGCATGTAAGATTTAATAAATCCCCTCACCCTAACCCTCTCCCACAGGGAGAGGGAACTCTTTCCCCCTCTCCCTGTGGGAGAGGGCCGGGGTGAGGGGGAAATAACACCACAGGACACATTCATGGCATACACCACCTTTTCACAGACGAAAAACGACCAGCTCAAAGAGCCGATGTTCTTCGGCCAGCCGGTCAACGTGGCACGCTACGATCAGCAAAAATATGACATCTTCGAAAAGCTGATTGAAAAGCAACTTTCCTTCTTCTGGCGCCCGGAAGAAGTGGACGTTTCCCGCGACCGCATCGATTTTCAGGCGTTGCCGGATCACGAAAAACATATCTTCCTCAGCAATCTGAAATACCAGACGCTGCTGGACTCCATTCAGGGCCGTAGCCCAAACGTGGCGCTGCTGCCGCTGATCTCGATTCCTGAGCTGGAAACATGGGTGGAAACCTGGGCGTTCTCCGAGACGATCCACTCCCGCTCTTACACCCACATTATCCGCAACATCGTGAACGATCCGGCGGTGGTGTTTGACGATATCGTCACCAACGAGCAGATCCAGAAGCGCGCGGAAGGCATTGCGCACTACTACGACGAGCTGATCGAGATGACCAGCTACTGGCATCTGCTGGGCGAAGGCACCCACAACGTGAACGGTAAAACCATTACCGTTAACCTGCGCACGCTGAAAAAGCAGCTGTACCTGTGCCTGATGAGCGTTAACGCGCTGGAAGCGATCCGCTTCTACGTGAGCTTCGCCTGCTCCTTCGCCTTTGCCGAGCGCAAGCTGATGGAAGGCAACGCCAAAATCATCCGCCTGATCGCCCGTGACGAAGCCCTGCATCTGACCGGCACCCAGCACATGCTGAACCTGCTGCGCAGCGGCGCGGACGACCCGGAAATGGCTGCGATTGCCGAAGAGTGCAAGCAGGAGTGCTACGACCTGTTCGTGCTGGCGGCCCAGCAGGAGAAAGAGTGGGCAGACTACCTGTTCCGCGATGGCTCCATGATTGGCCTGAACAAAGACATCCTGTGCCAGTACGTTGAGTACATCACCAACATCCGCATGCAGGCGGTCGGCCTCGACCTGCCGTTCCAGACGCGCTCTAACCCAATCCCGTGGATCAACACCTGGCTGGTGTCCGATAACGTGCAGGTTGCGCCGCAGGAAGTGGAAGTGAGCTCTTATCTGGTCGGTCAGATTGATTCTGAAGTCAACACCGACGACCTGAGCGACTTCCAGCTCTGATGAGCCGTGTAACGCTGAGCCTTTCTGGCACAGAAGTGCTGTGTCAGGAAGAGCACCCTTCCCTGCTGGTGGCGCTTGAAGCACATCAGGTGGAGGTAGAGTACCAGTGTCGTGAAGGCTATTGCGGCTCCTGCCGCTGCCGTCTGGTCACAGGCCAGGTGGACTGGCTGACCGAACCGCTGGCCTTTATCAACGAAGGGGAAATTTTGCCCTGCTGTTGCCGGGCGAAAGGCGATATAGAGATCGAGATGTGATGTTGTCCTTATCCCCTCTCCCGGTGGGAGAGGGTTAGGGTGAGGGCATCAGGCCGCAGAGCCTGATTGTCGGGTGGCGGCTTCGCCTTACCCGACCTACCAAACCTACTTCCGGTGAATGAATTCGACCGCTTTATCCGGGAAATCCGTAAACAGCCCGTCCACACCCGCCTGGTTATACAACACCTCATAAAGCTGATTCACGTCCGTGGCATACTCCGGCAGCTGGTCTGCACGCACCGTATACGGATGCACCTGCATCTTGCTGGCGTGCGCTTCTTTCACCATCGCCGTCAGCTTCACGTGGCCCGGCGTTGAGCCTTCCGCCACCAGCATATGGTAATCCGGCCCAACGCCGTCGGCGTACTGCGCAATCTGCTTCATCGCGCCCGGCTTGAACATCCAGTCGTAGCTGTAGTTCACCCACTTCCCGTCCGGCTGCTTCTCCTGGGTTTCGTTCCAGTCGGTATAGGCAATCAGCTGTACCAGATTGAGATCCATCCCCATCTTCGGCTCCAGCTCGGTTTTGATGCGCTTCAGCTCGGCGGCGTCAAAACACTGCAGGTAGACTTTGTCCTTCTTGCTGGTGTAGCCGTACTGTTTCAGCACCTCCAGCGTCTTCGCGGCAATGTCCTTCCCTTCCTGATGGTGGAACCACGGGGCTTTGATCTCCGGATAGATACCGATATTTTTCCCGGTTGAGTGGTTCAGCCCCTGAACAAACTCAATCTCTTCCTGGAAGGTATGAATGCGGAAGTCAGATTTGCCCATCGGGAAACGTCCCGGATAGACCTGCACCTTCTTGCCGTTTTCAATCTCAAAGCCTTCGGTAAACTTCAGGGAACGGATCTCCGCCAGGGTGAAATCAATGGCGTAGTAGCGGCCATCTTTTCGCGCGCGGTCCGGGAAACGCTCCGCCACGTCCGTCACGCGGTCCAGATAGTGGTCATGCAGGACGACCAGTTGGTCGTCCTTCGTCATCACCAGATCCTGCTCCAGGTAGTCCGCACCCTGGGCATAGGCCATCGCTTTCGCCGGAAGCGTATGCTCCGGCAGATAGCCGCTGGCACCGCGGTGGGCGATAACAATTTTATCGGCCGCCAGCGCGGAGCCTGTCATCAGGCCCGCCAGCAGCAGGCCGGCTGCAAGTTGAGTTAATTTCATCGCAATGCTCCTTATTGACGACGCGCCAGCACTTCCGCGTGGTGACGTTTCTCGCCGATCATCACAACAATCAGCAGCAGTACCGCCAGCACGCTGCCGCCAATCATCACCATAAAGCCGCCGTCCCAGCCGAAGAAGTCAACGGTGTAGCCCACGATGGCGCTCGCCGCGACCGAACCGCCCAGATAGCCGAACAGACCGGTAAAGCCTGCCGCCGTGCCTGCCGCTTTTTTCGGTGCCAGCTCCAGCGCGTGCAGACCGATCAGCATTACCGGACCGTAAATCAGGAAGCCGATAACGATCATGCAGGCCATATCTACTGATGGGTTGCCCGGCGGGTTGAGCCAGTAAACGACGGTCGCGATGGTGACCAGGGTCATAAAGAACACGCCCGTCGCGCCGCGGTTGCCTTTAAACACCTTGTCCGACATCCAGCCGCAGAGCAGCGTGCCCGGGATCCCGGCATATTCATACAGGAAATAGGCCCAGGAGGATTTATCCAGCGCGAAGTGTTTCACCTCTTTCAGGTAGGTTGGCGACCAGTCGAGGATGCCGTAGCGCAGCAGGTAAACAAACACGTTCGCCACCGCGATGTACCACAGCAGCTTGTTCGGCAGGACGTACTTCATGAAGATCTGCTTTGCCGTCAGCTCTTCTTCGTGCTCCTTGCTGTAATCATCCGGATAGTCGTTTTTGTACTCTTCAATCGGCGGCAGGCCACAGGACTGCGGCGTGTCGCGCATCAGCGCGAAAGCGATAATCGCCACGACGATGGCGCCAAAGGCGGGCATATACAGCGCGGCTTTCCAGTCGTTAAACCAGGCCATCCCCAGCAGGAACAGTAGTGGCGGAAGCCCGCCACCGACGTTATGCGCGCAGTTCCACACCGACACGATACCGCCGCGCTCTTTCTGCGACCACCAGTGCACCATGGTACGTCCGCACGGCGGCCACCCCATCCCCTGGAACCAGCCGCAGAGGAACAGCAGCACGAACATAATCGCAATACTGGACGTCGCCCACGGCACAAAGCCCATGAACAACATCACCGCGGCCGCCAGAATCAGACCGGCAGGCAGGAACACGCGCGGATTCGAGCGATCTGACACCGAGCCCATGATGAATTTGGAAAAACCGTAGGCGATGGAGATCCCCGACAGCGCGAACCCCAGATCGCCGCGGGAGAAGCCCTGCTCCACCAGATACGGCATGGCGAGCGCAAAGTTTTTACGCACAAGGTAGTACGCCGCGTACCCGAAGAAGATCCCCAGGAAAATTTGCCAACGCAGACGGCGGTAAAGCGGATCAATTTCTGCCTCTGGCAGACGCGCCCGATGCGGCGCAGGTTTGAAGATACTGAGCATGACAGCCTCCGTGGCCTTGAATTGAATGGGCAGGTGGCTCGCACCTGATTTCCAGTGGCGGGGATGTTAAGAAATCACGGTGATTGTTACTGTGAATCAACGCACAGATTGTTACAGAAATATGACAGAATGCGCAAAAAAGCGCATGAAATCACGTTTCACTTTCGAATTTCGCGCGTTTATGTTCGAAATCAAACAAACCACACGATTGATATGGCTAAATGATAAAAAAACGAACATAGAGGGTAAACAATGACCATTCACGATCCTCGTTATAGCGATGTGATAATCATTGGCGGTGGCGCAACCGGCGCCGGGATCGCACGCGACTGCGCCCTGCGCGGCCTCAGCGTCACGCTTCTGGAGCGTCATGACATTGCCACAGGCGCTACCGGGCGTAACCACGGCCTGCTGCACAGCGGCGCGCGGTACGCGGTGACCGACGGTGAATCCGCGCGCGAATGTATTGCTGAAAACCAGATCCTCAAGCGTATCGCCCGCCACTGCATTGAGCCGACCGACGGCCTCTTTATTACCCTTCCTGAAGATGACCTCGCCTTTCAGAAGACCTTTATTACCGCCTGTACCGCAGCGGGCATTCAGGCTGAGGCCATAGACCCGGCGCTGGCGCGGCGGCTGGAACCGTCGGTTAACCCGGCGCTTATTGGCGCGGTGAAAGTGCCTGACGGCACCGTTGACCCCTTCCGCCTGACCGCCGCCAACATGCTGGACGCCCGCGAGCATGGCGCGCACGTTCTGACCGGGCACGAAGTGACCGGGCTTATCCGCGAGGGAAATCGCATCTGCGGCGTGCGGATCCTTGATACGCAGTACAACGAACACAGCGAACTGTATGCCGCCGTGGTGGTTAACGCGGCGGGGATCTGGGGGCAACGCATTGCGGAATACGCCGACCTGTCGGTACGCATGTTCCCGGCGAAAGGCTCGCTGCTAATTCTAGACCACCGCATCAATAACCACGTGATCAACCGCTGCCGCAAACCGTCCGACGCCGATATCCTCGTCCCGGGCGATACCATTTCGTTAATCGGTACCACCTCAACCCACGTGGACTACAGCGAGATTGACTACAACCGCGTGACCGCCGAAGAGGTCGATATCCTGCTGCGCGAAGGGGAAAAACTGGCCCCGGTGATGGCCCAGACGCGTATTCTGCGCGCCTACGCGGGCGTGCGTCCGCTGGTCGCCAGCGACAACGACCCGAGCGGGCGCAACGTCAGCCGGGGCATCGTGCTGCTCGATCACGCCGAGCGCGACGGCATGGACGGGTTTATCACCATCACCGGCGGCAAGCTGATGACCTACCGCCTGATGGCCGAGTGGGCGACCGATGCCGTCTGCCGCAAGCTGGGCAATACCGAACGGTGCGTGACGGCAGATCAGCCGCTGCCCGGCTCGCGTCAGTCAACCGAAAAAACCCTGCAAAAAATCATCTCCCTGCCCGCGCCGCTGCGCGGATCCGCGATTTACCGCCACGGCGACAGAACGCCGCAGTGGCTTGGTGAAGGACGTCTGAGCCGTAGCCTGGTGTGCGAGTGCGAAGCCGTCACCGCTGGTGAAGTGCAGTACGCGGTGGAGAGCCTGACGGTCAACAGCCTGCTCGACCTCCGCCGCCGCACGCGCGTCGGAATGGGCACCTGTCAGGGCGAGCTGTGCGCCTGTCGTGCCGCCGGGCTGCTGCAGCGTTTTCACACCACCACCGCCACCCAGTCGCTCGATCAGCTCAGCGCGTTTTTAAACGAGCGCTGGAAAGGCATTCAGCCTGTAGCCTGGGGCGATGCCCTGCGCGAAAGCGAATTTACCCGCTGGGTCTACCAGGGGCTTTGCGGTCTTGAGAAGGAGCAACGCGATGAAATTTGATACCGTCATCGTCGGCGGCGGGCTGGCAGGCCTGCTCTGCGGCATCAAACTGACGAAGCAGGGGCTGCGCTGCGCCATTATCACTCGGGGCCAGAGCGCCCTGCACTTCTCGTCGGGCTCGCTGGATCTGGTGGACGAAGCGTACCGCGATAAACTGCCGCCGGAGCACCCCTATCACCTGATTGGCGCGCAGCATATTGACCGCTTTGCGCTGGAAACCGAAGCGCTGCTGGCGGACTGCGGGGCGCGTCTGAAGGGAAGCGCCAGGCAAAATCACCAGCGCGTCACGCCGCTCGGCACCCTGCGCTCCGCCTGGCTCAGCCCGGAGGAGGTGCCCGTTGCCCCCATCAACGCCGCGCGCGTGCGGGTGGTGGGTATTAGCGGCTTTCTGGATTTTCAGCCCCATCTCGCGGCGGCGTCGCTCTGTCGCCAGGGCGTTAACGCCGATACGGCAGAGATAGAGCTGCCTGAGCTTGATGTCCTGCGCGATAACCCGAGCGAGTTTCGCGCGGTGAATATCGCCCGTTTTCTGGATAACGAGGACAAATGGCCGCTGCTGTATGACGCGCTCAGGCCGCTCGGCGAAACCTGCGATGCCCTGTTAATGCCCGCCTGCTTTGGTTTACGCGACAACCGGCTCTGGCGCTGGCTCTCGGATCGGCTGCCCTGCTCGCTCGGCCTGCTGCCCACGCTGCCCCCTTCCGTGCCCGGCATTCGTCTGCACACCCAGCTTCAGCGTCAGTTTGTTGCGCAGGGCGGCGTGTGGATGGCGGGTGATGAGGTGAAAAAAATTACCCTGACCGACGGCGCGGTGAGCGAAATCTGGACGCGCAACCATGATGACATTCCACTTCGCGCGCGCTACGCGGTGCTGGCAAGCGGCAGCTTCTTCAGCAACGGGCTGCTGAGCACCCGCGAGGGGATCCGGGAGGCGATTCTGGGACTGGACGTCAGGCAAAGCCCGTCCCGCGCGGACTGGTATCAGAGCGATTTCTTCACGCCTCAGCCCTGGCAGCAGTTCGGCGTCATCGCCGACGCGCATCTGCACCCGCAGCTTTCCGGTCAATCGATCGGCAATCTCTTCGCCATCGGCTCCGTGCTGGGTGGATACGATCCCATCACTCAGGGCTGCGGTGGCGGGGTCTGCGCCGTCACGGCGCTGTATGTGGCAGAGCAGATTATTCAGCACACGGAGGCTGCACAATGAACGACACCCGTTTTGAAAGCTGCATTAAATGCACGGTGTGCACCACCGTCTGCCCGGTCAGCGGCGTGAACCCGCGCTACCCCGGTCCGAAGCAGGCCGGGCCGGACGGCGAGCGCCTGCGCCTGAAGGACGGCAAGCTGTACGACGAGGCGCTGAAATACTGCATCAACTGCAAACGCTGCGAAGTCGCCTGCCCGTCGGATGTCAAAATCGGCGATATCATCCAGCGCGCCCGGGCGCGCTACAGCACGCAGAAACCCACATTGCGCGATGCGATCCTGAGCCATACCGATCTGATGGGCAGCGTCTCGACGCCGTTTGCCCCGCTGGTGAATACCGCGACCTCTCTCAA
>NZ_JAIHAZ010000210.1:0-509 GCF_019718755.1 Enterobacter sp. RIT637
GTCTGGAACGGCGTGAAAACGCTGTTTGGCTGGTTTGGCAACCTGCTTTCCCCGGTACAAATGACCGGGGAAAAACTGGCTGGCGTGACCAGCGCGGGGGAAACCTTTGGCCGTGTCGTGGCGGGGGCGGTTGGCCTGGTTCTGACTCCGTTTGAGCTGGTTTATCGTTCCATTCAGACGGTCATTGAGATGTTCGGGATCGTTATTGATGGCTGGGGTGATGTGGTAAACGCCTTTGATATTAATTCCCCTGTTGCCTCCTTTGAAAAAATGGCCAGCGTGATCGGGGGTGTGTTCGGGAAATTATGGGACACCCTGAAAGGTTCATTTACCGGAACGTACAACTGGATTATTGAAAAGCTGAATAAACTTCCGGGCGTGGATATTGCCCTGGCCGCTGATTCAGGTTCAGGAGCAAATAAGGGAATACCCTTCAATCCTAAACAGGTTGAACAGGCCGCGATTGCATCACCTGAAATAAAACAGGTTGAGTATGGCGGGAATATCAC
>NZ_JAIHAZ010000211.1:0-509 GCF_019718755.1 Enterobacter sp. RIT637
GCGCAGAGGTATTGTCAGTCATTATTATCCTTACTCAGACTTGGGAAAGCGTGCTGGTTGCCCGCGTCAGTCGTCGGTGAATCAGGCCCGCGCTATCAAACAGCCAGTACAACAGTTTCGCCAGTAGCAGACAGAGACCGAAGACCACCATGAAAAACACCACGCGCGACACAAACGAATCCAGCCCTTCACGCGCCAGCACGATCATATTGAAAATGGCACCAAAACAGAAACTGTGCAAAATCGCCGCTTTATAACGGTTGGTCTCTTCGTTCCCGCGCACATAAAGCCAGTCGAACCATTTGATGATAAGCCCAACGGCCACGGCGCCCGGCAGGATAAACCACACGCCGCCCATCACCACCAGCGAGCCAATCAGCGTCGGGGAGATCGCCAGGCCAGAGTGGTTGTTGAGCACTTCCCAGGTAAAGTAGTTCGCCGTGTTCAGCACCACGCCAGGCCGATCGGGCCACAGCCAGGTCGGGATAAAGACGTAGAAATCACGTGCG
>NZ_JAIHAZ010000212.1:0-508 GCF_019718755.1 Enterobacter sp. RIT637
GGGTAACATCCAGCAGTGGTTTGTTAATTCTGCTTCTAATACAAGGCTGTAAATCGCCATGACAATAACTCCACAACAACTGATCGCGCTGCTACCGCTGCTGATCGTCGGATTGACGGTGGTGGTTGTGATGCTCTCCATTGCGTGGCGACGCAATCACTTCCTGAATGCCACACTGTCGGTTTTAGGTCTGAACGCTGCGTTAGTCTCCCTCTGGTTTGTTGGCCAGGCGGGCGCAATGGATGTCACCCCGCTGATGCGCGTTGACGGTTTTGCGATGCTGTACACCGGGCTGGTCCTGCTGGCGAGCCTGGCGACCTGTACCTTTGCCTACCCTTGGCTCGAAGGCTACAACGACAACAAAGAAGAGTTTTACCTGCTGGTTCTGATTGCCGCCCTCGGCGGGATCCTGCTGGCGAACGCGAACCACCTCGCGGCCCTGTTCCTCGGTATTGAGTTGATCTCACTGCCGCTGTTCGGCCTGATTGGTTATGCGTTCCGTCAGAAG
>NZ_JAIHAZ010000213.1:0-508 GCF_019718755.1 Enterobacter sp. RIT637
GACGGGTGAATTCTGCCGCTTCCTGCGGGAAGGCTTTTGCGTAAGCTGCGAATTTCTCATTCCAGCCGGACTCTTTCGCCTGGCCTGCTTCTTTGGCATCCCACTGAGCGTAAATCTCAGACGGGATTTCAAATGGCGCGTATTTCCAGCCCAGCTGTTCGCGGGTCAGTGCAATTTCTGCGTCGCCCAGCGGTGCGCCGTGAGAATCGTGAGTACCCGCTTTGTTTGGAGAACCGAAACCGATGATGGTTTTGCACATCAGCAGGGATGGTTTGTCAGTCACAGCACGCGCTTCTTCTACTGCACGTTTAATCGCGTATGCATCGTGGCCGTCAACACCACTCACAACGTGCCAGCCGTAAGCTTCGAAACGTTTTGCGGTGTCGTCAGTGAACCAGCCTTCAATGTGACCATCAATGGAGATGCCGTTGTCGTCGTAGAACGCAACCAGTTTACCCAGTTTCATAGTACCGGCCAGGGAGCACACTTAGTGAGAAATGCCTTCCAT
>NZ_JAIHAZ010000214.1:0-507 GCF_019718755.1 Enterobacter sp. RIT637
TTCGTTGATGTTATCGATATTAATTCAATAATTTACCGGGCTGATAGAAAACAGAAAACCACCCGAGAAAATTGTAATAATTGGTTTTTTGAATTCATATTCTTGCGTTAGGTCAATTCTTGCGCGGCATTGATCACTAAAATCCTCCCTCCATGGTGTTTTCTCATGAAAATACTGTGCGTCAAAATGTCAGGTTGGATGCCTGTCTGAAATTACCCTATGGATGAAGGGGCTTAACCAGGCGCCTATGAACATTCTCTCTTATTTACAGCAAAACAAAGATCGCTGGTGGGCGCTCCCCCTTCTTTTGCCTGTTATTTTTCTGCCCCTGCTGAACGTTGCGAGCACTTATACCCAGTTAAACGGCGGAAGCATCGTACTCTATTACATGCCGTTGTCGTTTCTGCTCTCCGCTATGCTGTTTTTCGGCCTCGCAGCACTGCCGGGCATCATTCTGGCGCTGTTTTTACGTTACTACGACACGGTCAGCCTCTATGAGACCGTGGC
>NZ_JAIHAZ010000215.1:0-507 GCF_019718755.1 Enterobacter sp. RIT637
GGTGACTGCGGGCGTGGCCTGGCATAACGATCTGGTGACCCTGACTGCCGATGGCGATCTGACCGAAACCAAAGGCTTCAAAAGCGAAGATAACTCTCAGTACGTCGGCGTCGGCGCCGAGGTCACTCCGCTCAGCTGGCTGGCGGTGCGCGCCGGTTATCGCGCGGACGTGAAGGACAATGACAGCAACGTCTTCACCGGCGGTGTTGGCTTTGCGCCGTTCAACGCGGTCCATGTGGATCTGATGGGTCTGTACGGCGAGGACAAAACCTGGGGGGCAGGCGCGCAGCTGAGCGTCACCTTCTAAGACGGCCGGAGGCCATGCGCCACCGGCTTTTCTTTGTGCTATAGTAGCGCCCCTTTTCCACCACATGCTTAAAACTTCGCCATGCCGTCAGAACTACAGTCCGATTTCCCTGCACACCGTTTTTCCATCGCGCCGATGCTCGACTGGACCGACAGACACTGCCGCTATTTCCTGCGTCAGCTCTCTCGCCACACGCTGCT
>NZ_JAIHAZ010000216.1:0-507 GCF_019718755.1 Enterobacter sp. RIT637
CTCTACAGCGGGACGTGGTCTGGATGGGTTAAGCAGTATGACGCGGCCAATAAACCATCCCCGGCTGATATTGGTGCGGTGAACAAAAGCAGCGACACTATGACGGGTAGGCTCATCATGAATGTTGATGGCGAGGCTATCAGGTTACAGCCGAAAACGGCGGGTTATGCCAGCTATATCATTTGTTATGACTCTTCTAATACTAACCACTGGTATGTGGGCGCAGGTTCAACAACGAATGCTAACGTCACGCTTCTTAATTACAAAGGGGCAAACCACAGCATTATTTTAAACTCTGACGGCACGGTTAACCTGAACCCTACCCAGGGGAAATCCGCAATAGTTAACGGTCCTCTACAGGTTGGCGCGGTTGGCTCTGCCGCTTTAAATATTGGTGATAACGACTCCGGGCTGCGTAGCTCTAAGGATGGTCAGGTCGACCTGTGGGCGAATTCAAAAGTTATGGGGTACTGGAACACCACAACATTTTCATTCACTGGTCAGATA
>NZ_JAIHAZ010000217.1:0-507 GCF_019718755.1 Enterobacter sp. RIT637
GTTTTGATACGGCCTGGATTGCTCAGCACCATTTCCATGAGCGCGAAGGCGGCCTTCCGTCGCCGCTGGTGTTCCTCGCTCACGTTGCGGCCCAGACCCAAAGCATCCGTCTGGGCACGGCGATTATTACCCTGCCGATGGAAAACCCGCTGCGCGTGGCGGAAGACGCGGCGGTCCTCGATCTGCTGGCGGACGGTCGCCTTGAAGTCGGTTTTGGCTCCGGCGGCACGCCAACCTCGTTTCTGCCTTTCGGCCTGACGTTCGACGAGCGCGGCGCGACGTTTGCCGACCATCTGCACCTGATTCAGAGCGCCTGGCGCGGTGATTCCCTGACGCATCCGGATAACCATCTCTATCCACCTGCGCCGCAGCTGGCAGAGCGCGTGTGGATCGCGACCTTTTCCGTTGAAGGCGCCGTGCGCGCCGCCCGGGCCGGGCACGGGCTGATGCTCTCCCGCACTCAGCCTCGCCCGGCTGACCAGCCAGGGCTAACTCTCGACCAGATTC
>NZ_JAIHAZ010000218.1:0-506 GCF_019718755.1 Enterobacter sp. RIT637
GTGCTGAACAGCTCATCATGAATCTCTCCGGCGGGAACCAGCAAAAGGCCATTCTGGGCCGCTGGCTGTCGGAAGAGATGAAAGTCATTTTGCTGGATGAACCGACGCGCGGCATCGACGTCGGGGCCAAGCACGAAATCTATAACGTCATCTATGAGCTGGCAAAACGCGGCGTGGCGGTGTTATTCGCCTCCAGCGATCTGCCCGAAGTGCTGGGCGTTGCCGACCGCATCATCGTGATGCGCGAAGGGGATATCGCCGGTGAATTACTACATGAACAGGCGAATGAACAACAGGCGTTGAGCCTCGCCATGCCTAAAGTCAGCCAGGCTGTCGCCTGAGCAAGGAGTGAATGATGTCCTCTGTAACTACCTCTCGCGCACCGAAATCGGCTTTTAGCCTGGGCCGCATCTGGGATCAATACGGGATGCTGGTGGTCTTTGCCGTCCTGTTCCTGGGCTGTGCGATCTTCGTGCCGAATTTCGCCAGTTTCGTCAACATGAAAG
>NZ_JAIHAZ010000219.1:0-505 GCF_019718755.1 Enterobacter sp. RIT637
CTCTTATCCAAATCCCTGACGACAAACGCCACGTGGGTAAATCCAACGTCCACCTGTTTCATAAACCGAGTCCTTCTGTCTGAGTTCCAGATAAGCATCTTAAAAGCTCAAGTTAGCTTCAGGTCAAGCCGGAAAGTGCTGTCGATTTACGTCATAAAATTGTGTTCGCGCAGTGCGTCAAGCCAGATTTGTTGGGGAGGGGAGATGAGCAGAGGGGAAGTGAGTCAGGATGCGTTCCCGGCGCGAACCACGAATGAAACGGTATTACGGGTTCGCGCCGGGGCAGTTTTTTTAATACTGCTTAATGACCATCAGGATCACACCAGGCATTCATTAACTGCACCAGGATGTATTTTAGCCCCAGCACAACAAGCAGGGAGAACAGAACTGTCATCACAAAAATAGTCATCAGAAACTCCATGTAATCAGCTTTCTTCCCCAAAATCTTAGATCGTATTTTTCATTTGTCACGGTCCTGCAATCATTTTCCTTATCAGGGCGACAC
>NZ_JAIHAZ010000021.1:0-67229 GCF_019718755.1 Enterobacter sp. RIT637
CATGCCGAACTCAGAAGTGAAACGCCGTAGCGCCGATGGTAGTGTGGGGTCTCCCCATGTGAGAGTAGGGAACTGCCAGGCATCAATTAAGTAGAGAGGCCATCCGAAAGGATGGCCTTTTTGCGTTTCTGGACATCCCGCGTACCTATAAACAAATCACCTATCCCCCCGTATATACGGTAAACTATCCGCGTTTTTGCATCAGGATAGCGTCTATGAACCACTCCCTTAAGCCCTGGAATACCTTTGGCATTCAACGTAATGCTAATCAAATTGTACGTGCCGAGAATGCTCAGCAGTTGCTGAATGCATGGCAAAACGCGACAGATAATAACGAACCCGTACTGATTCTGGGCGAAGGAAGTAATGTCCTGTTTCTCGATGATTTTGCGGGAACGGTGATCGTTAACCGCATCATGGGAATTGATGTGGAAGAGCGTGCCGATAGCTGGCATCTGCACGTGGGAGCCGGAGAAAACTGGCACCAGCTGGTGCAATTTACCCTCGAAAAAGGGATGCCTGGCCTGGAAAATCTTGCATTGATCCCAGGCTGCGCTGGATCGTCACCCATTCAAAATATCGGTGCCTACGGCATCGAACTGAAACACGTCTGCGAATATGTTGACTGCATTGAACTGGCAACGGGAAATGCGAAACGTTTAACCGCAGAACAGTGCCGCTTTGGCTATCGTGACAGTATCTTCAAACATGATTACCAGGATCGTTTCGTCATTGTGGCCGTTGGCCTGCGTCTGGCGAAGCAGTGGAACCCGGTCCTTACCTACGGCGATCTCACCCGTCTCGATCCGGCCACCGTCACCCCGCGCGACGTTTTTGAATCGGTTTGCCATATGCGAATGACCAAACTCCCGGATCCAAAAGTGAATGGAAATGCAGGCAGTTTCTTCAAAAACCCGGTCATTAGCAGCGAAAATGCGAAAACGTTCCTCACCGGCTGGCCAACGGCTCCGCATTATCCCCAGGTGGATGGCAGCGTGAAGCTGGCCGCGGGTTGGCTTATCGACCAGTGCGAATTAAAAGGAACAACGATGGGTGGTGCTGCCGTTCATCGCCAGCAGGCGCTGGTGCTGATCAATCAAAACAATGCGACCAGCGACGATGTTGTGAAGCTTGCGCACCATGTCCGTCAGCGTGTGGGTGATAAATTCAACGTCTGGCTGGAGCCTGAAGTTCGCTTTATTGGCCGTACGGGTGAAGTCAACGCCGTGGAGACTATTGCATGAAGGACAACACGATCCCTTTAACCCTGATTAGCATCCTTGCGGACGGTGAGTTTCATTCTGGCGAGCAGCTGGGTGAGCGGCTGGGCATGAGCCGTGCCGCCATTAATAAACATATCCAGACGCTCCGCGACTGGGGCGTTGATGTGTTCACGGTCCCAGGAAAAGGCTACAGCCTGCCGGAGCCTATTCAACTGCTGAATGAAGAAGCGATCCGCAGCCAGATTGGACACGGCAATGTTGCGGTGCTGCCCGTTATTGACTCGACGAACCAGTACCTGCTGGATCGCCTGTCTGAGCTGAAATCTGGCGATGCCTGCGTGGCTGAATATCAGCAGGCCGGTCGCGGCCGTCGTGGACGTAAGTGGTTTTCGCCGTTTGGTGCGAATCTCTATCTGTCCATGTACTGGCGACTCGATCAGGGCCCGGCAGCGGCCATTGGCCTAAGCCTGGTCATCGGGATTGTGATGGCGGAAGTCCTGCACGATCTGGGCGCGGATAAGGTGCGGGTAAAATGGCCTAACGATCTCTACCTGAACGATCGAAAACTGGCGGGTATCCTGGTCGAGCTAACGGGAAAGACCGGCGATGCTGCGCAGATCGTCATCGGTGCCGGGTTAAACATGGTGATGCGTAATGTGCAGAACGATGTGGTGAACCAGGCCTGGACCAACCTGCAGGAAGCGGGTATCACTATCGACCGCAATGTCCTGGCCGCGCGAATGATTAAAGAGCTGCGCAGCTCACTCAGGCTCTTTGAGCAAGACGGGCTGGCACCGTTCCTGTCTCGCTGGGAAAAGCTGGATAACTTTATCAACCGCCCGGTGAAACTGCTGATTGGGGATAAAGAAATCTACGGCATTTCTCGCGGAATTGATGCGCAGGGGGCGCTGCTCCTGGAACAGGATGGCGCGATCAAACCCTGGATGGGCGGGGAAATCTCCTTACGCAGCGCTGAATAACCGGATTGGATTAATGATGCGAAAACCCGCATGCGCCACGCTGGCTGTCATGATGAGTTTGCTGTTCACGCCTTTCTCTCAGGCAGGCCAGGCCTGGGAGAGTTACAAAGCGCGCTTCTTTAAGCCGGATGGGCGAATCGTCGATACCGGCAACGGTGACGTTTCCCATACGGAAGGCCAGGGTTTTGCCATGCTGATGGCGGTGGCAAACGATGATAAAGCGACCTTTGATAAACTCTGGAACTGGACCAACAGCACGCTGAAGAATAAAGAGAACAATCTTTTTTACTGGCGTTATAACCCCGCTCAAACGGACCCGATTGCCGACAAAAATAACGCCTCCGATGGCGATGTGCTCATTGCCTGGGCTCTGTTAAAAGCGAACGCGCGCTGGCATGACAAGGGCTACAGCACGGCATCGGATGCCATTACCAAAGCGCTGCTTGCCCATAACGTTATCCGCTATGCGGGTTACCGCGTGATGTTGCCCGGCTCACAGGGGTTTAAGCTGGACAATAACGTTGTGCTTAATCCTTCCTACTTCGTGTTTCCTGCCTGGCAGGCATTTGCTGACCGCAGCCATTTGCAAATATGGCGTCAGCTCGCGCAGGACGGAGAGCGGCTGCTGAAGAAAATGGGGTCGGGCAAAGCCAACCTGCCAACCGACTGGGTCTCTCTCGACACGAAAGGGACGCTGGTCCCTGCAAACGCCTGGCCGCCCCGCATGAGCTATGACGCCATCCGCATTCCGCTGTACATCAGCTGGTCCAACGCGAAAAGTCCCTTGCTCACACCTTGGCGCGCCTGGTTCGGTCAGTTTCCGCGTGAACAAACCGCCGCGTGGGTTAACGTCACGACAAATGAATACGCCCCCTACATGATGGCAGGCGGTCTGCTGGCAGTGCGTGATTTAACGATGGGGCAGACGGTCGGTGAGCCCGACATCACTGCGGAAGATGATTACTATTCGGCAAGCCTGAAAATGCTGGTGTGGATCTCAAAACAATAAGGCCCGCTCCCCGCCGGGGAGAGGGCCAGATCTTTTACTGCGGATACGGTACCCAGTCGCCGCCGTTAAGGCGAACATACGGTTTGTTCTGGTACTGGATCACCACCGCATTGGCGTTCTCCGATACCTCTGCCGTTTGTGGCAGACCGCTGGTGAGCTGATCCCAGTTCACGCTATCTTCAACAAACAGCTTACCGTCTACCGCGCGGGCAACGAGTTCTGAAATCGCCAGATAACTGCTTGGCTGAGTGATTTCGATTGGCGCACCCTGATGCGGTGTCTTCATACCGAAGAATTTAATCCCGGCAGGAACGTTGGTAATCGACGGGCTTGGAATATCACGCAGGCCGGATACCTGCATCCTGTCGCCTTTCAGCGCGCCGCCGTGTTCAGGTACCACAACAACCATGACTTTACGGCCTGATTTGTCCAGCTCGGTAAAGAACGCGTCCAGTTCATCAAAGAACTTCTGCGCCCGAACTTTGTAATCTGCCGTTTTGCTCACGCCCGGGAAGTGGTTACCATCGTGAAGCGGCAGGGTATTAAAGAATGTTGCACTACGCGAACCCTCTTCCTTGCTGACGGTCTGCAACCAGCGCTGTAGCACGGCCGTATCGTCATAAACCGGAGAACCATCGAAGCCCAACAGGGTGACCGGCAGACCCGTTTGGTCCATCAGCGGTGCCTGCATACCCCCTTCTTCACGCACCTCTTTCAGGAAGTTACCAAACTGACCGTTATGACCCAGCATCAGGTGCTGCGTAAAGCCCAGTTTGGACAGGTTATCAAACAGGTAACACTGGTTACCGGCTGGCTGGTAGAGGTTCTTATGCGAAGGTTGACCGCAGCTTGCACGTAACAGGCGAATCGCTGCCGGGCCGCTGTAAGAGGTCGCAGAGTTGAAGTCTTTAAACTGAATATCGAAATGCGCCCACAGCGGATGCGACATTAATCCGGCTGCATCCACATCCGCCCAGGAGAGAGAACAGATGTTGATCACCAGCAGTTCAAATGGCTGGGCGTCGGCAGGTAGTGCGTCCGGGAATTTGGTCTGACGTTTATCTTCAGCGGTATAGAAACTAGAGAGCCACGCGTTCAGATTGGTGGACGTGGGCGGGGCGGTTTGCGTCGGAATATCGCCAACCACCGGCGTATCGCCTGCCGTCGTGACGGTTGCTGCCGCCGTACCGCCGGTAGTAGTGACCGTTGTGGTCGGCTGGCCGGCTGGCCACAGGGAGAAGCTCGGCCCCGCCAGCGTCAGTACGTTTAACCAGACCATAATCGCGACGACAAACACGGTCACACGGATCCACTGTGCCAGGAACAGCCAGGCGACCAGCAGCACAAACACCGCGCCAATCATCTGCCAGTTAATAAAGCGCTCAACCAGATCAAGCATATAGTCGGTACTGAAGCCCGCAACCTGCGAGCCCTGGCTCATAATGCTTTCCGGACCCGGTAACCAGGTGTCATGCCAGAACAGCGCGAAACCAATGGGGATAGCGACCCAGTGACGCAAGCGATGCAGCCTGATATTGGGAATAGGCATCAGCAGGAACGCCATAAACACCAGGTTAAGCAGAGGGTGGAAATTAAGATAGCCTGCCCAGAGCAGGCCAAACTTCACCAGAAAGTAGAAATTCCAGCCGGAAAGTCCGCGCCAGTATTGCCAGAGCGGCGAAGGTGCCGACGTGGTGTAGGTAGAATTAGTCATGTTTTCGGTCTGCCTTGACGTTCGGAGCGCGTGTCAGTGTTCCGGCTGGTTTAATGTAGCGGGGTTTTAAAAACATTAATCTGGCCGTATCGCGAATACGACGCAGGGAATGGCGCGCATAGTAGCCCAGCGGGAAAAAAATCAGCGCACACAGTACGACCAGTTGAATGATATCGCTGAGATTCATGATGATGCGCTCTCCTCGCCCTCAGGTAATAAGCGTCGTGGTTCGGGTATCCGGCGCCAGACATGCCCGTCATGCTTCGCATTCAGGATCGGTTTGACATCGTTTGTCATGGGTAATGGCTTCGCCCATTGTTCAGGCGTCAGGGCGCGCATTTGCATCAGTTCAGCACTAATCAAATTATCTTCAAACCAAATCATGCGGTTAGAGAAAATATCGCCAGTCGGCAGAGGGAAGATATGGTTGAGCGCGGTATCGAGATCGTTTACCCGGCAGAAGGATAAAAACAGCACCAGACGGTTATCGCCAATCGTCATGATGTCTCCGACGCGGTTAGGGCGACATAGCGTGAGCGCCTGCTCAACACGAATGCCCGGCACCGGACGCAGGGCAACCATGACCCCTTTTCCGTCCGCTGGCAGCAGCGTATTACTCATCATGTTGCCGACGGCATCACAGAAGGTATCCCACTTTTGAAAACCGCGCAGTTTCATTGGCTGTGTCATTGAGAGCAAGGTGCCGATATCTTCCGGAACATGGCGGTTAAACTGCTGCCCCTGTATGCTCTCAATAAGCGTCAGGCAGCGCGACAGCGGCGCATTCCATGGTATGACCATATTTGCGCCGCAGCCCAGCAGCAGTCGTTCGTCAGTGGCACGCAGGCTGGTATTATTTTCACGCACCACGATTTTTAACGCACTGCCGCGTTGACGGCGTAAGGTGTGAATGTGTCTCGCCAGCGTTTCGATTTGGTTATTCTGCATGAGAGAAAAAACAATCGTAGCGGCCTGCGTCGTGCGGGCCTCATTAAATAACGCTTCGTTAGTTTCAAACAGTGACCAATTTTCAGAGAGCGCAGGCGCACCTTCTAATACCGCAATATGGCTCAGAATGCGTTTTTCATCGCTGCGCGGCTGAACCACGGTTTCTTCTTGCCGGGCGAGATGCCACTCCCCCTCGATATGTTTAAGGGTGAGCTGCTGGCGAGCGCTAACCCCTTTTTCATTGCACCAGAACGCAATATCGTAAAGATAGCTATCTGTCTGGTCATGGATACTTGCCAGACCGAAAAGAGAACGATATTCGCCCATTAACAGTGAAAAAAGCTTGTCATTATTACTACTGGGGTTAACAACCAATAGCGTGCAGTTTTGATTTTTTGCCCACTTATTGATTCTGTTCAACCAGCGCAGCAGTTTTTCTGAGGGGATATTTTGCAGCGCGTTATTCGAACATTTTAGAATCAGGAAATAGTGATCCGGATCAATCGAGCACTGAATATCGCGGGGCAAAAAGTATAGACTATCCGCCTCCGAAGACATGGAAAATAATCGTACGGTCTGTGGCCCACGGTCGTTTTCGAGCCTGATGATATTTTTAGGTTCTTCGCCCATCGTAATGACAGCCACGCGGGAATCCTTATCCTGTGCGGCAATCGTCTGGTTTACCAGACTTATGGCATCTTCGTTGCGATCCGTATTAATCCACCAGACTCCTCCGACTGGCATGTGCCGCAATTCGTCCCATAATGACTGGATGCCAATAGAAAATATGGAGTCCACGGTATCCCTCTTTTCGTCGAATTTATCTGTATCTCAGTTTACTAGCGAAAGCGTAGAAATAAACCTAACATTGAAATTAAAGAGCATCAGATTTAGCATGTAAATGAAATTTCGTGGGCAGGATGCCTCACAACATCTGATCGTGTGATTTTACGCTAAGGGATGAATTAATCATGCATAATAACGAATCCGGAACGCCTGTAGACTCAAGCCTGGGTTACACATTTCAAAACGATTTTCTGGCGCTGACGCAGGCTTTCTCTTTGCCCGAAATAGATTACACCGATATTTCCCAGCGGGAACAGTTGGCCGCGGCTATTAAACGCTGGCCGTTATTAGCTGAATTTGCCCAACAACAATAAGGGAGCCATTGATGGCCATACTAGGATTACAGGGCGTCCGTGGTGGTGTAGGTACAACATCCATTACCGCGGCGCTGGCGTGGTCATTACAGCTGTTAGGCGAATCGGTGCTGGTTATTGATGCCTGCTCCGATAATTTGCTGCGCATGTCATTTAACGTCGACTTTACGCATACAAAGGGTTGGGCCCGCGCACTGCTCGATGATAAAGACTGGCGTGACGCGGGTATGCGCTACACCTCCCAGCTTGATTTACTTCCTTATGGTCAATTGACTGAAGCTGAGCGTGAGAATGAAGCCGCGTATCAGCGTCTGCTTTCGCAATTTACGACCGCGTTGAAGAGCCTGGAGGAAAAAGGGCAGTATCAGTGGATATTGCTGGATCTGCCGCACGGCGCCGCCGCGCTGACCCGCCAGCTTATCGCACAGTGTGACCATGTCCTCTCCATCGTGAATGTGGATGCGAATTGCCATATCCGCTTGCACCAACAGCCGTTGCCCACAAATGCCCATCTTCTGATTAACGATCTTCGCATCAACAGCCAGATCCAGGACGATCTCTACCAGGTTTGGCTGCAAAGCCAGCGTCGCCTGCTGCCGATTGTTATCCATCGCGATGAGGGAATGGCGGAATGTCTCGCCTCTAAGCAACCGCTCGGTGAATATCGGGGAGATTCGCTGGCAGCCGAAGAGATCCTGACGCTGGCGAACTGGTGCTTGCTTCACTTCGCGAAAAGACCGGAATCTGCCGGGAGTACGGTATGAGTCGCCTGTCTAACGGGTTACTTATCCCGCCGGTCAGTTCGCGTTTAAGCGAGCGCTACCGGCACTACCGTCGACACGGCGCGTCGTCGCTGAGTGCCACGCTTGGTTGCTTCTGGTTAATCCTGGCCTGGATATTTATTCCACTCGAACACCCCCGCTGGCAGGGTATTCGTGCGCGTCACAGTGAACTCTATCCGCACATTAACCCCGACCGCCCAAGGCCTCTCGATCCCGCACGCTATGCGATTCAGGCCGTCTGGCTGGCAGCGACGTCGGCCAGAGTGGAAAAATCCACGCCGCGCTGGCGTAGCTTCGATCGCGTGCAGAACTTACGTGAACGCTATCACCAGTGGCTGGACAGGCTTCCCGACCGCGTCGGCGACAAAACCAGTCATCTGGATAATCATAAAGAGCTCGGGCACCTGCACCCGGGCTTCAGGCGTTTTATCCTCGGCGTCATTGTGGTGTTCTCGCTCATTCTGGCACTGGTCTGTATTACGCAGCCGTTCAACCCGTTGGCACAGTTCACCTTCCTGATCCTGCTCTGGGGCGTGGCGCTGCTGGTGCGGCGCATTCCGGGACGCTTCTCCGCCCTGATGCTGATCGTGCTGTCACTGACGGTTTCCTGCCGCTATATCTGGTGGCGCTATACATCAACGCTCAACTGGGATGACCCGGTCAGTCTGGTGTGCGGTCTGGTTCTGCTGTTTGCCGAAACTTACGCGTGGATTGTGCTGGTCCTGGGCTATTTCCAGGTTATCTGGCCGTTGAACCGCCAGCCGGTTCCGCTACCAAAAGACACCACCCAGTGGCCGTCGGTCGATCTCTTTGTACCAACTTACAACGAAGACCTGACGGTGGTGAAAAACACCATTTATGCCGCATTAGGCATCGACTGGCCGAAAGATAAGCTCAAAATCTGGATCCTGGATGACGGTGGCCGCGCCGAGTTTCGCCAGTTTGCGGAGGAGGTCGGCGTGGAGTACATCGCCCGTACCACCCATGAACATGCGAAGGCCGGGAACATCAACAACGCCCTGAAGTATGCCACCGGGGAGTTCGTCTCCATCTTTGACTGCGACCACGTGCCAACGCGCTCGTTCCTGCAGATGACGATGGGCTGGTTCCTGAAAGAGAAAGAGCTGGCGATGATGCAGACGCCACACCACTTCTTCTCACCGGATCCGTTTGAACGCAACCTTGGTCGTTTCCGTAAAACCCCGAACGAAGGCACGCTGTTCTATGGCCTGGTGCAGGACGGAAACGATATGTGGGACGCCACCTTCTTCTGCGGCTCCTGTGCCGTTATCCGCCGCAAACCGCTGGATGAGATTGGCGGTATCGCCGTTGAGACGGTGACGGAAGATGCCCACACCTCGCTGCGTTTACACCGCCTTGGCTATACCTCCGCGTACATGCGCATTCCACAGGCGGCAGGGTTGGCGACAGAATCGCTGTCGGCGCATATCGGCCAGCGTATACGCTGGGCGCGTGGCATGGTGCAAATTTTCCGTCTCGATAACCCATTGATGGGCAAAGGGCTGAAGCTGGCGCAGCGCCTGTGCTACGTCAACGCCATGTTCCACTTCTTATCCGGTATCCCGCGGCTGATCTTCCTCACCGCGCCGCTGGCGTTCCTGCTTCTTCACGCCTACATCATTTACGCCCCGGCGCTGATGATCGCGCTGTTTGTTCTGCCGCACATGATCCACGCGAGCCTGACGAACTCGAAGATCCAAGGGAAATATCGCCATTCGTTCTGGAGTGAAATCTACGAAACCGTGCTGGCCTGGTACATTGCCCCGCCAACCATGGTGGCGCTGATTAACCCGCACAAAGGTAAGTTTAATGTCACCGCGAAAGGTGGGCTGGTGGAAGAGGAGTATGTCGATTGGGTGATCTCCCGTCCGTATATCTTCCTGGTCCTGCTTAACATCGTTGGCGTCATCGTAGGCATCTGGCGTTACTTCTACGGCCCGGAAAACGAGGTCCTGACGGTATTCGTGAGTATGGCGTGGGTGTTCTACAACCTGATTATCCTCGGTGGTGCGGTAGCCGTATCGGTCGAGAGCAAACAGGTACGTCGTGCGCACCGCGTCGAGATCAGCATGCCGGCAGCAATAGCCCGCGAAGATGGTCACCTCTTCTCCTGTACCGTGCACGACTTCTCTGACGGTGGTTTGGGCATCAAAATCAACGGTCAGGCGAAGGTGCTGGAAGGGCAAAAGGTCAATCTGCTGCTCAAGCGTGGTCAGCAGGAGTATGTCTTCCCTACGCAGGTTGCGCGTGTGGCGGGTGATGAAGTGGGTCTGAAGCTGATGCCGTTGACCAAAAAGCAACATATTGATTTTGTGCAGTGTACGTTTGCCCGCGCGGATACGTGGGCTCTCTGGCAGGACAGCTTCCCGGAAGATAAACCTCTGGAAAGCCTGCTGGATATTCTGAAGCTGGGGTTCCGTGGCTATCGTCACCTTGCAGAATTTGCCCCGTCGTCGGTGAAATTAATTTTCCGGTCACTTACTTCACTGGTTTCCTGGGTCGTGTCGTTCATTCCGCGTCGACCTGAGCGAGATGAAGCGAAGCAGGCAGACCCGGTTATGGCTCAACAATGATGATAACGCGATGAAAACAAAACTTTCCTGGTTATGTGCAGTGGCAATGGGGATGAGTGCGCTCCCTACAACAATGGCTAACGCAGCGCCTGATAACGCAGCGGCCACGCCTGCCCCTACGGTTCCGGTGGTCGCGCAAGCGACCGATCCTGTTGTCACGGCAGCACCGGGGCAAACGGAAAACGTGGTCCCGAATAAGCCGACGGCGGGGAATACCTTACCTGCCGACAGCCAGGTCGTTGGGCAGGTGATGCCAGGCGTACGCGGTGCCAGTGCGCCTGTCGTCGCCGAAAATGTACCGTCGCGCGATGTGAAGCTGTCGTTCGCCCAGATTGCACCACCGCCGGGCAGCATGGTGCTGCGTGGCATCAATCCTAATGGCGGCGTTGAGTTTGGGATGCGTAGCGACGAAGTGGTATCGAATGCGGTGTTGAATCTGGAATACACGCCATCACCGTCACTGCTGCCCGTTCAGTCTCAGCTGAAGGTCTATCTGAACGATGAACTGATGGACGTTTTGCCGGTTACTAAAGAGCAGCTGGGTAAGAAAACCTTGGCTCAGGTGCCGATCAACCCGCTGTTCATCACCGACTTTAACCGTGTCCGTCTGGAGTTCGTCGGTCACTATCGCGATGTGTGTGAAAACCCAGCCAGCAACACGCTGTGGATGGATATTGGTCGTAACTCCTCGCTGCAGTTGACCTATCAGCCGCTGGCGTTAAAAAACGATCTCTCAGCTTTCCCGGTCCCGTTCTTCGACCCGCGTGATAATCGCCCGTTAAACCTGCCGATGGTCTTTGCCGGTGCGCCTGATGTGACGGAACAGCTTGCCGCCACCATCGTGGCCTCCTGGTTTGGCTCTCGTTCCGGCTGGCGCGGTCAGAGCTTCCCGGTCATGTACGACAAAATGCCGGACAAGAACGCCATTGTATTTGCCACTAACGCCAAACGCCCGGCGTTCCTGCGCGAACACCCGGACGTTAAAGCACCGACGATTGAAATGATCAACCACCCGGACAATCCGTATGTGAAGCTGCTGGTCGTCTTCGGGCGTGATGAGAAAGATCTGGTGCAGGCGGCAAAAGGCATTGCGCAGGGGAATGTTCTCTTCCGGGGAAACAGCGTTGTGGTGGACGAGGTGAAACCGCTGCTGCCGCGTAAGCCTTACGATGCCCCTCACTGGGTGCGTACCGATCGCCCTATTAGCTTCGGCGAGCTGAAAACCTATGAAGAGCAGCTGCAGTCGACCGGGCTTGAGCCTTCTCCTGTCAGTTTGTCGATGAATCTGCCGCCAGATCTGTATCTGCTGCGCACCAACGGTATTGATATCAACCTGAACTACCGTTACACCGCGCCGTCGACCAAAGACAGCTCGCGTATGGATATCAGCCTGAACAACCAGTTCCTGCAATCATTCAGTCTGACGAGCACCCAGGATACCAACCGCCTGATGCTCCGTCTGCCTGTGCTGCAGGGGCTGCTGGACGGTAAAACCGATGTGTCCATCCCGGCGCTGAAGCTTGGCGCGATAAACCAGCTGCGTTTCGACTTCCAGTATATGAACCCGATGCCTGGCGGCTCGGTGGATAACTGCATCACCTTCCAGCCGGTACAGAACCATGTCGTGATTGGCGATGAGTCCACTATCGACTTCTCGAAGTATTATCACTTTATCGCGATGCCGGATCTGCGTGCGTTTGCCAACGCCAGCTTCCCGTTCAGCCGCATGGCCGACTTGTCTGAGTCGATTATTGTGATGCCGAAAGCGCCAAATGAGGGGCAGGTGTCGACGCTGCTGAATACGCTGGGGACGGTTGGGTCGCAAACCGGTTTACCGGCCATCAACGTCTCGCTCACCGACGATGGCAGCCAAATCCAGAACAAAGATGCCGATATCATGGTCATTGGCACCATTCCGGACAAGCTGAAGGATGATAAACGCGTCGATCTGCTGGTGCAGGCTGCCCAGTCGTGGGTTAACACGCCGCTGCGCCAGACCGAGTTCCCAAGCATTATGCCGGACAGCGGTGACCGCCAGGCCAGCGTTAAAACCAGCGTAAGCTCAACGGGCCCGATGGCGGCAATCGTGGGCTTCCAGTCACCGTATAACGACCAGCGCAGCGTGATCGCCCTGCTGGCAGACAGCCCTCGCGGGTATGAACTGTTAAATTCGGCCATGAACGACAGCGGTAAACGGGCCGCTATGTTTGGTTCTGTCTCCGTTATCCGTGAGGCGGGCGTCAACAGCCTGCGCGTCGGCGATGTCTATTATGTCGGTCATCTGCCGTGGTTCGAACGTCTGTGGTATGCCTTGTCCAACCATCCGGTTCTGCTGGCGATTCTGGCTGCAGTGAGTGTGATATTGCTGGCATGGGTGCTGTGGCGTCTGCTGCGTATCATCAGCCGTCGTCGTTTGAATCCGGATCATGAGTAAGCTGTAATGAAAGGCTTTCGCTGGTGTGTATTAGCCGTGTTGATGCTGGCGGCGACGAATCTACGCGCCGCCTGTAGCTGGCCTGCCTGGGAACAGTTTAAACAGGACTACATCAGCGAAAGCGGGCGCGTTATCGATCCCAGTGACGCGCGAAAAATTACCACCTCTGAAGGGCAAAGCTATGCGCTGTTCTTTGCCCTGGCTGCAAACGATCGTAAAGCGTTCGATCTGCTGCTGGCGTGGACGCGCGATAATCTCGCCGGGGGGGATTTAGCGTCCAACCTGCCCGCCTGGCTGTGGGGGCAAAAGGACAAAGAGACTTGGGCGGTTATCGACCCTAACTCCGCGTCCGATGCCGATATCTGGATTGCCTGGTCGCTGCTGGAAGCGGGGCGGCTGTGGAAAAATCAGGACTACACCCGCACAGGCAAGGGGCTGCTTAAACGCATCGTCAGCGAAGAAGTGGTGAAAGTACCGGGTCTGGGTTTCATGCTGCTGCCGGGTAAAACCGGATTTGCCGAAGAGAACGCCTGGCGCTTTAACCCCAGCTACCTCCCGCCACAGCTAGCGAACTATTTCACCCGATTTGGTGCGCCGTGGGCCACGCTTCGTGAAACCAATCTACGTTTATTGCTGGAGACGGCACCGAAGGGCTTCTCCCCGAACTGGGTGCAGTACCAGAAAAACAGAGGCTGGCAGCTCGGTCAGGATAAATCGCTGGTGGGCAGCTACGACGCCATCCGCGTTTATCTCTGGGTGGGCATGATGAATGATAAAGACCCGCAGAAGGCTCGGCTGCTGACACGCTTTAAGCCAATGGCAACGGTGACGGCAAAGCAGGGCGTGCCGCCGGAGAAAGTAGACGTGGCAACCGGAAAACGGACGGATAAAGGCCCGGTCGGTTTTTCTGCCTCTCTGCTACCTTTTTTACAGAATCGGGACGCGCAGGCAGTGCAGCGACAGCGCGTCGCCGATCGTTTTCCTGATAATAATGCCTATTACAGCTATGTACTGACCCTCTTTGGGCAAGGTTGGGATCAGCATCGTTTTCGCTTCACCACACAGGGTGAATTAATACCGGATTGGGGCCAGGAATGCGCAAGTTCACAATAAATCTACTCAGTTTATCGCTTGGCCTGGCACTGATGCCAATGGCCGGGGCCGCCAATTCCCCCCAGCAGCAACAGCTGCTGGAGCAGGTTCGTCTGGGCGAATCGACGCAGCGTGAGGATTTGGTTCGCCAGTCGCTTTACCGCCTGGAGCTGATCGACCCGAATAACCCGGACGTGATTGCCGCACGTTTCCGCTATCTCTTGCGTCAGGGAGATAACGCGGGCGCGCAAAAAGAGCTGGACCGACTGAAAGGCATGGCGCCGAGCTCCAGCGCATACAAGTCTTCCCGCAATACAATGCTGCTCTCCACGCCTGATGGCCGCCAGGCCTTGCAGCAGGCTCGCCTGTTGGCGACGACGGGTCATACGCAGGAAGCCATTGCCGCCTATGACAAACTGTTTGCTGGCGATCCGCCGGACGGCGATTTGGCAGCAGAATACTGGACGCTTGTAGCCAAAGAGCCCGCCAGACGGAATGCCGCCATTAATCAGCTGAAGAAGATTAATGCCAGTAATCCGGGCAATACGCAGCAGCAGGCCGCGCTGGCGCAACTCCTGTTCCAGAGCGGACGCCGCGATGAAGGCTTTGCGGTGCTGCAGGCGATGGCGAAATCCAACAGTGGCCGCAGCCAGGCGTCTGATATGTGGTATCAGCAAATTAAAGATCAGCCCGCCAGCAGCGCCAGCGTTAGCGCGCTGAAGAAATACCTCACGGTATTTAGCGATGGCGACAACGTGACGGCGGCGCGAGCCCAGCTTGACGCACAGCAAAAACAACTTGCTGATCCGACGTTCCGCGCGAAAGCCGAAGGGCTAGCCGCAGTGGATGCCGGGCAGGGCGGTAAAGCGGTGGCAGAACTGCAAAAAGCGGTCAGCGCCAACCATGCCGACAGCGAAGCCGTGGGCGCGCTGGGCCAGGCCTATTCACAAAAAGGTGACCGCGCTCGCGCGGTGGCGCAGTTTGAAAAGGCAATTGCTCTCGATCCGCAGAGCGATAATCGGGGCAAATGGGACAGCCTGCTGAAGGTTAACCGCTACTGGCTGCTGATCCAGCAGGGTGATGCGGCGCTGAAAGCTAACAATACTGCCCAGGCGGAGCGCTATTTCCAGCAGGCGCGCAATATCGATAATACCGACAGCTATGCGGTGTTGGGGCTGGGCGATGTTGCCGCCGCGCGCAAAGATAACGACGCCGCCGAGCGGTATTACCGTCAGGCGCTGCGCATGGACAGCGGCAACAGCAACGCGGTGCGCGGCCTCGCCAATGTGTATCGCGCGCAGTCGCCGGAGAAGGCGACGCAGTTTATTCAGTCCCTCTCGGCCAGCCAGCGTCGCAGCATAGATGATATTGAACGCAGCCTTACCAACGAGCAGCTCTCCGCGCAGGCAGAACAGCTGGAAAACCAGGGGCAATACGCCCAGGCCGCAGAAATTCAGCGTCAACGCCTCGCGCTCTCGCCGGGAGACGTGTGGATCACCTACCGTTTGTCGCGTGATCTCTACAGCGCGGGCCAGCGCAGTCAGGCGGATACTCTCATGCGCCAGCTGGCAAGCCAGAAGCCGGGCGATCCGGATCAGGTCTACGCCAACGGGCTGTATCTCTCGGGTAACGATCAGGATCGCGCCGCGCTGGCGCATCTGGATACCCTGCCGCGCGACAAGTGGAACGGCAATATTCAGGAGCTGGCTGACCGACTGCAGAGCAATCAGGTACTGGAAACCGCTAACCGCCTGCGTGACAGCGGGAAAGCGCAGGAGGCTGAAGACCTGCTTCGTCAGCAGCCCGCATCCACGCGCATCGATTTAACGCTGGCAGACTGGGCAGAACAGCGCGGCGATCATGAGGCCGCGAAAACGGCCTATAGCACCGTGCTCCAGCGTGAGCCGCAAAACGAAGATGCACTCCTCGGACTGACCGAAGTTTATATCGCGCAGGGTGATAAAGACGCGGCGCGCGCAGAGCTGGCAAAACTGCCTGCCGCGCAAAATGGTCAACCGCCGTCGCTCAATATGCAACGTCGGATCGCCATGGCGCAGGCTGGCCTGGGCGATTCCGCCGCCGCAGAGCAGACCTTCAGCAAGATTATCCCTCAGGCAAAATCGCAGCCTGCCTCAATGGACAATGCGCTGGTGCTGCGCGATGCGGCACGCTTCCAGGCCCAGAACGGCCAGCCGCAGCAGGCGCTGGAAACCTATAAAGATGCGATGGTGTCGTCCGGCATCACGACAACCCGTCCGGCGGATAATGACAGCTTTACCCGCCTGACGCGCAACGATGAAAAAGACGACTGGCTGAAGCGCGGCGTGCGCAGCGATGCCGGTGATTTATACCGCCAGCAGGATGTGAACGTCACGCTACAGCACGACTACTGGGGCTCCAGCGGCACCGGCGGCTATTCCGACCTGAAAGCGCATACCACGATGCTGCAGGTCGACGCGCCATTATCGGATGGACGCATGTTCTTCCGAAGCGATCTGGTCAATATGGACGCTGGCTCGTTTGCCACCAGTAACGGCACCTACGATCCGAAATGGGGTACCTGCGCCGAAACGCCGTGTAGCGGCAACACGAACCAGTCGGCGAACGGCGCAAGCGTGGCCGTTGGCTGGCAGAATAAAACCTGGGCGTGGGATCTGGGTACGACGCCAATGGGCTTCGACGTGGTAGATGTGGTCGGTGGCGTGAGCTACAGCAGTGACCTGGGGCCGATTGGCTACACCCTGAACGCGCATCGTCGTCCCATCTCCAGCTCTGTGCTGGCGTTCGCCGGGCAAAAAGATACCAATACCAACACCACCTGGGGCGGCGTCCGCTCGACCGGTGGCGGCGTGAGCATAAGCTATGACAAAGGCGAGGCGAACGGTATCTGGTCAAGCCTGAACATGGACAGCCTGACCGGTAAAAATGTGGAAGACAACTGGCGCATCCGCTGGATGACCGGCTATTACTACAAGCTGATCAACGAGAACAACGAGCGTCTGACGGTCGGTGTCTCAAACATGCTTTGGCATTACGACAAAGATCTCAGTGGCTACACGCTGGGACAGGGGGGCTACTACAGCCCGCAGGAGTATGTCTCCTTTGCGCTGCCGGTCACCTGGCGTAAGCGCACTGAGAACTGGTCCTGGGAGCTGGGCGGTTCGGTCTCCTGGTCGCATTCGAAGACGAAAGATGAGTTGCGTTATCCGAAACAGGGTCTGATCCCAACCGATGAGCCTGGCCGCTATACCGACAGAGGCGAAATGGAAACCGGCAGCAGTTCCTCCGGTACAGGTTATACCGCGAGGGCGATTATCGAGCGTCGCGTGACCTCTAACTGGTTTGTCGGTCTGGGCGTGGATATTCAGGAAGCAAAAGACTATACCCCGAGCCATGCGCTGCTCTACGTGCGTTATTCTGCCGCAGGCTGGCAGGGCGATATGGACCTGCCACCAGAGCCGCTGGTCCCTTACGCCGACTGGTAATCGGATTTTACTTAATCCAATTGTAAGTCTCTCTTAAAAGTGCAGCAATCGGGTATACTCAGGCGCACCAGGTTCACTCCCTGGTGCGCCCTGCGCTTCGAGTTCTGTGGAGAGTCATTTTGCGTGTTAGCCGTTCTTTAACGATCAAACAGATGGCGATGGTTTCAGCCGTCACGATGCTGTTTGTCTTTCTCTTCAGCGTTATTTTGCTGTTTCATGCCGTACAGCAGAATCGCTACAACACGGCTTCGCAACTTGAAAGTATTGCCCGTGAGGTGCGTGAGCCGCTGTCGGCCGCGATCCTGAAAGGGGACATTCCCGACGCGGAAACCATTTTAAAACGCATCCAGCCTGCGGGTATCGTCAGCCGCGCGGATGTCGTTCTGCCTAATCAGTTTCAGGCGTTACGGATGCGCTTCATTCCTGAACGTCCCGTCCCGGTCATGGTCATGCGCATGTTTGAGCTACCGGTGCAAATTTCCCTGCCTATCTATTCACTGGAACGTCCGGCTAACCCTCAGCCGTTAGCCTACCTTGTCCTGCAGTCAGACTCCTATCGCATGTATAAGTTTGTCATGAGCTGGGTTGCGACGTTAGTGACTGCTTACTTACTTTTAACGCTTATTTTGAGCGTCGCACTTACCTGGTGTATTAACCGTTTGATTGTGCATCCGTTGCGGCGCATCGCCAGAGAGTTGAACGACCTGCCGCCGCAGGAGCAGATAGGCCACCAGATTGCGTTGCCGCGCCTGCATCATGACGATGAAATCGGTATGCTGGTGCGCAGCTACAACATCAACCAGCAGCGCATTATGCGCCAGCAGGATGAACTCAATATCAGCGCCACCCGTTTCCCGGTGTCCGATCTGCCAAACAAAGCCTTCCTGATGGCAATGCTGGAGCAGACGGTGGCCCGCCAACAGACCACCGCGCTGATGGTGGTCGCCTGCGAAACCTTGCAGGACACGGCGGGTGTGCTCAAGGAGAGCCAGCGTGAAATGCTGCTCCTGACGCTGGTGGAAAAGGTGAAATCGGTGCTTGCCCCGCGCATGGTGCTGACTCAGGTTAGCGGCTATGACCTGGTGATCATCGCGCATGGCGTGAAAGAGCCATGGCACGCTATTACGCTAGGTCAGCAAGTGCTCACTGTCATTAATGAGCGGTTACCGATTCAGGGGATCCAGCTTCGTCCGAGCGCCAGCATCGGGATTGCGATGTTTTATGGCGACCTGACGGCGGAGCAGCTTTACCGTCGCGCATTCTCGGCGGCCTTCACCGCGCGCCGCAAAGGGAAGAATCAGATCCAGTTCTTCGACCCGGAGCAGATGGAAAAGGCGCAGCAGCGTCTGACCGAAGAGAGCGACATTCTGACCGCGCTGGACAACCGCCAGTTTGCCATCTGGCTGCAGCCGCAGGTCAATTTGCTCACCGGTGAAGTGAACAGTGCCGAAGCGTTGCTGCGCATGCAGCAGCCGGATGGCTCATGGGAGCTGCCTGAGGGGCTGATAGACCGGATTGAATCCTGTGGTCTGATGGTCAGCGTGGGATACTGGGTGCTGGAAGAGTCCTGCCGCCAGCTTGCTGCCTGGCAGGAGCGGGGCATCACCCTGCCGCTGTCGGTAAACCTCTCCGCCTTACAGCTGATGCACCCGACCATGGTGTCGGAGCTGCTGGAGCTGATTCACCGCTATCGCATCCAGCCGGACACGCTGATTCTGGAAGTGACGGAGAGCCGTCGTATTGACGACCCGAACGAAGCCGTGGCGATTCTGAAACCGCTGCGTAACGCGGGTGTTCGCATCGCGCTGGACGATTTCGGTATGGGCTACGCCGGACTGCGGCAGCTACAGCATATGAAAACGCTGCCGGTCGACGTGCTGAAAATCGACAAAACCTTTGTCGATGGACTGCCGGAAGACAGCAGTATGGTCGAGGCCATTATCCAGATGGCGCGCAGCCTCAACCTGCATGTGATTGCCGAAGGTATCGAAAACGAAGAGCAGCGCGACTGGCTGGCTAAAGCGGGTGTAGAGGGCGGTCAGGGCTTCTTATTTGGCCGTGCCGTGCCGTCGGACATCTTCGAAAAAAGCTACCTTGCCGACGTGGGCAATAACGCAAAAGTGTAATTTTGTTGCTGGCTTGTGCGAGCCAGTTCAAAGTTCTTAACATTTGTGTTTCAAATTTGAACCTGGTTTATTTCTGTCCTGTTATGTGGGTGTTATTTTAGAGCCGCAGGTTAACCATAACCTTAAAAAGCCTGTGGTTTTTCTTCCCAAGGACACCCTATGAAAACCTCAATCTTCAAAAGCCTTTACTTTCAGGTCCTGACAGCCATCGCAGTCGGTATTCTGCTTGGTCACTACTACCCTGAACTGGGCGCACAAATGAAGCCGCTTGGCGACGCGTTCGTGAAGCTCATCAAAATGGTCATTGCCCCGGTCATCTTCTGTACGGTGGTAACGGGTATCGCTGGCATGGAAAGCATGAAGGCGGTCGGACGTACCGGCGCAGTGGCGCTTCTCTATTTCGAAGTGGTCAGTACGCTTGCCCTGATTATCGGCCTGATCATTGTTAACGTCGTTCAGCCTGGCGCGGGAATGAACGTTGACCCGGCCACGCTCGATGCGAAGGCGGTCGCCGTTTACGCCGAGCAGGCGAAAGATCAGGGGGTTGTCGCCTTCCTGCTCGACGTGATTCCGAGCAGCGTTATCGGCGCATTCGCCAGTGGCAATATTCTGCAGGTGCTGCTATTTGCCGTGATGTTTGGCTTTGCCCTGCACCGTCTGGGCAGCAAAGGCCAGCTCATCTTCAACGTCATTGAAAGCTTCTCGCAGGTCATCTTCGGCATCATCAACATGATCATGCGTCTGGCCCCGATCGGTGCCTTCGGCGCGATGGCGTTTACCATCGGTAAATACGGTGTCGGCACGCTGGTGCAGCTGGGTCAGCTGATTATCTGCTTCTACATCACCTGTATTCTGTTTGTGGTGGTGGTGCTGGGCTCAATCGCCCGCGCGGCGGGGTTCAGCATCTTCAAGTTCATCCGCTACATCCGCGAAGAGCTGCTGATTGTTCTGGGCACCTCGTCCTCTGAGTCGGCGCTGCCGCGTATGCTCGATAAGATGGAAAAACTGGGCTGCCGGAAGTCGGTGGTGGGGCTGGTGATCCCGACGGGCTACTCCTTTAACCTGGACGGCACCTCGATATACCTGACGATGGCCGCGGTGTTTATCGCTCAGGCGACCAACAGCCATATGGATATCTTCCATCAAATCACCCTGCTGGTGGTGCTCCTGCTCTCCTCGAAAGGGGCGGCGGGTGTTACCGGAAGCGGGTTCATCGTGCTGGCGGCGACCATTTCAGCGGTGGGACACCTGCCGGTGGCGGGCCTGGCGCTGATACTGGGTATTGACCGCTTTATGTCTGAAGCGCGCGCCTTAACCAACCTGGTGGGTAACGGTGTGGCCACGGTGGTGGTGGCAAAATGGGTGAAAGAGCTGGATCACAAAAAGCTCACCGATACGTTAAATAATCGCCCAGCTGACAGCAAATCAGCAGGTTTATCCTCTTAATCACGTCATAATTGCCCGCATTCCCTTGTCGGGATGCGGGCTCCTGCGCATAATAATGCTTCATACCTGTCATACTTCGACAAGATTTTTTTTGGGTATATTTCACTTCCCTCCGTGACGTTTGGCTTCACACGCGGTCTAATCGGAGTGTTTTCATCGTCATCTTTAGAGTGCTCACGTCACGAGACACTCTTTTTAACCAGGAATGTTGATCAGGGGTTCACATGCAGGGCACAAAAATTCGACTCTTAACCGGCGGTTTGCTGATGATGGCAGCAGCCAGTTATGTGCAGGCAGATGCGCTCCAGCCAGACCCGGCCTGGCAACAAGGGACCCTGGCGAATGGTTTTCAGTGGCAGGTGTTAGCTACCCCGCAGCGTCCCAGCGATCGTATTGAAATTCGTTTGTCCGTGAATACGGGTTCCCTCACTGAAAGCACCCAGCAGACTGGCTTCAGCCACTTTATTCCTCGACTGGCGCTCACCCAGAGCGGCAGTTTACAAGCGGTGCAGGTGCGTTCGCTCTGGCAACAGGCCATCGACCCGAAACGCCCTCTGCCCCCTGCGGTTGTGTCATACGACTACACTATGTTCAACCTGAGCCTGCCGAATAACCGTAACGACCTGCTGAAAGAAGCGCTGACCTATCTCTCCGACGCCACCGGTAACCTGTCGGTGACGCCGGAAACCGTCAACTATGCGCTGAGTAACAGTGACATGGTGGCGACCTGGCCTGTCGATACCAAAGAGGGCTGGTGGCGCTACCGCCTGAAAGGGTCAACGCTGCTCGGCCACGACCCGGCAGAGCCGCTGAAGCAGCCTGTGGACGCCGAGCAGGTCAAATCGTTCTACCAGAAATGGTACACCCCGGATGCGATGACCCTGATCGTGGTCGGCAATGTGGACAGCCGTGCAGTCGTTGAGCAAATCAACAAAGCGTTTGGCGAGCTTAAAGGCAAGCGTGAAACGCCTGCGCCCGTACCGACCCTTTCGCCGCTGCGCCCGGAGTCTGTGAGCATCATGACCGATACCGTGCGTCAGGATCGTCTCTCGATGATGTGGGACACCGCCTGGCAGCCTATTCGCGAGTCCGCCGCGCTGCTGCGCTACTGGCGTGCAGACCTGGCGCGTGAAGCGCTGTTCTGGCACGTTCAGCAAACGCTCAGTAAAAACAACGTGAAGAACATTGGTCTGGGCTTTGACTGCCGCGTGTTGTTCCAGCGTGCGCAGTGCGCCATTAACGTCGAATCGCCGGGCGATAAGCTGAATACGAACCTTGGCGTGGTGGCAAAAGAGCTGGCAAAAGTGCGTAAAGAGGGCCTCTCAGAAGAGGAGTTCAACGCGCTGGTCGCGCAGAAATCGCTTGAGCTGCAGAAACTGTTTGCCACCTATGCTCGCGCCGATACCGATATCCTCATCAGCCAGCGTATTCGCTCCCTGCAAAACCAGGTCGTCGATATCGCGCCGGAGCAGTATCAAAAGCTGCGCCAGGATTTCCTCAGCGGTCTGACCGTCGAGATGTTAAATCAGGATTTGCGACAGCAGTTATCGCAGGATATGGCGTTGATTCTGCTGCAGCCGAAAGGCGAGCCGGAATATAACATGAAGGAACTGAAGGCGACCTGGGATGCGATCATGGCGCCTGAAGCGCAGCCTGCACAGGCTGCAACGGCGGATGATTTGCACCAGGATGCGAGCGATATTCCGCAGGGTCAGTAAGACACTGGTTCTTTGTTCCCTCTCCCTGTGGGAGAGGGTTAGGGTGAGGGCATCAGCCCGCACCTTATTTAAACAGGCATCGCCTCACGTGGAATAATTGCCCCGCGATACTGAATCACGGTACTCGCCGTCTGGTGACCGCGCTGTGCCGCTGCTTCAGGCGTCCCACCCGTCAGACGTACCGCCAGATACCCCGCGCTGAAAGAATCTCCCGCCGCCGTCGTATCAATCACTTTCTCTTTCGCCAGTTTCACCGCAGGCACCTCAACCACCGCTTCGCCCGCGATGGCGACCAGGCATGAATCCGCACCGCGTTTAATCACCACTTCACTCACGCCAGCCGCCTGAGTGCGTGAGATAACCTCATCCACGGGCTTCTCACCCCACAGAGCGTCTTCGTCATCCAGGGTCAGGAATGCGATATCGGTGCATTCCAGCATCTGCTGATAAACCTGCTGCGTCTCTTCGCGGCTGGTCCACAGGCGAGGACGATAGTTATTATCGAAGATCACCTTGCCGCCGTTGGCGCGACATTCGCGCAGCAGAGACAGCAGCTTTTCCCGGCTTTCCTGGCTCAGGATCGCCAGGCTAATCCCGCTCAGATAGAGATAGTCAAAGGTTGCCAGCTCTTCGCAGATGGCGGCGGCGGCGTTGCTTTCCAGCCAGAATTTGGCGGCGGCTTCATTACGCCAGTAGTAGAAAGTGCGCTCACCGGTGCTGTCAGTTTCGATGTAGTACAGACCCGGCAGGCGGTTTTCCATGCGCTGGATGAGTGACGTCTGGACATTCTCGGCCTGCCAGGACGCCAGCATCTGCTCGCTGAAGCTGTCTGTCCCAAGCGCAGTAACGTAGTTCACGCTCAGTGCGTCAGGCGCAACCTGACGGGCAATATAAACAGATGTGTTTAATGTATCGCCACCAAAACCGCGGCTGACTTCCTCGCCTTTTTGGGACAGCTCAATCATGCATTCGCCAATCACGGCAATTTTTTTGGACATAGTCGTGAACCTGAACAGAGTAATTTACGGTAGTGTGCGTTGAGTGAATTTTGTGGTCAACCATATTAAAACGACGTTCCAATATTTTTTTTGAGCCAGCGCGTATTCCTGCCAATTTCTGTCATCTTAATTTCATTTTCCCGGCTAATTGAACATAAAGTTCTCAACTAGCGCGCCGATAACCCAGTGACGAGTCCAGAAAGGTCATCCCATAAAACAGGACATCTGAAATGAAGTCAGAGCAGGTTATCCAGCGGCTGAACGCTACGCCAGAGGCAAGTATTGAGAACTTGCAGGAGCATCGCTACTGGCTGCAATGTGAGCGAGCGTATACCTATCAACCCATCTATCGCACCGATGGTCGGCTGATGGCAATAGAGATTTTAACGGTCGTTACACACCCATCGAATCCTTCACAGCGTATTGCGCCAGACCGCTATTTTGCGGAGGTTGCGGTTCGCCAGCGTCTGGATGTGCTGGAAGAGCAGCTCCGTATGCTGGCAACGAAGCAGGCATTTTTCGCCCGGCACGACATCCTTGCGTCGGTCAATGTAGACGGACCAACCCTGCTGGCATTGCGCCAGAACGAGAAATTGCAGGCGCTGATTGCCTCTCTGCCATGGATGCGTTTTGAACTGGTGGAGCATGTCCGCCTGCCGCAGGACTCTTCATTTGCCTCCATGTGCGAGTTTGGCCCGCTGTGGCTGGATGACTTCGGCACCGGCATGGCGAACTTCTCGGCCCTTAGCGAAGTTCGTTACGACTACATCAAAGTGGCCCGCGACCTCTTTATCATGCTGCGCCAGACGCAGGAAGGTCGAAACCTGTTCACGCTGCTGCTGCAGCTGATGAATCGCTATTGCCAGGGCGTGATTGTTGAAGGCGTCGAAACGCTGGAAGAGTGGCGTGATGTACAAAACTCGCCGGCCGCCGCCGCGCAGGGTTACTTCCTCTCTCGTCCGGTGCCGATGGATACGCTCGAAACGGTGATAACGACGCTCTGAACTGCCCGCTTCCCTTTGTCTGGACTATAGTTTTACAGGACAGGTCATCAGGAAAGGGGACAAAAATGACAAAGACAACCAGGGTTATCGCCTGGATCTCAGGGATTTTCTTGTTGTTGATCGCGGTTGCCATCATCATTATTGCGACATTCGACTGGAACCGTCTCAAGCCGACCATCAACCAGAAAGTCTCAACCGAGCTGAACCGACCCTTTGCCATACGCGGCGATCTGGGCGTGGTGTGGGAGCGGCAGAAAGAGGAGACCGGCTGGCGAAGCTGGATACCCTGGCCGCACGTTCACGCCGACGACGTTATTCTTGGCAACCCGCCGGATATTCCCGAAGTCACGATGGTGCACCTGCCGCGCGTTGAAGCCACGCTGGCACCACTCGCGCTGCTGACCAAAACGGTTTACCTGCCGTGGATCAAACTCCAGCAGCCCGACGCACGCCTGATCCGCCTTTCTGAAAAGAACAACAACTGGACGTTTAACCTTGCCAGCGACGGCGAGAAAGATCCCAATGCACAGCCCTCCTCGTGGTCTTTCCGTCTCGATAACATTCTCTTCGATCGCGGGCGGATCGCCATTGACGACAAGGTCAGCAAAGCCGACGTGGAGATCCTGGTCGATCCGCTGGGCAAGCCGCTGCCGTTTAGCGAAGTCACGGGCAGCAAAGCCAAAGGCGACAACGCCAAAGCGGGCGATTACGTTTTCGGCCTGACGGCAAAAGGGCGCTACAACAACCAGCCGCTGACCGGGAAAGGGAAAATTGGCGGCATGCTGGCGCTCAGGAGCGAGGGCACGCCGTTCCCGGTGCAGGCGGATTTCCGTTCCGGGAACACGCGCGTGGCGTTCGTGGGGACGGTCAACGACCCGATGAACATGGGCGGTGTTGACCTGCAGCTGAAGTTTGCCGGTGATTCGCTGGGTGAGCTGTACGAACTGACCGGCGTGCTGCTGCCGGATACCCCACCGTTTGAAACGGACGGGCATCTGGTGGCTAAAATCGACACCGAGAAATCGTCGGTCTTTAACTACAGGGATTTCAACGGCCGTATTGGCGACAGCGATATTCACGGTTCGCTGACCTACACCACCGGCAAACCGCGCCCGAAACTGGAAGGTGACGTCGAGTCCCGCCAGCTCCGTCTGGCCGATCTCGGCCCGCTGATTGGCGTGGATTCCGGCAAAGGCACCAAATCAAAAGAGGTGAAAAAGGACATCCAGCCTGCGGGAAAAGTGCTGCCATACGATCGCTTTGAGACCGATAAGTGGGACGTGATGGATGCGGACGTCCGCTTCAAAGGGCGCAAAATTGAGCATGGCAGCACGCTGCCGTTGAGCGATCTCTCGACGCATATCATCCTGAAAAACGCCGACCTGCGCCTGCAGCCGCTGAAATTTGGCATGGCGGGCGGGACGATCTCGTCGAACATTCATCTGGAAGGCGACAAAAAGCCGATGCAGGGACGGGCAGAAATTCAGGCGCGCAGGCTTAAGCTAAAAGAGCTGATGCCTGACGTCGAACTGATGCAGAAAACCCTCGGTGAGATGAACGGCGATGCCGACATTCGCGGCGTGGGCAACTCCGTGGCGGCGCTGCTGGGCAGCGGTAATGGTAACCTGAAGCTGCTGATGAACGACGGGCTGATCAGCCGCAACCTGATGGAAATCCTGGGGCTTAACGTAGGTAACTTTATCATTGGCCAGATTTTCGGCGACGATGAAGTCCGCGTGAACTGCGCGGCGGCAAACGTGGATCTGGTCAACGGCGTGGCGCGCCCGCAGATTTTCGCCTTCGACACGGAGAACGCGGTGATCAACGTGACCGGGACGGCCAGTATGGCCTCTGAGCAACTTGATCTCACCATCGACCCGGAAAGTAAGGGGATTCGTATCATCACCCTGCGCTCGCCGCTCTACGTGCGCGGCACCTTCAAAAACCCGCAGGCTGGCGTGAAGCCCGGACCGCTTATTGCGCGTGGCGCAGTGGCCGCGGCGCTTGCGACGCTGGTCACCCCAGCCGCAGCGCTGCTGGCCTTGATTTCGCCGTCAGAAGGCGAGGCGAATCAGTGCCGGAATATTTTGTCGCAGATGAAGAAGTAGCTCCCTTTCTCCCTCTCCCTGTGGGAGAGGGCCGGGGTGAGGGCATCAGACCGCAGTGAATTACAGAACCTGATGCTTAGTCTCGTGCGTCAGCAGCAGCGCAATCAGCGTCAGCGCTGCCATGGCCGCCAGATAGACGCCCACGTAGAACAGGCCATAGTTCGCCTGCAGCCAGGTGGCGATATACGGCGCAACGGACGCGCCCAGAATAGAGGCAACGTTGTAGGAGAACGACGCGCCCGTATAACGCACTTCCGTCGGGAACAGCTCCGGCAGCAGCGCGCCCATCGGGCCGAAGGTCAGGCCCATCAGGCTCAGGCCAATCAGCAGATACGCCATCACCAGCGCAGGGCTACCGGAACCCAGCAGCGGCGGGAAGACGAACAGCGCGAACACAATAATCAGCGTAGTGATCACAATCATGCTTGAGCGGCGACCAAACTTATCCGCCAGCAGACCCGCAATCGGTACCATCACGCCGAAGCCAATCACCGCCATCATCAGCATCCACAGCACTTCGTTACGCGGCAGACCCAGCCCCACCGGCGCGGCGGCGGTGCTGTACGTCATTGAATAGACGGTCATGATGTAGAACAGCGTATAGGTCGCCAGCATGATAAAGGTGCCCAGCACGGTCACGCGGACGTGCTTGGTCAGCAGCGTTCCCAGCGGTACTTTTACCTGCTTTTTCGCTGCCGCGACTTTGGCAAAGACCGGCGTTTCGTGCAGGGAGACGCGCACATACAGACCAATCAGCACCAGTACGGCAGAGAAGACGAACGGAATACGCCAGCCCCAGCTCATGAACTGTTCATCCGTCAGCAGCCAGGAGAGCAGCAGGAAGGTGCCGTTCGCGAAGAAGAAGCCAATCGGTGCGCCCAGCTGTGGAAATGAGCCGTACAGTGCGCGCTTGCGCGCCGGGGCGTTCTCGGTAGCCAGCAGCGCCGCGCCTCCCCATTCACCGCCCAGGCCCAGACCCTGACCAAAACGCGCCAGCGCCAGCAGAACCGGTGCCAGAATGCCGATGGTTTCGTAAGTGGGCAGCAGGCCAATCGCCACGGTCGAAATGCCCATGGTCAGCAGCGACGCTACAAGCGTCACTTTACGGCCAACGCGATCGCCAAAGTGACCAAAGACCGCTGAACCAATTGGACGTGCCACGAAGGCGATAGCAAAGGTTGCCAGAGACTGTAGCGTTGCCGCCGTCGGGTCGCCCTGCGGGAAGAAAATATGCGGGAAGACGATAACCGCTGCGGTGGCATAAATATAAAAGTCGAAAAACTCAATGGCGGTGCCAATCAGCGATGCGACGACAACTTTGTTACGCGAGTTGACCGGAACGTTTTCCGCCCCTTCGTTAAGTGTTGTGGCTGTTGCTTGCATAATATTTTCTTATTTTTGGACGAACGAAAGGCCATATTACGCATAGCAAAAGCGACATTTCAATCTGTAACAAAGTCGCGAGGCGGTGATAAAAGCAACAAAAAGCGGATAATTTTCAGACCAGCGAAATACCTTCCATGAAATGCTTCACACTTTTCAAATATTAGTGATTAAAACTGGTTTTTGGTTAAATAAAAGTTACGGTCTGGATTTATATGCTGAAATGATTGGTCGGGCTGAAATATCAGCCCGACAGGGGGCTTAGCGGTGGGTTTTTCCCGGCATGCGCGGGTCATCTTTGTACTCGGCAGTGGCGATCCACGCCGCGCAGAACAGCGTCAGGCGAGCGAAGAAGTAGAAGAACGCCATCAGCCCCAGTACGGAGCCAAACGCCGCGCCGGACGGGGATTTCACCAGCGACGGCAGGGTGTAGGTCATCACGATTTTGATCACCTCAAAGCCAATCGCCGCAATGAGCGTCCCACGAATGAGCGCTTTCTTGCGCGGACGATGGCGCGGCAGGCGCCAGAAGATCCAGAAGAACAGCAGGTAGTTGGCAAAAATGGAGATGGCCAGACCAATCCCGCGCCACGCTGGCTTCAGCCATTCGATGTAATCCAGATAGAGCGCGGAGATGATCATTTGCTGCGCCGAGCCCGCTACGGAGGTGATAGAGAGCGTCACGATCAGCGCAACGAGCAGACCAATCAGCGAAACAAAATCACGAAAATACTTAACCCAAATCTTCTCCTGATCCTGCGGCGTGCGCTCCCACACGTCGCGCGACTGGGCGCGAATGGCCTCACGCAGGTTGCCCATCCAGTTAATTCCGGAATAGAGGGCAATCAGTAAACCGACGATACCAACGGTAGTACGCTGCTGTACGGCGGTGTTGATGGTGCTTTTCAGCGTGCTGGCGAGCGTTGGGTCGCTGACGTTAATCAGGATCTTATTGAAAATGTCCTGCAGCAGCGTCGGGTGCGACGCCAGCACAAAACCGGCGGCAGCAAAGGACACCATCAGGATCGGGATCATCGATAAGAAAGAAAAGTAAGTAATGGCCGCCCCAAACTGATTCCCCATGCGGTCGTTAAACCGTTCCGTGGCGCGAATCAGGTGCGCAATCATGGGAAGCTGCTGAATTTTTTCTGCCATGCTGGTAACCGTTCCCAGCGCTTTGCTGGCGGTTCCAGGCGCTGCGGGCGCTTCAGGCTCGGTCTCCATCTTTTTGATGGGGTCATACTCTAAATGTTGAGTCGGTCGTTGCGGATTGTTTTCCGGCGTCACGCGCATTTTCCTTTTCGTTGAGCTGGATGTGTTTTTGAATTATAGCTTGCGACTAGTCCACGTAAGCTTTCGTGAGTTCAGTAAGCCACTCCATAAACAGATGTACCCGGCGGGAGAGGTTACGGCGGTGAGGATAAATCAGCGATACGGGCATCGGTTCCGCCCGATACTGCGGGAGGATCTCAACCAGTTTCTTCGCGCGCAGTAAATCACGCACCCCAACCCGCGGAACCTGAATTATGCCTAATCCCGCAAGGCAGGCGGCCTGGTAGGTCTCCGTGCTGTTGACCGTTAATACACCGCCCGTCTTGACCCACTGCGTCGTGCTGCCGTTATAAAACTCAAAGCCCTGCGGGCGCGTGCCCAGCGTGGCGGCATAGTGGATCACCGCATGCGAAGCCAGATCGTCCAGCGTCTCGGGATAGCCGAAGCGCGTCAGATACGCCGGGCTGGCGCAGTTGATGACGGACAGTTTGCCCAGCGGTCGGGCAATCAGTCCCGAATCCTTCAGCGTGCCCACGCGCACCACGCAGTCAAACCCCTCGCGAATCACGTCCACCAGGCGGTCGCTGCTGCTGAGTTCCAGTTCGATGCCGGGATACTGTTGCAGAAAGGCGGGGAGTTTGGGGATGACTAAATTTCGTGCAACGCCAACGGGCATATCGACACGTAACCGTCCGCTGATGCTGGAAGGGTCATGAAGAAACATGCTGTCCAGTTCGTCGAGGTTTGCCAGCAGATCTTTTGTGCGTTCGTAATAGACCATTCCATCCTGCGTCAGGCTGACGCGACGGGTGGTACGGTGCAATAGCTGGGTGCCCAGCTGGTTTTCCAGCGCCTGGATTTGCCGCGAAACGCTGCCTTTTGGCAGGCTCAGCGTCTCCGCCGCGCGGGAAAAACTCTCCAGTTCTGCGACACGGATGAACAATTGCATTGCGTGAATTTTATCCATAGGCGGCGCTCATTGTTGTTCATAATGAAACAGTGAAGCGTTATCCACTGTCTTTATTGATTTTCTATCACCTAATAAGCTCTTTCTCAATCTCCATAACAGCCGAAACGAGGTTTCTCATGAGTGAACGTATTGCATTAGTGACTGGTGGTAGCCGTGGCCTGGGTAAAAACGCGGTTTTGAAGCTGGCGGCAGAAGGGACGGGGATCATCCTGACCTATAACAGCAGCGAGCAAGAAGCGCAGAACGTCGTGCGTGAAATTGAGCAAAAAGGGGTTAAGGCGGTGGCATTACAGCTTAACGTCGGCGAAATCTCCACCTTCGGTGACTTTGCTAAAAAAGTGCAGGAAAGCCTGAAGACGGTCTGGCAACGCGACACCTTTGATTATTTATTAAACAATGCGGGCACGGGTTTATATGCACCCTATACCGAGACGACGGAAGCCCAGTTTGATGACGCAATGAACATCCATTTTAAAGGACCGTTCTTCCTGACTCAGACCCTGCTGCCTCTGATAAAGGATGGTGGGCGCATTCTGAACGTCTCCAGCGGGCTGGCCCGTTTCACCCAGCCGGGCTCGGGTACCTATGCGGCAATGAAAGGGGCGATGGAAGTGCTGACCCGCTATCAGGCGAAAGAGCTAGGCGCTCGCGGGATCGCCGTCAACATTATCGCCCCTGGCGCGATTGAAACCGACTTTGGCGGCGGACGCGTGCGTGACAACGCCGAGCTTAATCACCTGCTGGCGTCGCAGACGGCGCTGGGTCGCGTGGGTCTGCCGGACGACATTGGCGATGCCATTGCCGCCCTGCTTAGCGACAAACTGGGCTGGATGAACGCGCAACGTATTGAAGTGTCGGGCGGTATGTTCCTCTAAGACGCTGGCTTAAGGGGAGGGAACCCCTTAAGGAAATCCTTAAGACAAATGTGTCCAGATACGGGGAGATATAAAGAAAGCGGGTGGTTTTGTAACCTCTCCATTCATTGAGTTTTTTCTCAAATAATGCCTCTGTAGAATCCCCCTTCGCTATTCTCAGAGGGAGAGAAACGATGCGAGTAATCATGTTTGATAGGCAGTCAATATTTATTCACGGAGCGATACACAGTCTGCAAAAGTTAATTCCGGAAATAGATATGACGGGAACCCTTCAGGCAGATGAATTATGGGCGCAGCTGTCCGCGTCACCCGCCGCTATCGTGATGATTGACGGAAATTTAATTCAGAATGAGGGCATCGCTTTCCTGGAGGAGATCATACATCGCTTCCCGGCACTTCGCGTGGTAATGGTTCTGGCGAAAAAAGAGAGCCGATGGATCGAACAGGTGAAGCAGCGAAACGTGATGGCGATTATTCCCCGCAACGCGAGCCCCGAGCGATTCGCCGCCGTGCTGGATTCCGTGTCCAGAGGGATGATCTGTTTTCCCGGTGAGTGGCTCAGGCAGCAGGCTTCGCAGGAAGCATTATTAACGCTAAGCGAGCGTCAGCGTGAGGTGTTGAAACGCCTGGCTGCCGGGGAGTCAAATAAGGAAATTAGCCGCAGCCTGAATATCAGCGCGGCAACGGTAAAAGCACATCTTGAAGCGCTTTTCCGTCGACTGGATGTCAAAAACAGAACGCAGGCGGCCATGTACTACACCCGCTCAACGGCCTGAAGCCATTCTGTTATCAGCGTGGGCATTTCACCAAAGCTGAATATCATCAATACCAGTGCGTCATGCTGCTGTTGGGTTAAGGGTAGCGTCACATTTTCCCGCAGCAGCGTCTCGCATAATTGCAAATCGCTGTGGAGCAAATATTCTGCCTCGGTGGGAGTGATAAGACGGCGAAAATTTTCATCCGGGTGGATGACGTGACCATATCCGATAACCCCTATCCCGTTTATGTCACGATATTTCTCCAGGGAAAGCCCCTGATTTTTTTTAATTAACGCAATCGCAGCAGACGATATCTTTAGCGTAGAACCTGGCATATTCGTTTCCTCTTAATGGCGACACTGTAGAGGAAACGACGCGGGAGATATATCCGCCAAATGGCTATTGCTCAGGGATTATTATTCAGGTATTCATGCTTCAATAAGCCAAATAGCCAGTCATTTTGCCACTGGCCGCCAAGGAAATAATTTTCGCGCAGTTCGCCTTCCAGTTGAAAACCGGTTTTTTCGAGTACACGCTTTGACGCGATATTTCCCGCCGTGACGGTGGCGGTAAGTCGACGAATACCGCCCTGCAGAAAGGCATAATCGCAAAGCGCCCGCAGCGATTCGAAGCCGTAACCTTTCCCGTGTGCCGCAGGTGCGAAAAGGAATCCGACTTCGGCACAATCTTCTTCCCGATGAATGTAACCCGTGACGCCCAGCGGAGCCTGCGAGGCCGTATCACGCACGGTGAGGCAAAGCCAGTGTGCGCTGCCCGGCGACCATGGGGCCAGACGAGAATCGAACGCGGCGCGGATCTCAGCCAGAGGGCGGTTTTCCGCCACAAAGCGCATCACGTCGGGATCGTGCTGTAGCGCGAGAAAAAATGGCCAGTCCTGCTCGTGCAGCGGTGAACAGGTGAGACGCGCGGTCGTTAATACGGGCATTCAGATTCTCCTGAAACATTTTAAATGATTATAAGGTTGTCACTTTATTTCAACAGAAAGTCAGGTATGTTTAACGTCGTATAAATAAAAGAAAAAAAGAGTGTTTCATGCCTGTCCCAGGCGTTTTCATTGTCTCTGAAGGAATACAATGACTCTCAGCACATCACACCCCATTCGCGAACAGTTTGAACACTGTCTTGCGGTTATTCGTCAGGCGTCAGTCGAAATACTGCTCCTGCTGAATGTACATGCTTCTGAAGGAAAAGATCCACGCTGGTTTCTGGAGCAGCTGGACAGCGCCCGCCTGGGTCTGGGGGGATGGGCTGCTGTGGCGAAGCAACTCAACCTGAACGATGCTGAAATGTCGACATTCACCCTACAGCTGCGCCTGTTGCAGCAGCGCGTGCCTCAGTATGAAAGCGGGCAGGATGTCACTGAAAATCAGCTGATTGCGGCGATGCGGTTTGTGACGACTCTGGAGCATCTTCGTCTCCAGCAGCCTCTTCTGACTTACAACACTGAGCTGGCGCACGGTAGCGAAATCCAACAGCAGCAGGCGCATAAGCAGGTGCGTGCTATCGAATTGATGATGAAGGGGCTGATCCAGCAGGCGTGGCCCGATCAGGTGCGGCTAAACAATCATCTCAAGACCCTGTTTAATGCCGATCGCGTTCGTCGCTGGCTGAAACTGGGCGACATTAATGACGTGTTGAGCGGCATGATGTTCAGCGAGCTGGCCCAGCTGCTGGTGGATAAAAAAGAGTTTAGCCGTTACTACGCGTCATTGTTTAGCGATCCCGCCATGCTGACGCTGCTGGTGGAGCCGCGCATCACCCTGCAAACCTTCCTTGATGACATCCGGCAAATCCGCAACAGCATTACCGTGCAGCGGGCATTAAGTTCCGCGCAGCTCCTGCTGCTCGATCGCTACTACACGCAAATCACCCGACCCGTTCAGCGCGCGTTTGAAGAGGGGAGAACACGCATCAATCCGGCGGGACTACTGGCCGTGGATGCCAGCGAACTGCATGCATTCTGGGAAAAGGCGCAGAAAATGGACCGGGTCACGGGCGGCGATCTGTTCGAGGTGCGCGACACCATTGAAAAGCCCACCCAGCGCGCGCCGCGAACGCCTGAACAGCGCGAGCAGCTCATTTCCGGCGTGCTGTGGGGCGCGGTTGGCGTCATGGTCATCGCGATTATTACCGGGGGAGTCTGGCTTGTGACCAGCGGCAAACCGCAGCACGTCGCGGCGAGTGCCGCCGCCACGCCTCCGGCACAGGAGATGCGTGAAACGCCTTCCTCGCGTGAGACGCTGACACGCATGGGCGTCACCTGGGACGAGAATAATTTCCGCTCAGCCATCAACCGCAATGACACTCGCGTGGCGCTGCTTTTCTTGCAGGGTGGTATGGACTGGAAGCTGTCCTGGACGGAAGAGGCGATGTCGTCAGACCATGACGACGTGCTGGAACTGATGCTGCGCTATCGGAAAAACATGGTGGAAGAGAAGCCGTGCCGTCGTTTCATCAACACGCTTAGCCACGCGATGGCGAACGGTGAGTCTCTGACGTCAACGCGTAAAGACTATTTAAAAGCGTTTTGCACCGTACCCGCTGTCGTGAAGCGCCAGCAGCACGACGCCGATATGGCGAAGCGCCGCGCGCAGGCACAGCCGGGTGCTGAAACGAAAAAATGGCAGTCTATTCAGACCGCCATTTATGAGGTGATTCGCTGATTTCTTCTCCCTCTCCCCGTGGGAGAGGGAGCCCCAGTAATTTTTTTACCTGAAGCGATGAATGTTGCATCAGCAAAATTAATGACTTACAGCGACGATTTACCGCCGGGAGCCCGGGTTGCCAGGGTGGTGGCGACTGAGCCACCACCCTGGCACGTTCACCGGTCATGTCGTTACAGAATAGCAAGGAACATAAAGTGAACGGAATGACCACCAGAGCTGTATGTTCCCCCTCACCCCAGCCCTCTCCCTCAAGGGAGAGGGAGTCGTCCATGCAGGCATTATTTTGTGGGGAACCCTCAGCCCTTTGGGAGAGGGCCGGGGTGAGGGCAACAGACCGCCCCCCACTCAAGGCTCCCCATACAGCCCAATCAGTCGCCGCACTACGCCGTTCGTCCAGCCGAAGCCGTCCTGAAGCGGGTACTCACCACCGCCCCCTTCGCGCGGCGTACTGCTGGCGATGTGGTACTTCTCAATCAGCTTATGGTGAGTCTGATAAAAATGGTTCACCGTTTGCAGCCAGCTCCAGGCGATCTCGTCGCCCAGCGAGTCGTTGCCGTACTGCTTGAACCCCTGAATCGCCATCCACTGCAGCGGCGCCCAGCCGTTGGGTTTATCCCACTGCTCACCGGTTTCGTACTCGGTCGCCAGAATCCCGCCCGGCGTCAGCAGCCGCGCTTTGACCGCATCTGACAGGCGTTCAGCCTGCTCGTGCGTCGCCATGCCAACGTACAGTGGCACAATGCTGGCCGCTGAGAACAGCGCCATATCTTCACGCCGCCAGTCGTAATCCCGATAACAGCCGTTCTCGTCATCCCACAGATAGCGGTTAACCGCCGCGCGGCGATCGCTGGCTTTCTGACGGAACAGGTCGGCTGTCTCTTTATCTCCTTTCGACGCCGAGATATTGGCGATAGCGCTTTCCAGCTTGAACAGGAAGGCGTTCAAATCGATAGGGATAAACTGCGTGGTACGGATGCTGGCAAGTCGACCCGGCTCACGAAGCCAGCGGGAGGAGTAATCCCAGCCAGATGCCGCCCCGGCGCGTAAATCGCGGTAAACCTCATTCGGCGGACGGCCAGAGTGGCGCGCCGTCTCCACGTCCTCGATCCACGACTCGTCGCGCGGCGTGTCGCGGTCATCCCAGTAACGGTTAAGTAGCGAGCCATCCGGCATACGCACCGCACTGCGGTAGGCCTGGTTAAGCAGCAGCGACTCGGCCCCGTCCATCCAGAAGGCGTGCTCCATCTTCAGGTGTTCAAGGTAACGCTTCGCGCCGCGTACCCCGTCCTCCTCAAACAGCTCCACCATCAGGGCAAATACGGGTGGCTGGGAGCGGCTGAGATAATAGGTACGGTTACCGTTAGGGATATGGCCATAGCGTTCAATCAGCCACGCAAAGTTATCCGCCATACATTTCAGCAGATCGTTACGGCCACTCTCCGCCAGACCCAGCATGGAGAAGTACGAATCCCAGTAGTACGTCTCGCTGAATCGCCCGCCGGGGACGATATACGCCTGCGGCAGCGCCAGCAGGGACGACCAGGGAATATGATCCTGCGGTTCGCGCGTCAGCACGGGCCACAGGCTGTCGATATGCTCTTTAAGCGACAGGCCGGGATTCGAAACATATTCCGTGCTGTAGGTCTCCGGCAGCCAGAAGTGGTTCTCCACAAACTGGCGCAGGTCGAAATCCCGATGGCGTTTCACCTTGCGATAGCGGATCAGAATATCCAGCGGATCCATCTTCGGGGCGCAGTCGGGGAAGGTTTTGCTGTCCGCAAACAGCCGCGTCGACTGCACGTGCTCGAAGAGTTCAAGATAGCGATCGGCGGGCGTCAGGGCGTCGGAGGCGGGTAGCCCCTCGATCATTTCGGGTTCCGGCTCCGCCTCAATCATTTCATCCAGTTTCAACTCGCAGGGATCGGTCTCGTAGCGCAGCTCTTCTGCAATCTCGAACTCGATGTTCTCGGTAGCCTGTAGTTTCTGGTTGAACATGGTGATAAGGACCTCCGGTTGTGTGTTCAAAAGACAGGTTTTTCCGGGCGTCTTATAAGCGTAGACATTCGCTTCGGTAGATGTGGAGGGAAATGTGCGGTAGATCACTCTTTTCGGAGCATTCGTTTTGCAACGATTTATGAATGTTAAAAAAATGCCCCTCAGGAGAGGGGCATCAGGATTAACGCATGGTCACAAACTCTTCCGCCGCCGTCGGGTGGATCGCCACGGTGTTATCGAAATCTTTCTTCGTTGCGCCCATCTTCAGCGCCACCGCAAAGCCCTGCAGGATCTCGTCCATGCCGAAGCCGATGCCGTGGATACCGACAATCTTCTCTTCCGGGCCCACGCACACCAGCTTCATGCGGCACGGCTGACGGTGTGAAGTGACGGCGGTGTACATCGCGGTAAACGCCGATTTATACACTTTCACCTGGTCGTCGCCGTACTGCTCGCGCGCCTGCGGCTCGGTTAAACCGACGGTGCCGATTGGCGGGTGGCTGAAGACCACGGTTGGGATAAGGTTGTAATCCAGATGCTCGTCCGGCTTGTTGTTAAACAGGCGCTCGGAGAGACGACGACCCGCCGCAACAGCGACCGGGGTCAGCTCAACGGCACCGGTGTTATCGCCGACCGCGTAAATTCCCGGCACGCTGGTGTTCTGGAACTTATCAACGACGATGTAGCCTTTATCGTTGGTTTTCACGCCCGTTACAGCCAGGTTGTAGTTATCGTTCGCCGGTTCACGGCCGATCGCCCAGATCAGGCAGTCGACGGTCTGGCTGCGGCCATCTTCAAGCTCAAGCGTCAGGCTGCCGTCCGCATTTTTCACCACCGCTTTTGGTACGGCGTTGGTGTGCAGGGTCGGGCCTTCGGTGTTCATCACTTCAACCAGCGTGTCGACAATCAGCGGGTCAAAGCTGCGCAGCGGCGCGTGTTTACGTACGAACAGGTGCGCCTCAGCGCCCAGCCCGTTAATCACGCCAGCCAGTTCCACGGCAATGTAACCCGCGCCCACGATGGCGACGCGTTTAGGCAGGGCAGGCAGCTCGAAGAAACCGTCGGAGTCGATACCGTATTCTGCACCTGGAATATTCGGGTGGCTCGGACGGCCGCCGGTGGCGATCAGGATGTGATCGGCGGTGATCGTCTCACCGTTCACTTCGATCGTTTTCGCGTCAACAAAGCGGGCGAAGCCGTGGATCACGTCGACGTTATTCTTGCCCAGCACGTTGTCGTACGAGGTGTGAATACGGTCGATGTAGGCGGTACGGCTGGCGATCAGCTTGTCCCAGTCGAAGTGATTGATAGTGGTGTCAAAGCCGTAGTCCGGGCCATACATATGGATCGCTTCACGGATCTGCGCCGCATGCCACATCACTTTCTTCGGTACACAACCCACGTTCACGCAGGTGCCGCCCAGCGCTTTGGCTTCAATCAGCGCACACTTCTGGCCGTACATGGCCGCACGGTTGATCGAGGCGATGCCGCCGCTGCCGCCGCCGATTGCGATGTAGTCATAATGCTTAGTCATAGCTTTTGTCCTTAATCGTGAATTGCCGCGATTGTATACCTGAAATCAATAGGTTCCACCGATGGCTGCGATTACTCCGGCACGATCCAACTGACGGTGGCGTGGCCCGTGCCCGCAGGCACCAGCGTTTTGTGCAGCCACGGCAGCACGTTATTCATCTGCGCTTCAAGCTTCCACGGCGGGTTGATCACAATCATGCCGGAAGCGGTCATGCCGCGCTGATCGCTGTCCGGGCGTACCGCCAGCTCGATCTGCAGAATTTTGCGGATGCCGGTCGCTTCCAGGTCTTTGATCATGCGTTTGATTTGCGCGCGCAGCACCACCGGGTACCACAGGGCGTATGTCCCGGTGGCGAAGCGTTTGTAGCCTTCGTGGATGCCGGTCACAACCGCCTGATAGTCGGTTTTGATTTCGTACGGCGGGTCGATCAGCACCAGGCCGCGACGGGAAACCGGCGGCAGCTTGGCTTTCAGCTGCTGGTAGCCGTCGGCTTTTTCCACGCGGGCGCGGCTGTCTTTCTGGAATTCAGAACGCAGCAGCGGGAAGTCGCTCGGGTGCAGCTCGGTTAACTGAATGCTGTCCTGCTCGCGCAACAGCTGGCGGGCAATCAGCGGGGAACCAGGGTAATAGCGCAGCTGGCCGTTGCGGTTGAAGTGATTCACCACGCCGATGTACGGCTCCAGCTCGGCAGGCAGATCGTCCTGCTGCCAGATGCGGGCAATCCCTTCCAGATATTCACCGGTACGCTCGGCATGCTCGCCGCTCAGCTGATAACGGCCCGCACCCGCGTGGGTGTCGAGATAGAGAAACGGCTTCTCTTTCTCTTTGAGCGCTTCGATGATCAGGCTCTGAACGGTGTGTTTAAGGACGTCGGCGTGGTTGCCTGCGTGGAAGCTGTGGCGATAACTGAGCATGGGTAATGATATTCCGCTGAATTGACGATTTGCCACAGTTTACAGCAGAACGGCACAGATTACCCGCAGGCACGGTAAGCGCGGCCATTGAAATCCTCTACACTTAACCCCATTCTAGATCCCATATGCACAGCGCCGGATGCGCGCTTCATTCACCTATTTCAACAGGACAGCGTTTATGACCAATCCATTACTGACGCCTTTTTCGTTGCCGCCGTTTTCTAAAATCCTCCCTGAGCATGTGGTTCCAGCCGTTACGCAATCGCTGGACAACTGCCGCGCGGCGGTAGAAAGCGTGGTAGCGCAGGGCGCGCCGTACACCTGGGAAAATCTGTGTCAGCCGCTGGCCGAAGTGGACGACGTGCTGGGGCGTATCTTCTCCCCGGTGAGCCACCTGAACTCGGTAAAAAACAGCCCGGAACTGCGCGAAGCCTACGAACAAACCCTGCCGCTGCTCTCTGAGTACAGCACCTGGGTTGGCCAGCACGAAGGGCTGTACAAAGCCTACCGCGACCTGCGCGACGGCGACCACTATGCCGAACTGAACACGGCGCAGAAAAAATCGGTCGATAACGCCCTGCGTGATTTTGAGTTGTCCGGGATTGGCCTGCCAAAAGAGAAACAGGTTCGCTACGGTGAAATTGCCGCGCGCCTGTCCGAGCTGGGCAACCAGTACAGCAACAACGTGCTTGACGCCACCATGGGCTGGACGAAGCTGATTACCGACGAAGCGGAGTTGGCGGGTATGCCGGAAAGCGCGCTGGCGGCGGCAAAAGCCCAGGCCGAGGCGAAAGAGCAGGAAGGCTTCCTGTTAACGCTGGATATCCCGAGCTATCTGCCGGTGATGACCTACTGCGACAACCAGGCCCTGCGTGAAGAGATGTACCGCGCGTACAGCACCCGCGCCTCCGATCAGGGGCCGAATGCCGGTAAGTGGGACAACAGCCCGGTGATGGCGGAAATCCTCGCCCTGCGCCACGAGCTGGCCCAACTGCTCGGCTTCGAAAACTACGCCGATAAATCCCTCGCCACCAAAATGGCGGAGAACCCGCAGCAGGTCCTCGACTTCCTGACCGACCTGGCGAAACGCGCCCGTCCTCAGGGTGAGAAAGAGCTGGCCCAGCTGCGCGCCTTCGCCAAAGCGGAGTTCGGCGTGGACGAGCTGCAGCCGTGGGATATCGCTTACTACAGCGAAAAACAGAAACAGCACCTCTACAGCATCAGCGACGAGCAGTTGCGCCCGTACTTCCCGGAAAACAAAGCCGTTAACGGCCTGTTCGAAGTGGTGAAACGCATCTATGGCATCACCGCCAAAGAGCGTACCGATATCGACGTCTGGCATCCGGACGTGCGCTTCTTCGAGCTGTACGACGAGAAAAACGAACTGCGCGGCAGCTTCTACCTTGACCTGTACGCGCGTGAGAACAAGCGCGGCGGGGCGTGGATGGACGACTGCGTGGGCCAGATGCGTAAAGCCGACGGCTCCCTGCAAAAACCGGTCGCCTACCTGACCTGTAACTTCAACCGTCCGGTGAGCGGCAAGCCTGCGCTCTTCACCCACGACGAAGTGATCACGCTGTTCCACGAGTTCGGTCACGGTCTGCACCACATGCTGACCCGCATCGAAACCGCAGGCGTGGCGGGTATCAGCGGGGTGCCGTGGGATGCGGTCGAACTGCCGAGCCAGTTTATGGAAAACTGGTGCTGGGAGCCGGACGCGCTGGCGTTTATCTCCGGACACTATGAGACCGGCGAGCCGCTGCCGAAGGCGCTGCTGGATAAAATGCTGGCAGCGAAAAACTATCAGGCGGCGATGTTCATCCTGCGTCAGCTGGAGTTCGGTCTGTTCGATTTCCGCCTGCACGCGGAGTTCAGCCCGGAGCAGGGGGCGAAAATCCTTGAAACCCTGGCCGAGATTAAAAAGCAGGTTGCCGTTATTCCAGGGCCAACCTGGGGCCGTTTCCCGCATGCGTTCAGCCACATCTTCGCAGGCGGCTACGCGGCGGGTTACTACAGCTACCTGTGGGCCGACGTGCTGGCAGCAGATGCCTTCTCTCGCTTCGAAGAGGAGGGGATCTTCAACCGCGAAACCGGGCAGTCGTTCCTCGACAACATCCTGACCCGCGGCGGGTCTGAAGAGCCAATGGAGCTGTTCAAACGCTTCCGCGGCCGCGAGCCGCAGCTGGATGCAATGCTTGAGCATTACGGGATCAAAGGCTGATTGTTACGTGAAGATCTGCTTAGTGGATGAAACAGGCGCCGGAGACGGCGCCTTATCTGTTCTGGCGGCCCGCTGGGGGTTGGAGCACGATGAAGAGAATCTGATGGCGCTGGTGATGACGCCGGAACATCTCGAATTACGCAAGCGCGACGAACCGAAGCTCGGCGGGATTTTTGTCGACTTTGTCGGCGGCGCGATGGCGCACCGGCGCAAGTTCGGCGGCGGTCGCGGCGAGGCGGTGGCTAAAGCGGTCGGCATCAAAGGGAGCTACCTCCCGGACGTGGTCGATGCCACGGCGGGGTTAGGGCGTGATGCCTTTGTGCTGGCGTCTGTCGGCTGCCACGTGCGGATGCTGGAGCGTAATCCGGTGGTCGCTGCGCTGCTCGACGATGGGCTGGCGCGGGGCTATGCGGACCCGGAAATCGGCCCGTGGCTGCAGGAACGACTGCAGCTGATCCACGCCTCCAGCCTGACGGCATTGACGGATATCACCCCGCGCCCGCAGGTGGTCTATCTCGACCCGATGTTCCCGCATAAGCAGAAAAGCGCGCTGGTGAAGAAAGAGATGCGAGTGTTTCAGTCGCTGGTGGGGCCGGATTTAGATGCAGATGGCCTGCTGGAGCCTGCTCGTCAGCTTGCAACGAAGCGGGTGGTGGTAAAGCGCCCGGACTACGCGCCGCCGCTGGCGGACGTTGCGACGACCAATGCGGTGACCACAAAAGGGCACCGGTTTGATATTTATCCGGGTACGCCGGAATAGTGCGGGCTGATGCCCTCACCCTAACCCTCTCCCACAGGGAGAGGGAACAAACATTAAAAACGGCAACCATGTTGCCGTTTCGCTTTTACCTTGTAGGCCCGGTAAGCGTTAGCGCCACCGGGCTTTTTTGCACTTACTCGTCTTCTTCGTCACGCAGCGGAACAATCAGCATATCCACGTGAACGGTGTTAATCAGCTGGCGCGCTGAAGACATCAGCTTGCTCCAGAAGTCCTGATGGTGACCGCAAACCACCAGGTCCATATCGTATTTCTTGATCGCATCAACCAGCACCTGGCCCAGGTCGCCGCTGCCGCTCAGGGTTTCGGTGATCGGATAACCCGCGTTGGTGGAGAGTTCGCTCAGGGCATGGTGAGTCTCTTCGGAGATGCGTTTTTGCATATCGCCAAGATTGACGTCGATCAGACCGGTATAAAGGTCGGAGTAGTTCACATCAACGTGAATCAGCGAAACTTTCGCGTTGTAGGGACGTGCCATGGATACCGCTTTATCAACCAGCACTTTGCTCTCCGGGGAGAGGTCTACCGCGATGAGAATGTGTTTGTAAGCCATAGTGTTACTCCTTCCTTAAGTTATCGATGACTAATGGGGAAAGCCGTCGTCTGATACTTTCATTACGGCCCAGTTAAACATATTTTTCAAGCTTTGGTGTTGATAACGATTAACCTTGTGGCAAAAAAATTAACGGATCTCCTACACTATTTAATGAACCGTTCGGATATTAAAACGCGAACCGGATCGACTTTTGGTCATTCTTTCACTGAACTGTCTGTCAGGGCATTGGAGTGCGGTAGCTCAGAAGCCTTGCTTCATGGGCGGACGCCGGGGAGGATGTATGATTAGCACCGTCGCATTGTTTTGGGCGTTATGCGTTGTTTGCATAGTGAATATGGCGCGCTACTTCTCATCGTTACGTGCGCTGTTAGTGGTACTTCGTGGTTGCGATCCGTTGCTTTATCAGTATGTGGACGGTGGAGGGTTCTTCACCTCGCATGGACAGCCCAGCAAACAGATGCGTCTGGTGGGATACATCTACTACCAGCGCTACCGCGATCATCACGATGAAGAGTTTATCCGTCGTTGCGAGCGTCTGCGTCGTCAGTTCATTTTGACCAGCGCCCTGTGCGGGCTGGTCGTAGTCAGTATGATTGCATTGATGATTTGGCACTGAGCACCATAGCAGGCGGGGTCAGCCCCGCCTTCTTTCCTCTGGCTCAGGGCTTAACCGAGAACTGAAGATCGGAGATATCGCTCTCAATCGAAATTACCTTCCCGCTATAGGTGATTTTAACTTCTCCGTTTGTATCAATTTTGGCCGCGGTGATCGTACCTGTACCTTCAATGACAGGATGCTTCATGGCCAATTGATGAATAATGTCGGTATCTTTTCCTGCTATCTCCCCCGAAAGATAGTAACGGTAGATTGTGGGCACGGTTGCGCCCCCCTCATTGTTCACTGTCATATAGAGCCAGACGCTGTCAGATAATTTATAAACGCGCTGAAGTTCATCGTTATGTCGCTGATTAGGCTGGTGGTTTAGCCATACAAATCCAATGACCAGAACCAGAAGCGAAAACGTCACAAGGGAGTGAATCCATTTAGTAGCCGTTTTGAATGGCATACTCTATTCCTTCTCTGATATTGCGTTGGTCCGTTGGATCGTCCCCGTAAGGCGGTTTTTCATGCCATTTCCCCCATTCAGGTTTTGAGGTTCCAGCACGGCCTTGAGCCCAGCCTGCGCCCAAAAGGAGGATGTTTGCAGGAATGCCTGCTGCAGTTCCGGCGGCTCCGAAATTGAAGTTACCAAATGCGGCAAAGTATGGATCGAATTTTTTGTAATCCCAGGGACCACCATTTCGGAATTTTTGGTAGAACCAGTAATACGTTGAGGGAGTGGCCATATTACGCGACATGCCGTGAAGGCGTGCTTCACGCATATTGTTCGCTATAACAATTGAGCCTGGTCCTGAAATAGGGACAGAAGCCATACATTCTCCTTTGTCTGGTTACTCTTCTGAACGCCATCATAGTGTTATCTTCGCAATTGGGTTGGGCAAAAAATGTTCAGAAAATCCTGACGTTATAAAATGTCTGACTACAAACAACAGCCATAAAAAAAGCGGGTCAGTTTCCTGACCCGCTTTTTTATCGCCTTCAACCGATTAAATCAGCTTCAGCGAAATCCAGTACAAACCGCCAGACAGCAGGATGGATGCCGGGAGTGTAAACACCCAGGCCATCAGAATGTTGGTCACGGTTTTGCGCTGCAGACCGCCACCGTCAACAATCATGGTACCTGCCACGGACGAGGAGAGTACGTGGGTAGTGGATACTGGCATACCGGTGTAGCTCGCCAGACCGATAGAAACCGCGGCTGTCATCTGCGCGGACATACCCTGCGCATAGGTCATGCCTTTCTTACCGATCTTCTCGCCGATGGTGGTCGCCACACGACGCCAGCCAATCATTGTACCGATACCCAGCGCCAGCGCGACGGCCATGATGATCCAGATTGGCGCGTACTCAATGGTGTTGAGCATATCGCTTTTCAGTTTCTTCAGCAGACGTTTGTCGTCAGCGTTCACGTCTGGCAGCTTCGCGACTTTATCCGTCACGTCAGAGATGCAGAGCATGATGCGACGCAGCTGACCACGCTGTTCAACGGCCAGTTTGTCGTAGCTTTCGATGTCGCCCAGCATGCCTTTGGCACGTTCCAGCGCGTTAATCGCGTTTGCCGGATGGCAGTGGAACTCGCCCGGCGCGGTGGTGGCACCCGCTTCAGGAGACGGAATCAACTGGTCAACGCCGGTCGCTTTCTTCAACAGCGCAGGATGCTGCTGGAAGTACACTTCGACGTTGTTAATCGCATCACGGGTACGGGTGATTTCGTAACCGGAGGCGTTCATGTTGACCACGAAGCCAGCCGGTGCGACGCCAATCAGTACCAGCATCACCAGACCAATCCCTTTCTGACCATCGTTCGCGCCGTGAGAGAACGCCACGCCGATAGCGGAAATGATCAGGGCAATACGCGTCCAGAATGGCGGCTTTTTCTTGCCGTCTTTCTTCTCACGCTCTGCTGGCGTCAGGTGGATACGCGCACGTTTTTTCGTGTTGCTCCAGTAGCGACGCAGAATGAAAATTAATCCACCCGCAACCACCAGACCCACGATAGGAGAGATGATCAAAGAGCCGAAAATCCCCAATACTTTCGGGATGTTCAGCGCATCAACAACGGACGTCCCGGTCATCAGGGCATTGGTTAACCCGATACCGATAATCGCGCCGATGAGGGTGTGAGAACTGGATGCAGGCAGGCCGAAATACCAGGTACCGAGGTTCCAGATAATTGCAGCAAGCAGCATTGAGAACACCATAGCAAGGCCATGGCCAGAACTAACGTTGAGAAGCAGATCCGTTGGCAGCATATGCACGATCGCATACGCAACGCTCAGTCCGCCCAGGAGGACACCAAAAAAGTTAAATACCGCCGCCATAACAACCGCAAGCTGCGATCGCATTGCGCGAGTGTAGATAACCGTTGCTACTGCGTTTGCAGTGTCGTGGAAGCCGTTGATCGCTTCGTAAAACAGTACAAAAACCAGAGCAAGCAATAATAAAAGCCCGGTATGTAAATCCAGGCCGGCAAACAAATGTAGCATAGGACGTTACGCCATTTTGAGGACATGAACGCGGCGCATTATCCAGGACAAATGCACGGCGGGCAAAGTGAAATATAGACTTTTTTTGACATACCACCTGATTTGAGAAAAGTGCCTGAAAGGATAATCGTTAAATTTCAATGAAATGGCTTTGTAATATCTTTTTACGCTGGTGTGACCACAGAGGAAACTTTACAATCCGCGGCAGTTAACGAAGAGGATTTTGACGTGGAAAGGTTTGATGCCGTGGTAATTGGCGCCGGTGCGGCGGGTATGTTTTGTGCGGCAATGGCCGGGCAGGCGGGTCGTCGCGTGCTGCTGCTGGACAACGGTAAAAAGCCAGGCCGCAAGATCCTGATGTCCGGCGGCGGGCGCTGCAACTTTACCAATCTCTACGTCGAACCCGCGGCCTATTTGAGCCAAAACCGTCATTTTTGCAAATCTGCGCTGGCGCGTTATACCCAGTGGGATTTTATCGACCTGGTGGGTAAGCACGGCATTGCGTGGCATGAAAAGACGCTGGGTCAGCTGTTCTGCGACGACTCCGCGCAGCAGATTGTCGATATGCTGGTGGCCGAGTGCGAGAAGGGTGGCGTGACGATGCGCCTGCGCACCGAAGTGCTGGAGGTCGCCCGCGACGAGCAGGGCTACACGCTACAGCTGAACGGTGAAACCGTTAGCGCCGACAGCCTGGTGATCGCCAGCGGCGGCCTGTCGATGCCGGGACTGGGCGCGTCCCCGTTCGGCTATAAAATTGCCGAACAGTTTGGCCTGAAGGTGCTGCCAACGCGCGCCGGTCTGGTGCCGTTCACGCTGCATAAACCGCTTCTTGAACAGCTTCAGACGCTTTCCGGCGTGTCCGTTCCCTCCGTCATTACCGCCGAAGACGGCACGGTATTCCGCGAAAACCTGCTCTTTACCCATCGCGGCCTCTCCGGACCGGCGGTGCTGCAAATCTCCAGCTACTGGCAGCCGGGCGAATTTGTCACGGTAAATCTGGTACCGGACTGCGATCTGGACGCGTTCCTCAACGAGCAGCGCACCGCGCACCCGAATCAAAGCCTGAAAAATACCCTGGCGATGCAGCTGCCGAAGCGTCTGGTGGAATGTTTGCAGGTGCTGGGGCAGATCCCCGACGTGTCGCTTAAGCAGCTAAACAGCCGCGAGCAGGACGCGCTTGTCGAGACGCTGACCAACTGGCGCGTTCAGCCAAACGGCACCGAGGGATACCGCACGGCGGAAGTGACGCTGGGTGGTGTCGATACGCACGAGCTTTCTTCACGCACCATGGAAGCACGCAACGTGCCGGGGCTCTATTTTATTGGTGAAGTGATGGACGTCACCGGCTGGCTTGGCGGGTATAACTTCCAGTGGGCGTGGGCCAGCGCCTGGGCGTGTGCGCAGGCGCTGGCAGAGAAACCGTGACGGAAGAAAGGCGCCTCGGGTCTTCCACTTCTGGGCTAGCGGCTGACGGTAAGCGTTCTTTCATCAGCCGCACTCAACACGTCTACAATATTTCCGGCCGCAACGGTTCCCATTTTTATATATGACGCTGCGCTGACGCCGCCAATATGCGGGGAGATAATGATGTTATCGACGCCCTGCCAGATGTGCGGCGCGGTCAGCGGTTCGCTGGTAAAGCTGTCCAGCCCCGCGCTGTGCAGTGTTCTATCCTTTAACGCTGCGAGCAATGACCGATCGTCAATCAAGCCGCCGCGTGCCGTATTCACCAGGATAGCGTTTCGCTTAACGTGTGCGAGCGTCTCCGTATTGATCATGCCCCGATTCTCGTCGGTGAGCGGACAATGCAAAGAAATCACATCGGAGCAGGAAAGAAGGTCAGTCAGGGTATCAGTGCGCTCGCAGACGGAAGGCATTGATTTAGCATAGGGATCGTAAGCCAGAACCCGCATACCAAAGACGTGACCAATATTCGCCACCCGCGAGCCAATCGCCCCCAGCCCGATCAGCCCCAGCGTTTGCCCCTCCAGTTCGATGGATTTATGCGTGGCTTTGTCCCAGTGACCTTCGCGCAGTCGCGCGTCCAGGGACACCACGGATTTGGCGCAGGCGAGAATCAACGCCCAGGTGTGTTCCGCCACCGCCGCTGCGTTTGCCCCCGGCGCGGATCGGACGGCAATGTTCCGCTCGGCCGCCGCCGCCAGGTCTATCACATCGATCCCGCTTCCGTGTTTGGAAATAACCTTCAGGGCAGGCGCAGCATCCATGATTTTCGCGGTTATCTTGCCGTAACGTACCAGTATTGCCACCGGGTTATACTGCTCGCACAGCGTAATCAACCCCTCCTCCGTAGGCTGGCGACCCGCAAACACCACCTCAAAACCCTGCAACATTTCCATGGCCTGCTCCGCCAGGTCGCTTCCGGTAACGATGACTACCTTTTTGTTTGCCATTACAGCGTCTCCCCGTCCGCCAGCATGCCCGCCTTGCGCAGCGCGTCGTTAAGCCAGTGTGGACGTAAATCGCCCTCGCGAATGGCGGCAAGACGCCTGGTCTCCATCTCCAGCTTTCCTTTTGCCAGGGCGATAATCTGCTGAACCTCACCGTGCGGGATCACCACCACGCCGTCGATATCGGCCACCACTAAATCTCCGGCCTGTACCGTCGCGCCGGCAACGGAAATTGGATGGTTCACCCGGCCAGGAATAGACTTTGTCGGGCCGCAGGGATTCAGGCCGGCAGAGAAAACGGGATAGTTACCTTTGCTCAGCGTGTCAGCGTCACGTACTGCTCCGTCGATGATGATCCCAGCAATGCCGCTCGCCTGGGCCTGGGTTGCCATGATTTCACCCAGTAGCGCACAGCTCAAATCGCCTTTTCCATCGACGACCAGAACATCACCGGGTTGGGCAACCGCCATCGCGGCGTGAATGGCCAGATTATCTCCTGGCCGCACCTCAACGGTGACGGCCGGACCCGCAACGGCCATATGCGGTGCCAGCGGCTTGATGCGGCCATGGAGCGTGCCGCGGCGTCCGGCAACATCCGCAAGGATAGCTGCCTGATACTCTGCGGCCTGGCGCACCTCTTCAGCAGAAACGCGTTCGAAGTGGCGATTGATCATTGGTTGTTCAGAAACGGACATGAATGCCTCCATATTGTTTTACTGTGTACAATGCAGGTGTACATCACGAAACAACTATAGCGGTGTTGCTTTCCTTTTAGCCAGACCCGAGAAGGGGTTTGTGATGTAAACACGAAGTGACTCACAAAATTTGAGGTACACTCACTGCCGGGCTAACAAGGAGATAATGATGGGGAATGAAGGCGTTGTAGCGGTTGAAAAAGCGCTGGCTTTACTGGATTGCTTCCGTCCTGGCGATGAAAGCCTGACGCTGACCGCGCTGGCGCAGCTGTCGGGTTATCATAAAACCACGGTTTACCGCTTGATGAATTCTCTTGAACGGATGAACTATGTCGTCAGGCATGATGACGGCAATTATGCGCTTGGCCCTCGTCTGCTTTACCTCGGCAAGCTGTATGAACAGTCTTTCCATCTTTCCAGGGTAGTTCAACCTGAGCTACAGGCTTTATCCCAGGCGTCTCAGGAGAGTGCCAGCTGGTATGTGTTAGAGGGCGGGCAACGTCTGTGCCTGTTTCGTGCCGAAGCCTCACATGGGCTTCGTCACAGCAATCTTCCCGGCACACAGTTCCCGCTGGACGATTCTGCCATCAGTCAGGTTCTGCGCCATTGGGGGCTCAATGAACATCTGCCGGGCGGTGAGCCTGCCGTTCCGCTCTACACCGCAGGCGCGCGCGATCCCCATACTGCTGCGTTTGCAATGCCGGTCTTCGGTGTTCACGACAAATTGATTGCGGTGCTGGCTTTGACCGGGCCCATATCACGATTGACAGAAGACCGCAGGGAGCAGGGTATCAGCCAGTTGATGCATGACGCTGCCAGCCGCCTGTCACAGAAAATGGGGGCGAGTAAGCCCTTCTGCCAGCAGTTTTACGGTGAAACGAGCGATACCGCAGAAGAAAACCGTTAACGAAAAGCGGGACACGCGTCCCGCTTTTGCTATCGTTAATTTGTTACCTGCTTCTCGTGTAGCTGAGTGTTGCGGGCCTGTCGGCCCATAATCAGCACCGCGATCCCCCCCGCCACGCACAGCGCGGCCAGCGGAAGCATAGCCAGCGTGTAGCTGCCCGTGCGCTCATTGATAATCCCGTACGCATTGACCATCACTGCTCCGCCAATCAGGTTAGCGATGGCGCCAATCGCGGCGAGTCCCGCAGCCGCCGAGGTACTGCTCATCCAGCCGGACGCCAGCGCCCAGAAAGGCCCTTTCATTGAATAAGCGCCGATGAGCATGATGCTGAGAATAACAATGGTGGCAGCAAGGGAGGCGCTGACAAATGCGGCAAATACACCTGCGGCAATCATGAAAAGCGTCAGCGCGGTATGCCAGCGGCGTTCGTTGGTTCGGTCAGAACTTCGTCCCCATACAATCATGAGTACGGATGCCAGACCGTACGGGATGGCGTTGAACAGGCCAGTCTCAAGATTATTGAGATGGAAGGATTTCAGCAGTTGAGGAGACCAGACGCTGATGGTGGTGCCGGCAGACGATGCGCCAGCGTAAATCAGCGCCAGCAGCCAGATTTGGCGATGTTTCAACAGCTGCCACGTCGTTTGATGTCCAATATTCTTTTGCTGATTGCGCTCGTTTTCCAGCGTGGTTTCCAGCCATTGCTTTTGTTCACTGCTGAGCCAGTTCGCCTGATGAGGGCGATCGCGGAGAATAAACCAGGCGGCAATGCCCAGCAGTACGGCGGGCAAACCTTCAATGATAAACAGCAGGTGCCAGCCACGCAGACCCAGCCAGCCGTCCATGGACAGTATCAGCCCGGAAAGCGGGGAGCCGATGAAGTTGGCGAGAGGGATGGCGACCATAAAGGAGGCAATAATGCGTGCGCGGTAGCGTGAAGGGATCCACCAGGTCAGATAAAGCACGACGCCCGGGAAGAAGCCCGCCTCTGCGGCGCCGAGAAGAAAACGGACGATGTAGAGCGACGTGGTGTTCTGCACCAGCGACATACACATGGACACAATGCCCCAGCTAATCATAATGCGCGGGATCCACAGACGTGCGCCGACTTTATGCATCGCCAGGTTGCTCGGAACTTCGAACAAAAAATAGGCCACAAAGTAAAGGCTGCTGGCGAAGCCAAATGCCGCTTTGCTGAGGCCAAGATCCTCATTCATCTGCAGAGAAGCCATGCCGATATTACCGCGATCGATAATGGAGATCAGATAGCTGACGATGAGAAACGGCAGGATACGCCAGATCACTTTCCGCATCGTCTCTTTTTCTATCTCCTCAGTGGCGGTTGCGCCATAACGTGTTTGTTCTGTCATTGTGTCCTCGCAGGGTTTGTTCTTGGTTTTATCAGGTACAACTCAGTTTTATTTAACAAAACCACTATAGCGGCGGCGCGTTCTTTTTATCCAGTTAATGAAAGGTATAAATGATGTAAATAAGAGGTGACTCACAGATAACGCGCTTTCAAGGTGCAGCGGTGTCGGGGGCAGGGGAATAATCACGCAGCGCAATTATTGCACCAACTTTTTAACGCCATTCAACTAAGCTTCGACCAGATGCCCCGTCACGTTAGCGGGGCCATTTTCCCTATTGGTCAGAGCACACCTCATGCAGCTACTCAGCATTATTACTTTGCTTTCCCTTACCGTGGTGATCCATTCGCTGTGGATGTTTGGCGTTCTAAAATTCATTAAATTTGACGTCGATTCCGCGGTGCGAATCGTTTTGCGTAATGTTGTTATTGTTATCTCCATGATCTTCGCCCATCTCCTTGAAGCCGGGCTGTTTGCGGCGTTCTATGTTGTCATCGACGCGTTTAAGGACTGGAATACCAGCTTCTACTTTTCACTGGTCAGCTACGCGACGGTGGGATACGGCGACGTGACCTTACCCCAGCACTGGCGGCTGATCGGTGGGCTGGAAGGGCTGGTAGGGGCGTTGATGGTCGGCTGGTCTGTCGCGGTGCTGGTGGCGGTACTCCAGCGTTTACGCGGCATGAGTGCCTAAACGGCAGATGCGCCACCCCGCGTAGTGAGGTAAAGTACACACCTTGCGCAGCCACAGAGCTGCGGTTTTGGGGTGGAGAAACTGTTAAACAGTCCACCCTTTTTCTCGGCTGGTTTACGCCAGTCTGCATGGTGCTGTGTTTTGCCTCTATAAAAGGGTTGTGTATGTCTGCTGCTCATCTCGGTTTCCCGACGGAAACCGTTGTTGTCTTTGTCGTAATGGCCGTTGGGGCGATGTTTATCGACCTCTTCATGCACCGTCACGATAAGCCCGTCTCGCTGAAAAGCGCGGCCATGTGGTCCGTTTTCTGGTTCTCGATGGCGATGGCGTTTGCCGGGTTCCTGTATATCCACCACGGTGCCGAAATGGCGAGCCTGTTCCTGACCGGCTACGCGCTGGAGGAAGTCCTCTCCATTGATAACCTGTTCGTGATGATGGCCATCTTCGCCTGGTTCGGCGTGCCGGATAAATACCGTCACCGTGTGCTCTACTGGGGCGTGCTGGGGGCGATTGTCTTCCGCGGTATTTTCGTGGCGATCGGCACCAGCCTGCTGAGCCTGGGGCCGTATGTTGAGGTGGTTTTTGCACTGGTCGTCGGCTGGACGGCGGTGATGATGCTCAAGCGCAATGAAGAGAGCGATGAAGTTGAAGATTACTCAGGTCATCTGGCTTATCGTCTGGTAAAACGCTTTTATCCGGTCTGGCCGAAAATCAGCAGCCACGCGTTTATCCTGACGCAAAAAGAGGTGGATGCTGAGCTGGAGAAGCCAGAAAACCAGGACGTAACGGTTGGCCGCGTGAAGAAAGCGAAACGCTACGCGACGCCGCTGCTGCTCTGCGTGGCGGTGGTGGAACTCTCTGACGTGATGTTCGCCTTTGACTCCGTACCGGCCATTATCGCGGTGAGCCGCGAGCCGCTGATTATCTACAGCGCCATGATGTTTGCCATCCTCGGCCTGCGTACCCTTTACTTCGTTCTGGAAGCGCTGAAGCAGTATCTGGTGCACCTCGAGAAAGCCGTGGTGCTGCTGCTGTTCTTTGTGGCGTTCAAGCTGGGTCTGAATGCAACCGATCACTTCTGGCATCACGGTTACAGCATTGGCGCGACGGCCAGTCTGTTTGTGGTACTGGGCGTGCTGGCGCTGGGGATTATTGCGAGCGTGATGTTCCCAGGGAAACGTACTGCCTGATATATCGTTTGTCTCCCTCTCCCTGTGGGAGAGGGCTGGGGTGAGGGCACCAGACCGCACTTAACCCTTAATCGGTGAATTCCGACGCTTGCGCGGATGATGGAAGTGACGCCAGTGTGGATCCTGCGCTGCCGCCAGCAGTTCGTGGTCGCCACGGGTGTCACCCCATGCGCGCAGGTGGTAGGCGTTGAGATCGCCGTAGACCTTTTCCAGCCTCGCCACTTTCTGCGCACAGCGGCAGTTATTGCCGGTGATACGCCCGGTCAGCTTCCCGTTTTTCACTTCCAGCTGCGTACCAATCAGCTTAATGCCGAGCTTATCCGCCCACGGCTGAAGCACCAGTGCCGGGGAGGCGGAGCAGATAGTCACTTCCGCACCGGAATTCACCTCAGCCGCAACGGCTAAAACCCCTTCAGGGCGCATCAGCTTGTTCCAGTATTTTTCACAAAAGGCCTCCGCCTGCTGACGTAACCAGTGCTCGTCCACACCTGTCAGGAACGTTTTGATCAACACCTCTTTCAGCTCATCACGCGTTAGCTTGCGGCGCACGCAGTGGAGCGTCGGTAACGCCATACGCACCAGCCGTCCCGCAAAGTAACGCTTACCAAAGGCAAAGCGCAGGAAAGGGATAAAGCTGTCGTGATGCGTCAATGTTCCATCAAAGTCAAAGACAGAGAGCACATGGGATTTGGCCACGGCGTCGTCGGCAATCATATTGGTCATAAATACGTCTTAGCTGAAATACACATTCTGCTCATTAGTTTACCTGCTTTAACTCCACAGTCCTTATACCACGCGCGTTTTTTTCTCATTCTTGCGATGTAGCCGAAGAGTCCAAAATCAGACCCAATAAGAATTGGATGAAAAACGAACAGTCTATATTATCGCCACATTGCACGATTTCTGGGGAAACATTGGCCCCACCCGTAAGGAAAAATTCACTCACTGCTTCTTTTAGATATGACTCTTAGATCGCTTATTTCAATACTCGCGTTAAGCTTTGCCTCGTTTTCAGCATTTAGTTTTCAACTGCCTGCTTCCATGTTGTCAATGAACAGCGAGCTGTCGGCATCCCCGGCAAAGGCCGGGTTGATGCATCAGCAAACGGGTCCGCTGCGTTCCCGCATTCTTGATCAATACCAGAAATGGAAAGGGACCCACTACCAGTGGGGAGGAACCACGCATCGCGGGGTCGATTGCTCTGCGCTGATGCAGCACCTTTTCAGTGATGCCGCCCACCTGGAGCTGCCGCGCACCACGAGCGAGCAGATCCATCGAGGTGTGCAGGTGGATCAATACCGATTGAAGGCCGGGGATTTGGTGTTTTTCCAGACGGGCCCGAACCGTAAGCATGTGGGTGTCTATATTGGTGATAGCTTGTTTATTCACGCCTCAAGCAGCGAGGGCGTAACGGTTTCAACCCTGACGGATAACTACTGGCAGGAACATTTCATCACCGCCCGCCGGGTGGCGGGCGCTGCAGCCTGACGGCTCAGATGATGTCATCCACCACGCCACCATCGACGCGCAGTGCCGCGCCGGAGGTGGCGGAGGCCTGCGTTGAACAGACATACACCACCATATTCGCCACTTCTTCCACCGTCGCGGCGCGCTGAATCACCGAGCTGGGGCGATTCGCCATCACAAACTCTTTCGCCAGCTGCTCCAGCGATTTCCCGGTTTTCTCGATCTCGTCTTTCATCATCTCGGCAAAACCGTCGGACATCGTCGGTCCTGGCAGAACGCTGTTAACCGTGACACCGCTTCCCGCCACAAATTTTGCCAGCCCGCGCGCCAGCGAGAGCTGCGCCGTTTTGGTCACGCCATAGTGGATCATATCCGCCGGAATATTGCAGGCCGATTCGGACGAAATAAACACCACGCGTCCCCAGCCTTTCTGCACCATGCCGGGCAGCAGGGCGCGGGAGAGGCGCACGCCGGACATCACGTTGGTCTGCCAGTAACGCTCCCAGGTGTCATCGTCGGTGGAGTAGAAATCCTGCGGGCCGTAAATCCCCGCGTTGTTGACCAGAATGTCGACGTTCGTTGCCACGTTCAGCAGCGCGTCCACCCCTTCCGGCGTGCTGAGATCGGCAATGGCCGCCCGCACCTGCACGCCGGGCACGACCTGCTGGAGCTGCTGAATACCCTTGTTCACCGAGTCCGTGCTGCGGCCATTCACAATCACTTCCGCACCGCTTTCAGCCAGCCCTCGGGCGATAGCGAACCCAATCCCGCCGGTTGACGCGGTCACGAGCGCCACTTTCCCCGTAAAATCGATTTTCATGCTCCGCTCCTTGTGGTTTTAACGTTCAGACCTTAAAGCGTAGCAGGTGAGGATGACGGCTCCTGTTTAAAAAGGTGCAGCAGGGTGTCCACCTGTTCATCCAGCGGGCTGAGCGTACGCTTAACGATGAGGTGCAGCGGCGTCGCGCGGCGCACGCCGTGGCTGAGGGGCAGTACTTTCAGAACGCCGTGTTCCAGCTGCGGTTGAATACGCTCTTCCGGCAGCCAGCCGTAGCCAACCTGGTTCATTACCGCTTCGATGGCGGCATCAATGGTGGAAAATGTCCAGGATCCGCCAGCGGGGCGTGCGGCAGGCTGGCTGTCCGCAATTTGGATCAGCGGCCACGGGCGCAGCATTTCATCGTTCAGCGGGGCATCGAGTGCAAACAGAGGGTGCTCGCGATGGGCAACGGCGACAAAGTCGATATTCATCAGCCATTCGCCCAGTCCGGTGATGTCCTGGCGGCGGGTGAGGATCATCACGTCGGCTTCATCATTCAGCGCATCGTCGCGGCTGTTTTCCAGCACTTCGGTCAGCCGCACCTGCGTTTGCGGATAGCGCTGCTGGAACTGCCGCAAAATGGCGAACAGGCGGCGACGCGGGAAAATACTGTCAACCATCAGGTCGAGCCGGGTCCGCATGCCGCTTTGCAGCGTCGCGGCGCGCGTCTCGACGTAAGAGAACGCCTTCAGCAGCGGTTTAACCTGATTCAGTAATAATTCCCCTGCGGGAGTAAGCACGGCCCGTCTTCCCTCCGCCTTCAGCAGCGCCACGCCCAGCCGCTCCTGCAGCAGCGACAGGTTATAGCTGACCGAAGACTGGCTGCGGTGGGTCTCTTCCGCCGCTTTAGCAAAGCTGCCGGCCTCCACCACTCTCTCCAGCAAAGCCCATTGTTCGAGCGTCGTCTTGTGCATAATTAATCTAAAATTTGGATGGATTTGATTCAAACATAGCGTTATTCATTCGTTTTTTGAAGGAATAAGATCGTCTCATCAAAGCAAAGGAGACATCTTATGAACACCTTCGACAAACATGATTTAAGCGGCTTCGTCGGCAAACATCTGGTTTATACCTACGATAATGGCTGGAACTATGAAATTTACGTCAAAAACGAAAACACCCTCGACTACCGTATTCACAGCGGCCTGGTCGGCAACCGCTGGGTGAAAGATCAGCAGGCGTATATCGTTCGCGTTGGGGAGAGCATCTATAAAATCTCCTGGACCGAGCCAACCGGCACCGACGTGAGCCTGATTGTGAACCTGGGCGACAGCCTGTTCCACGGCACCATCTTCTTCCCGCGCTGGGTGATGAACAATCCGGAAAAAACCGTCTGCTTCCAGAACGATCACATTCCGCTGATGAATAGCTATCGCGATGCGGGCCCGGCATATCCAACCGAAGTGATTGATGAATTTGCCACTATTACTTTTGTTCGCGACTGCGGTGCTAACGATGAAAGCGTTATTGCGTGCGCTGCCAGTGAACTTCCAAAAAACTTTCCTGATAATTTAAAATAAGCGCGACAATTAACTAAAAAGAAAAGTTCCCAGCTCATTTCATATTTATTCGAAATGGTTGGGAATTTTTTTGTTTGTTGATGTTTGGTTTAGATAAAAAGCGCGTTAACGGTGAACGTAATCACAAAATAAATAATTCATAATTTAATAACTCCTTGTTTATTAATTGTTTTTGGTTGTCTGGTAATTCTTATTTTTCACTGTCTTAATTTTTCCCTAAGAAATGAACGTTACCTTGAGATGAGTTTATGGTTCGTTGAAATAAACGCGTCGGCATTTGGTTAATATCAAAAGGTTGCCTCATACATCTCAAGGAAATTAATAATGCGTGATTTTTTGCCGTTTTCCCGTCCTTCAATGGGCGCTGAGGAAATCGCCGCAGTACAGGAGGTATTAACCTCCGGCTGGATCACCACCGGGCCGAAAAATCAGGCGCTGGAAGACGCGTTTTGTACGCTTACGGGAAACCGTCATGCGATTGCCGTCTCCTCCGCCACGGCGGGGATGCACGTCACCCTGATGGCGATGGATATCGGCCCCGGTGATGAGGTGATTACCCCCTCCCTGACCTGGGTGTCGACGCTGAATATGATTGTGCTGCTGGGCGCCACGCCGGTGATGATCGACGTCGACAACGAGACGCTGATGGTGACGCCTGAGTTGGTTGAGGCCGCCATTACGCCCCGCACGAAAGCAATTGTGCCGGTGCATTATGCGGGCGCGCCGTGCGATATCGACGCCATTCGCGCCGTCGGTGAGTGCCACGGTATTCCCGTCATTGAAGATGCCGCGCATGCCGCCGGAACCTACTACCACAGCCGCCACGTGGGCTGGCAGGGCACGGCCATCTTCTCCTTTCACGCCATCAAAAACATGACCTGCGCCGAAGGTGGGCTGGTGGTGACGGATGACGCGCAGCTGGCGCAGAAAATCCGCAGCCTGAAGTTCCACGGTCTGGGCGTCGATGCCTATGACCGCCAGACCCACGGCCGCGCGCCGCAAGCGGAGGTCATCACCCCTGGCTTCAAGTACAACCTTGCGGATATCAACGCCGCGCTGGCACTGGTGCAGCTCGGCAAGCTGGGCGAGGCGAACAAGCGCCGTCGCGACATTGCCGACCGCTACCGGCATGAACTTGCGGATACCCCTTTCCAGCCGCTGCGCACCCCGGCCTGGCCGCATCTGCACGCCTGGCACCTGTTTATTATTCGCGTGGATGAAGCCCGGTGCGGCATCTCGCGCGATGCCCTGATGGCCGCGCTGAAAGAGCAGGGTATCGGAACAGGCCTGCATTTCCGCGCGGCCCACACGCAAAAATACTATCGCGAGTGTTTCCCGGAGGTGTCCCTGCCGAATACCGAATGGAACAGCGCGCGCATTTGTTCTCTTCCCCTTTTCCCGGACATGACCCATGACGACACAACCCGCGTCATTACCGCGCTCCATCAACTTGCAGGACATTGATATGTTCAGCGCGCCGCCCGTTCAAAAAGTCTCCGTGGTGATCCCGGTCTACAACGAGCAGGAGAGCCTGCCGGAGCTGATCCGGCGCACGACCGCAGCCTGCGAGACGCTCGGCAAGGCTTACGAAATTCTGCTGGTTGACGACGGCAGCAGCGATGACTCCGCAATGATGCTAACCGACGCCGCGCAGGCGGAGGGCAGCCATATCGTTGCCGTGCTGCTTAACCGTAACTACGGCCAGCACTCGGCGATCATGGCCGGGTTCAGCCACGTGACGGGCGATCTGGTGATTACGCTGGACGCGGACCTGCAAAACCCGCCGGAAGAGATCCCGCGCCTGGTTGCCAAAGCCGACGAGGGCTACGACGTGGTCGGCACCGTGCGGCAAAACCGTCAGGACAGCCTGTTCCGCAAGCTGGCGTCACGCACCATTAACCGCCTGATCCAGCGCACCACCGGTAAAGCGATGGGCGATTACGGCTGCATGCTGCGCGCCTATCGCCGCCACATCATCGACGCCATGCTGCACTGCCACGAGCGCAGCACCTTCATTCCGATTCTGGCGAACACCTTTGCCCGTAAAGCGACGGAGATCCCGGTGCTGCACGCCGAGCGCGAGCACGGGGAGTCAAAGTACAGCTTTATGCGTCTGATCAACCTGATGTACGACCTCATCACCTGCCTGACCACCACGCCGCTGCGCCTGCTGAGCGTTTTCGGCAGCGTTATCGCGCTGGCCGGGTTTGCGATTTCCGTTCTGCTGGTCGTGCTGCGGCTGGCCTTTGGCCCGCAGTGGGCGGCGGAAGGGGTTTTTATGCTGTTTGCCGTGCTGTTCATGTTCATCGGCGCCCAGTTCATTGGTATGGGCCTGCTCGGTGAATACATCGGCCGTATTTACAACGATGTTCGCGCGCGTCCGCGCTACTTTATTCAACGGGTTGTCCGTCAGGAACACACCGCATCTCAAGAGGAAAAACACCCATGAAAGCTGTCGTCATTCAACGGGTTGTCCGTCAGGAACACACCGCATCTCAAGAGGAAAAACACCCATGAAAGCTGTCGTCTTCGCCTATCACGATATGGGGTGCTCGGGCACGCAGGCCTTGCTGGACGCGGGCTTCGACATTACGGCCATCTTCACGCATCCGGACGTTGCCGGAGAAAACCATTTCTTTGGCTCGGTGGCGCGTATTGCGGCTGAACACGGTATTCCGGTGTATGCCCCGGACGACGTGAACCACCCGCTGTGGGTGGATCGCATTCAGAAACTCGCGCCGGATGTGATTTTCTCGTTCTATTACCGCAACCTGCTCTGCGATGCGATCCTGAGCGTGGCAGACAAAGGGGCGTTCAACCTGCACGGCTCCCTGCTGCCAGCCTACCGTGGCCGCGCCCCGCTGAACTGGGCGCTGGTTAACGGTGAAACGGAAACCGGCGTAACGCTGCACAAAATGGTGCGACGTGCCGATGCGGGCGGCATCGTGGCGCAGCAGAAAGTGAACATTGAGGCCGATGAGACGGCGCTGGAGCTGCACCGCAAGCTCTGCACCGCCGCGCAAAGCCTGCTGCGCGACGCGCTGCCGACGATCCTTCAGGGAACCTTTACCGAAACCGCGCAGGATGAAAGCAAGGCCAGTTGCTTCGGCCGCCGCACGCCGGAAGATGGCCGTCTGGACTGGAACAAACCGGCGCGTCAGCTGCACAACCTGGTGCGCGCCGTGACCGACCCGTGGCCGGGCGCATACAGCTTTGCGGGCGTGAGTAAATTTATCGTCTGGAAATCCCGCGTGCGTGACGACATCCCTGCCGCCAAACCGGGCACCGTCGTTTCGGTCTCCCCGCTGATTGTGAGCTGCGGCGAGCAGGCGCTGGAGATCGTCACCGGACAAACCGACAGCGGCCTGTACGTTCAGGGCGCGCAGCTGGCGCAGTCTCTGGGGCTGGTGGCAGGGGCGCTGATCACCAGCGCGCCGGTGGTGGCGCTCAAACGGCGCACGCGCGTGCTGATCCTCGGGGTGAACGGGTTTATCGGTAACCACCTCACCGAGCGCCTGCTGAAAGACGACAACTACGAGATCTACGGTCTGGACATTGGATCCGATGCGATCGGCCGGTTCCTCGGTAACCCGCGCTTCCACTTCGTTGAAGGGGACATCAGCATCCACTCGGAGTGGATCGAATACCACATCAAGAAATGCGACGTGGTGCTGCCACTGGTGGCGATTGCCACACCGATTGAGTACACCCGTAACCCGCTGCGCGTGTTCGAGCTGGATTTCGAAGAGAACCTGAAGATTATCCGCGACTGCGTGAAATACGATAAGCGCATCATCTTCCCGTCCACCTCTGAGGTGTACGGCATGTGTACCGATAAGAACTTCGACGAGGACACCTCCAGCCTGGTGGTCGGGCCGATCAACAAGCAGCGCTGGATCTATTCCGTTTCCAAGCAGCTGCTGGACCGCGTGATTTGGGCCTACGGCGAGAAAGAGGGGCTGCGCTTTACCCTGTTCCGTCCGTTTAACTGGATGGGACCGCGTCTGGATAACCTGAACGCCGCGCGTATCGGCAGCTCCCGCGCCATCACCCAGCTGATCCTGAACCTGGTGGAAGGGTCGCCCATTAAGCTTATCGAGGGCGGCAAACAGAAACGCTGCTTCACCGATATCAGCGACGGCATCGAAGCGCTGTTTCGCATCATCGAAAACAAAGACGGCCGCTGCAACGGGGAGATCATCAACATCGGCAACCCGGACAACGAAGCGAGTATTCGCGAGCTGGCTGAAATGCTGCTGGCAAGCTTTGAGCGCCATCCGCTGCGCAGCCAGTTCCCGCCGTTTGCCGGTTTCCGCGAAGTGGAGAGCAGCAGCTACTACGGCAAAGGCTATCAGGACGTAGAGCACCGCAAGCCGAGCATCCGCAACGCGAAGCGCTGCCTGAACTGGACGCCAACCGTGAAGATGGAGCAGACCATTGATGAAACGCTCGACTTCTTCCTGCGCACCGTGGAGCTGTCGGAACAGGCATCATGAAAAAGGTCGGTTTACGCATTGATGTCGACACCTTTCGCGGCACCCGCGACGGCGTCCCGCGGCTGCTGGAGCTGCTGAGCAAGCACGGCGTGCGTGCCAGCATTTTCTTCAGCGTCGGGCCAGACAACATGGGGCGTCATCTGTGGCGCCTGGTTAAACCGGCCTTTCTGTTCAAAATGCTGCGCTCGCGCGCGGCATCCCTCTACGGCTGGGATATTTTGCTGGCGGGGACCGCCTGGCCCGGCAGGCGTATCGGTGCGGGGAATGAAGCGATTATCTGCGAAGCGGCGCATCATCACGAAGTGGGGCTTCACGCCTGGGATCATCATGCCTGGCAGGCGTGGGCGGGCGTCTGGGATATTCCGCGCCTGGAACAAGACGTTGAGCGCGGCGTGCAGGAGCTGGAGGCGATTACCGGCCAGCCCGTGCGCTGTTCCGCGGCGGCGGGATGGCGCGCCGACCAGCGCGTGGTGAAAGCCAAGGAGCCCTTCGCGTTTCGCTATAACAGCGATTGTCGCGGTACCGCCCCGTTTTTACCGCTGTTAGGAAGCGATCGCACCGGTACGGTTCAAATTCCGGTCACGCTGCCCACCTGGGATGAAGTGGTCGGGCGCGACGTCAGTGCCGCAGGGTTTAACCGTTACATACTGGACTGCATGCATCGTGACGAGGGTACGCCGGTCTACACGATTCACGCCGAGGTGGAAGGGATCGCGTATCAGCATGATTTTGATGCGCTGTTGACGATGGCTGCCGCCGAGGGCATTCGCTTCTGCCCGCTCGGCGACATGCTGCCAGACGATCTCAGCACCTTGCCGGTCGGCAAAATTGTGCGCAATGAAATGGCCGGTCGCGAAGGCTGGCTTGGCTATCAACACACCGTGAGCCCGGTATCATGAAAGCAGCCCGTTATGGCGTAGCGCTTCTCGCACTGTTTATCGTTTACTACGTTATCCCGGTCGATCTCCGCCTGCTGTGGCAGCCGGACGAGACGCGCTACGCGGAAATCAGCCGTGAAATGCTCGCCTCAGGCGACTGGATTGTGCCGCATTTTCTCGGCCTGCGTTACTTTGAAAAGCCGATTGCCGGTTACTGGATTAACAGCATTGGGCAGCTGATTTTTGGCCACTCCAACTTTGCCGTGCGCGCCGGGGCGATCTTCTCCACCGGGCTGACGGCGCTGCTGGTCATCTGGCTCGCCTGGCGCCTCTGGCGGGATAAGCGGGTGGCGATTTTCTCCGGTCTTATCTTCTTAACGCTGTTCCTAGTCTACGGCATCGGCACTTACGCCGTGCTGGATCCGATTATCGCCCTGTGGCTGGCGGTGGCGATGTGCAGCTTCTGGCTGGCTGCCCAATCGAAAACCGTGGCCGGAAAAGTGGGGGGCTACATTCTGCTGGGGCTGGCCTGCGGTATGGGCGTTATGACCAAAGGTTTCCTGGCGCTGGCGGTCCCGGTGATGGGCGTGCTGCCGTGGGTGATTGCGCAGAAACGCTGGAAAGAGGTGCTTGTTTTCGGCTGGCTGGCGATCCTGAGCTGCGTGCTGATCGTCCTGCCCTGGGGGCTGGCGATCGCCCAGCGCGAGCCGGATTTCTGGCGTTACTTCTTCTGGGTGGAGCATATCCAGCGTTTTGCGCAGAGCGACGCGCAGCATAAAGCGCCGTTCTGGTACTACCTGCCGTTCCTCGTCGCGGGGAGTCTGCCGTGGCTGGCGCTGCTGCCGGGCGCGCTGCGCCTCGGCTGGCGTGAGAGGCAAAATGAGGGGGCAGGGCTTTACCTGCTGGGCTGGGTGGTGATGCCGCTGCTGTTCTTCAGCATCGCCAAAGGCAAGCTGCCCACCTATATCCTGCCGTGCTTCACGCCGCTGGCTATCCTGATGGCGCGCTACGCCTGCACGATGGCGGAAAAGGGGGCGCGCGTGCTGCGCGTCAACGGCGGCATCAACCTCGCGTTTGGCGTTATCGGCGTGGTGGCGGCGCTGGTGGTATCGCCGTGGGGACTCGCTAAGCATCCGGTCTGGACATCGGTTGAACTGTACAAAGTCTTCTGCGCCGCGATCGCCTTTCTTATCTGGGCCGCGGTGGGCTGGTTTACGCTGAAGCAGAGCGCGCAGCGCTGGTGGCTCGCGGCACTCTGTCCTGCCGGTCTTGCGCTGCTCATTGGGTTTGCCATCCCCAATCTGGTGGTGGATTCCAAACAGCCGCAGTCGCTGGTAGATACCGTGCGCATGCCGCTGGAGGAGAGCCGGTTTGTGCTGGCAAACAACGTTGGCGTGGCGTCGGGGCTGGCGTGGGAACTGAATCGTCCAGACATCATTCTTTTTGGCCAGACGGGGGAGCTGAAATATGGCCTCGGTTACCCGGATGTGAAAGGACGGTTTGTGAGCAATGACGACATCGCACAATGGCTTGAAACGCATCGTCAGCAGGGACCGGTGTCACTGGTGATCCTGCTTTCAAAAAACGATGACATTGCCCGCGCCGGGCTGCCGAAACCGGACAACCTGACGATTCAGGGGCGTCTGGCCTACCTGCAATATCTGCCGCAATGATGGCCTGGCTCTGGCTGGTACTGGCAAGCCTGCTGAGCTGCGCAGGGCAGCTGTGTCAGAAACAGGCGACCCGGGCGAAGGGCGGTCAGCGAACTGCCCTGTGGCTTGGGCTGGCCTTGCTGACGCTTGGCTGCGGGATGCTTGCCTGGCTGGTGGTGTTGCAGCTTCTGCCCGTCGGCGTGGCTTATCCCATGCTGAGCCTGAACGTTGTCTGGGTCACGCTGGCGGCGAAAATCCTCTGGCATGAGTCCGTCCCGTCACGCCACTGGATGGGCGTCGGGTTGATTATCGTCGGGATTATCCTGCTGGGAGGAAGCCTGTGAAGGGTGCATGGTGGGCGTTATGCAGCGTGGTGTTGGTCAGCGCGGCGCAGCTGGTGCTGCGCCACGCCATGGTGACGCTGCCGCCGGTGAGTGACGCCTTTTTTGCAGCCCTCTGGCACGCTGCGCCCGGGACGGGAACCTTAACGCTGGGGCTAACGGGCTACGTGGCCTCGATGGGCTGCTGGTATCTGGCCCTGCGGCGCATGGCGCTCAGTCGAGCCTATGCCCTGCTGAGCCTCAGCTACATTCTGGTGTGGGGGGCCGCCGTTGTGCTGCCCGGCTGGGGAGAACACTTTTCCTGGCGCGGGCTGGCGGGCGTTGGCCTGATTATTCTCGGCGTGCTGACGATCTTTATGCCGCAGACGTATTGGGGTAAGAGATCGACTCGGCGGTCAAGGTAAAGGGCGTAGGGGTACACACCGCCAGGCTCAGCGTGCCGAAGCGCAGCTGGCTCACCGAATGCGTCTGCGCGGTGCTGTCGATACTGACAATCTGCCAGGCGCTGCCGCCGCGCTGCTTCACTATCGCCTCTTTCCGCGTCCAGATACGCCAGAAGGCAGAAAGCCGTTCCTCGGGCGCTTCGCGCTCAAGCTCTTCATGCTCGGTGATGCTAAAGACGGCGTTCGCCAGCGCCTGCCAGTTCTGCCGCGGGCGGATCACTTCGATATCGCAGCCGACTTCACCTTCGTCGCTCATCAGTAAGGCGATGTCGTCGCCGCTATGGCTCAGGTTGAACCACAGCGGGTGCCCCTTAGCAAAAGCCGGTTTTCCCTGTTCACCGTAAATGATGTCGGGCAGCGGCGAGGGGGATAATGTTCTGGCGAGCAGCGTCCGGCCTGCAAGCCAGGAGGCGTTTCGCGCACCCTGAGGTGCCCTGTCTGCGAGCGTTGACGCCAGCGGGTCCGCGCTAAGGGTGGAGATTTTTCCCAGTACAAACTGGTACATAGTTACGCCCAGCGTTTAATGATTATCGAGGTATTGATGCCGCCGAATGCGAAGTTATTGCTTTGCAGATACTCGCAGTCAATCTGACGGGCTTCCCCCATAATATAATCTAAAGCGCCGCATTGCTCATCCGGTTGTCTTAAATTGAGCGTCGGAATGAACCAGCCTTCGCGCATCATCTCCAGGCTCAGCCAGGCTTCCAGCGCCCCGCACGCGCCCAGCGTATGGCCAAAATAGCTTTTCAGGGATGAAATGGGCACGCTGTCGCCGAAAATGGCGGCGGTGGCCTGACTCTCGGCGATGTCCCCGCGGTCGGTCGCCGTACCGTGGGCGGAAATGTAGCCAATATCCTGAGGGCTCAGGCCCGCCATCGCCAGCGACTGTTCCATACAAATCTGCATGGTTTCACGCTGGGGCTGGGTGATATGGGCCGCATCACAGTTGGTGGCAAAGCCCACAATCTCGCCGTAAATCGTCGCACCGCGCGCTCTGGCGTGCTCCAGCTCTTCCAGAATTAAGGTGCCTGCACCTTCGCCAATCACCAGGCCGTCGCGCTGGCTGTCGAAAGGCGACGGCGTGGTTTTGGGCGCGTCGTTACGCTGGCTGGTGGCGAAGAGGGTATCAAACACGGCGGCTTCCGACGGGCAAAGCTCTTCCGCGCCGCCCGCCACCATCACGGTTTGATAGCCATGACGAATGGCTTCCCATGCATAGCCAATCGCCTGGCTCCCGGAGGTACAGGCGCTCGAAGTGGGGATCACCCGTCCGCGCAGGCCAAAGAACAGTCCCGTGTTGACGGCGGTGGTGTGCGGCATCATCTGCACATAAGTCGTGCCGGTGATGTTATGGGTGTGCTTTTCCATGAGCATGGACGCGAATTCGCTCACCGGCCCGGTGCTGCCTGTCGACGAGCCGTAGGCGATGCCGGTTTGACCGCTGGTCAGCACGGGGTCGTCAATCAGGCCCGCCTGCTCCAGCGCCAGCTCGGTGGCGCGGGTAGAGAGCAGCGACACGCGGCCCATGGCCCGAATTCGCTTGCGGGTGTAGTGATCCGGCAGGGTGAAGTCCTCAATGGGCGCGGCCAGCAGGGTTTGCAGACCGTCATACACCTGCCATTCAGACATGGTGCGCACCGCATTTTCATACCCGCGCAGGCGGCGTGAAATGGTCGGCCACGCTTCGCCAAACGCGGTGATGCCGCCCATGCCGGTAATCACGACGCGGCGCGTCATAGCATACCTCCGTTAATCGAGATCACCTGGCGCGTCACATAGCCCGCCTTGTCTGACATCAGGTAGCTCGCCAGCCCGGCCACTTCGTCAGCGTGGCCCATACGCTGCATCGGGATCATCGACATTGCCGCGTTCAGCGCGGTTTCGTCCATCTCGATCATGCCGGTATCAATCAGCCCCGGCGCGATGCAGTTCACGGTGATTTTGCGCTTCGCCAGCTCAACGGCCAGCGCTTTGGTGGCCCCGATAATCCCGGCTTTGGCGGCGCTGTAGTTCACCTGCCCGCGGTTGCCCATCAGGCCAGAAACCGACGACAGGGTGATAATCCGGCCGCCCTTGCGGGTGCCGATCATCGGCATGATGCAGGGATGGATAACGTTATAGAAACTGTCGAGATTGGTGTGGATCACGCTGTCCCAGTCATCCTCGCTGAGCGCCGGAAACGCGCCGTCGCGGGTGATGCCTGCGTTACTGACCACGCCATACCATGCGCCGTGGTCCGCGATTTCCTGTTCCAGCACCGCGCGGCACTGCTCGCGGTTGCCCACGTCAAAGGCAAGTAAACGGCCCGTGCCGCCGGCCTGAACAATCGCGTCGAGGGTCTCCTGTGCGCCCGCGGCGTCGCGGTGGTAATGCACGCCCACGGTGAAACCGTCAGCCGCAAGCTGAAGGGCAATAGCGCGGCCAATGCCTTTGCTGGCGCCGGTGACCAGTACGGATCTCATGATGGCGTTCCCTG
>NZ_JAIHAZ010000220.1:0-504 GCF_019718755.1 Enterobacter sp. RIT637
CCCATATTCAGACAGGATACCACGTGTCCCGCCCTACTCTTCGAGTTCACAACGTGTGCATTTTTGTGTACGGGACTATCACCCTGTATCGTGCGACTTTCCAGACGCTTCCACTAACACACGCGCTGATTCAGACTCTGGGCTCCTCCCCGTTCGCTCGCCGCTACTGGGGGAATCTCGGTTGATTTCTTTTCCTCGGGGTACTTAGATGTTTCAGTTCCCCCGGTTCGCCTCATGCCACTATGTATTCATGACATGATAGTGTGTCGGAACACACTGGGTTTCCCCATTCGGGTATCGCCGGGTCAAAGGTTCATATCACCTCGCCGACGCTTATCGCAGATTAGCACGCCCTTCATCGCCTCTGATTGCCAGGGCATCCACCGTGTACGCTTAGTCGCTTAACCTCACAACCCGAAGATGTTTCGTAAAACACCATCGTGTCGCGAAAATTTGAGAGACTCGAACACACCGTCATCCTGTTCTTATTACGGAGAACAGACG
>NZ_JAIHAZ010000221.1:0-504 GCF_019718755.1 Enterobacter sp. RIT637
GGCCGATTAACACGGCCAGTTTTTGCATAATGCCGGTGGCGTGGAACAGAACATTCTTCTGCCATTCCTCCAGAGTTCCCATGACGCCGATGGCAGAAACCATACTGTACGTTGCAGAGGGGAGCATCCCTTTCAAATCAGTACGTCGTGCAGGAATAATGGGATATGTACCATGCATGAAACAATATTCGCCGGGTTGCCAGCCATGTCTGTTCACCAGCCGATAGCGCTCCAGAGGCAAGCTGGCGGCAGCACGAAAGTAAGCATTCATCGTTGATACGCCATTAACAGCGATAAGGCCTTTCCCGGCGAAATGGCGACAAACTAATTCACTCCTGGACAATACTTCAGCTACCGGCACGATTTCCTGGCTGATCATGCCATTTGTACTCTGGCAATAAAACACGACAGATAATCCAGAGCTCTCCCCTTTTTCAACCGCCAGACCGACAGGGATGATATAGCCAGACATAATCAATCTGGGTTCTCCCGCACGGTCTACAC
>NZ_JAIHAZ010000222.1:0-504 GCF_019718755.1 Enterobacter sp. RIT637
CTTCAGGCTCGGGCAACGGCATTCGCGGATGGAACGCCAGCGCACGCAGCAGCGTCATTTCGACGCCCATGCGGCGGTCCGGTGCGAACGGCAGCTCTTTGCGGCCAATCAGTAACGTCTGGTAGTAAAGCTGTACGTCAGCCGGTGGAACCGTGCGCGCAAGCTCGCGCATTCGCTGTTCAATCGTCGCCATGTCCGCGCCGATCGCCGACGGGGAAAGTTGCAGCATCGCCACGCGATGCAGCAGCGCCAGCATTTCGACCAGTAGTGCTTCCCACTCCACGCCGCGAGAGGCCGCGACGTTCACCAGAGACATGGCGCGTTCGCCGTTGGCTTCGATGATGGCTTCAATCAGCGACAGGGCCTGATCGTCGTCGAGGGTGCCGAGCATGGTGCTCACCGCCTCGGTCGATAGCTGGCCATCGCCGCTGGCAATCGCCTGATCGGTCAAACTTAATGCGTCACGCAGACTGCCATCTGCCGCGCGGGCCAGCAGTTGCAGCG
>NZ_JAIHAZ010000223.1:0-503 GCF_019718755.1 Enterobacter sp. RIT637
TTGTTCGTTTATTTATTTTATGTCACCGCATTGAACTTCTGTTGTTTAAAGTCATCGTTAATCCTTACGGCAATTATTTAATTATTTCGTTTGCCCTAAAGATATTAGGATTATTCCTGGCGGTTTTAGGTAATGAGGAAGATTTGGGATTCCACATTTCAGGTGTAAGTTTTAGCTAACATGATGAATCCTAAGGTAGCCGACAAAATTTCTGCCATGATTAAGATAAAATTGGTACCGTGAATGAGGGAGATTCAGAGACGAACGGCGACTGACGTTTTAATTGTAATTTTTCGTAATAGCGCGGTGAAATCTTGATCAGCATGGCTTATAGTTAAAGACATCAGGAAACAGCACCCGTTAAGGTAAGCTAGTTGTATCCATCCCGACAGCGTTGCTCGGGTGAGTAAAGAATCACTCAAAAGGGGGTGCGCTATGGACGAATACTCGCCAAAAAGGCATGATATCGCGCAGTTGAAATTTCTCTGCGAATCCTTGTACCA
>NZ_JAIHAZ010000224.1:0-503 GCF_019718755.1 Enterobacter sp. RIT637
CTATGTAGGCGCGCTCACACACGGCCAGCGTTTCGCGAACGTTGTGGTCCGTGATCAGTACGCCAAGCCCGCTGTCGCGCAGGTGCTCAATAATACGTTTGATATCGATAACGGAGATGGGGTCAACGCCCGCAAACGGTTCATCCAGCAGGATAAATTTCGGGTTTGCTGCCAGCGCGCGCGCAATCTCAACGCGGCGGCGTTCACCACCGGACAGCGCCTGACCGAGGCTGTCACGCAGATGTTCGATATGAAACTCGTCCATCAGCTCGTTCGCACGGTCAGTGCGCTGCTCGCTGGTCAGATCGTCACGGATCTGGAGCACGGCCATCAGGTTGTCGAACACGCTTAAGCGGCGGAAGATGGAGGCTTCCTGCGGCAGATAGCCGATGCCACGACGCGCGCGGGCATGCAGTGGCAGCAGACTGATATCTTCATCATCGAAGATGATGTTGCCGGCGTCACGCGGGACGATGCCCACCACCATGTAGAAAGTCGTGGTT
>NZ_JAIHAZ010000225.1:0-502 GCF_019718755.1 Enterobacter sp. RIT637
ACTCCGTCATCTACCATCTGATCGACGAAGTGAAAGCAGCGATGAGCGGCATGCTGTCTCCAGAACTGAAACAGCAGATCATCGGTCTGGCTGAAGTTCGTGACGTGTTCAAATCACCGAAATTTGGTGCGATCGCGGGTTGTATGGTTACCGAAGGTACCATCAAACGTCATAACCCAATCCGCGTTCTGCGTGACAACGTGGTTATCTACGAAGGCGAGCTGGAATCCCTACGCCGCTTCAAAGATGACGTTAACGAAGTCCGTAACGGCATGGAATGTGGTATCGGCGTTAAGAACTACAACGATGTTCGCGTTGGCGATATGATCGAAGTGTTCGAAATCATCGAAATCCAGCGTAGCATTGCTTAATCCCCGAAAGGATTAAGAAAATTGTAAGCCGGGTAAGCGAAGCGCCACCCGGCATGAAATATCAAAAGGGGCTTATGGCCCCTTTTTTGTCTGGAGAATTTATTATGGCGAAAGAATTTGGTCGCCCACAG
>NZ_JAIHAZ010000226.1:0-502 GCF_019718755.1 Enterobacter sp. RIT637
GATTAAGGCCCGCATCTCAAGCATACATAGTGAGTTGCCGCATACTATTAATAATAGTCAGGGGCAGCCAGAAGAGTCTGTATCCTTCACTTATGAAAGTATTACCCAGGAACACTGCATAGCGGGAACAAGTGCATATAGCTTGTGGGAGGAAAGGATTTTTTAGTAAAGATGATCTGCTGAAAATATACAGGAGGATATATGAGATGGAGGATTCATCATAGCGTCGGAGTAAGGCAGCCAAATCTCCCAAATGATGTCAAAAAAATTCAGGTATTACTTAACAGAGCAATTCGTGACGATAATATAGAAACGTTAAGAGAAGATGGAATCTGGGGAGCTAAAACTTGCGCCCGGTTAATCATGTTTCAAAGAAACCATGTTCATTTTAAGCATCCTGATTCAATAGTGGAGCGATATGGCCCAACCTTCAACGCGTTAAACAGGACGAAAATTAGCAAACGACACGAAGTTTCACCGCTGCATAAGCATGATGTGATTC
>NZ_JAIHAZ010000227.1:0-501 GCF_019718755.1 Enterobacter sp. RIT637
CAATAAGAAGTATTGGTAATATTGGTGCCCACATGGAAAAAGACATTGATCTGATTATTGATGTCGACAAAGAGGAGGCTGAGCTACTCATTAGCTTGATAGAGACGTTGCTTAGCGATTGGTATGTTGAACGAGAAAACAGACGACTTAGATCAGAGAAAATAGTTGCTGCAGCTGCAGGGAAAAAAGAGCTGAAGCAACAAAATTGATGAAGCCGTCTCCGGACGGTTTTTGCTGCCATCACCATAGGTAGGCTGACCTGCTCCCCTTTGGTTAATTCACCCCGATGTTAGTAATGTCTTCATCAGCCACATGAGGACATCCCCATGAAGAAGCGTTTTTCCGATGAACAGATCATCAGTATTCTCTTCATGCCTGCGGTAATGCTTTGAGGGCTTGAATATGCGATAGTAAAAAAACAAACACTTTGTAAGAGATAACAAATGAGCGAAGAGAAATACTACGATTATCTGGTCTTAGGTGGCGTACACGATCAGCAAG
>NZ_JAIHAZ010000228.1:0-501 GCF_019718755.1 Enterobacter sp. RIT637
GTAATAACCTTGCCTGTAGATTTCTCAAGCTGTTTGACAAGTGCCTTTACAGCCTCAAGGTTGGTACAGTATCCGTCAGTATTACGCCAGTTTTCAGGAACCTGCCACAGTGTAGTAAACACTGACTTGTCTGCTGTCTCAAAATCTACTGAAAGGGTGTAGTAGTTGTAAGGCACGAAAGTATCGATCTCTTTATCACTTTGGACTACAAGCTTTAAAGTCGGTGTTTGAATCCGTCCGATCGACAACATATGTTCTCGGCCATATCCGGCAGAATAAGCAGCTGTGTAGGCACGACTCAGGTTCATACCTACCCGCCAGTCGGCGCGGCCGCGCGCCAAACCGGCCTGATATAGGTTTTCTTTATCCTTACCCGGCATTATTGAAGATAAGGCTTTTTTTACCGATTGGATATCTAGGCCACTCGTCCAAAATCGGGAAATCTTTTTACGGTAGCCACAGTAGTCCAATATTTCACGGGCAATAACTTCCCCTTCACGG
>NZ_JAIHAZ010000022.1:0-64752 GCF_019718755.1 Enterobacter sp. RIT637
TATTGTCCGAAGACATTAAGAATCCATGTCACTTTGAGTGCCCACACAGATTGTCTGATAAATTGTTAAAGAGCAGTGCAACGCGGCTTTCGCTCACCGTTGCGAGGTGGCGTATATTACGCTTTCCCGCTTCAGAGTCAAGCGTTTATTTTCGCTTTTCTCTGCTGACCCGGCGGCGTGTGTGCCGTTGTTCCGTGTCAGTGGAGGCGCATTATAGGGAGTTATTCTGAAGTGACAAGCACAAAATACAAAAAACTTTTCGTTCGCTCACTTTTCAAACTTAACGCTTATTTAAGTCGCGAATCGCCCGTTAAATGCGCGATCTCCCGCGCAAAACTGGCTACCTGCGACCAGTCGGTGTACACCACTTCTTTATGCGTATCGGTTTCACCGCCCGTCATCTTCATAATAAAGCGGATCATAAAGCGGTCATACCAGCGGTAGCGCGGATAGCGCAGCGCCCCGGCAAAGACCGCGCAAAGTGTTGGCTGCCACGGAGAGTTAAGTAAAAACTTGCGCGTGTAGCTGTTCGTCTGCGGCGTGCGCTTTTCTGCTTTACGGGCAACCAGATTGACCGAGTAGAAGGCACTGGGCAGCTTATTGAGCACGTCCTTATGTTTCTTCACAAAACGATCCAGCGCAGGATGGAAATGCCCGTAACGAATAGACGCCCCAATCACCACACGATCGTACTCCTGCCAGGCAATGTGTTCGGCACGGTTCAGGTTCACCACATCCGCGTAAATGCCCAGCTCTTTTAATTCAGAAGCCAGATAAGCGGCAATCTCGCGCGTTTGTCCGTCCCGCGTAGAGAAAAGAACTAATGTTTTCATTAATGACTCCTTACTCGCGCCAGAATGTTGGGGTAAACAGCACCAGCAGCGTAAAGACCTCAAGACGCCCAAACAGCATGTTAGCGATAAGGATCCACTTCGCCACCGGATTCATGCTGGCAAAGTTATCCGCCACCACGCCCAGCCCAGGCCCGAGGTTATTAAGCGTCGCCACAACGGAGGCGAATGCGGAGAAATCATCCACACCGGTAGCAATAATAGCCAGCATACTGACGATAAAGACCAGCGCATAAGCAGAGAAGAAGCCCCACACCGCTTCGAGAATACGTTCCGGTAGCGCACGATTCCCCAGCTTAATGCTATAAACAGCATTCGGGTGGACCAGGCGCTTCAGCTCGCGGTTCCCCTGTTTAAACAGCAGCAGAATACGAATGACCTTCAGGCCACCGCCCGTAGACCCCGCACAGCCCCCGATAAATGCGGAGCATAAAAGCAGCACCGGCAGGAACAGCGGCCAGCGCGCAATGCTGTCCGTGGTAAAACCGGCGGTTGTTGCCATCGATACTACCTGGAAGAACGCCTGATTTAGCGTGGTCAGCGCGGAGTTGTAGACATTATGGAACCACAGCACCAGGGTACAGATGATCACCAGCGTCAGCTGGACGCCAATGAACATGCGGAACTCTGGGTCACGCCAGTACACTTTCAGGCTGCGCCCGCTCAGTAAAGAGAAGTGCAGCCCGTAGTTACAACCAGAAATCAGCAGGAAAATGGCAATAATAGTGTTAATTGTTGGGCTGTCGAAGTAGCCCACGCTGGCATCGTGCGTGGAGAACCCTCCAATCGCGATCGTCGCGAAGCTGTGTCCGATGGCGTCGAAAGCGGGCATTCCGGCAAACCACAGCGCCAGCGCACAGGCCACCGTCAGTAATACATAGATAAGCCAGAGCGTTTTCGCCGTCTCGGCAATACGCGGGCGCATCTTATTATCTTTCAGCGGCCCGGGCATTTCAGCGCGATAGAGCTGCATCCCACCGACGCCCAGAATGGGCAGGATAGCCACCGCCAGGACGATGATCCCCATCCCGCCGAACCACTGCAGCATCTGGCGATAAAAGAGAATGGCATGGGGAAGAGAATCCAGCCCCACCAGCGTTGTCGCTCCGGTAGTGGTTAAACCAGAGAACGACTCAAAGAACGCATCCGTGATGCTCAGATTGGGCTGTTCAGAGAAGATAAACGGGAGCGAACCGACGCTTCCCAGCACCGTCCAGAACAGCACGACAATCAGAAACCCTTCGCGAGATTTCAGCTCGCCTTTCTCACGACGGTTTGGCCACCAGAGCAGCGATCCGATCGCCAGCGCGACAAAAAAGGTCTGGGTAAACGCACGTCCCGCGCCGTCCCGGTAGATAAGTGCCACCAGTCCTGGGAGAATCATCGTCCCGGAAAAAAGTATGACCAGCAGTCCAACGATTCGGGTTATGGCACGAAAATGCATCTCTGCCGCTTCCTTTGGTATTCAAAAAGTGAGGTGGGGATTATTCTTCAATCGGCAGCAATTGCAACGAACCACGACTAAAATCAGCGAGTTTTGCTGAAAAAGAAGCCAATTCCGCCTGAGGAAGCGCCACGCGTAATTGCACCATTGCCTGGTAATCACTGTGCACAATCACACCGTTAACGTGCTTCAGTAACGCTTCAATGCCCGAAAGCTGCGAGTACTCGCATACCAGAGTATATTCGGTAAGTGGCGTTTTGCGGGTAGTTATCAGCAGATTAAGAGCCTGCTGGACACCGCCACCATAGGCTTTCACCAGCCCACCCGTGCCTAACAAAATGCCGCCGTAGTAGCGAACCACGACGGCGGTGATCTCACCCACGCCGCTGCCCATCAACTGCGAAAGCATAGGTTTACCGGCCGTGCCAGCCGGTTCACCGTCGTCAGAAAACCCCAGCCGTTGCGAATCGTCCGGCGGTCCTGCCACCCACGCCACGCAGTGATGACGTGCGTCAGGATGCTCCGCCCGGACAGACTCAACAAACGCCTTTGCCGCCTCTACGCCGTCGGTATGCGCCAGCAGCGTAATAAAGCGGCTTTTCTTGATTTCCTCGACAAAGGTGACCGGTTCAGCCGGTATCAGCCAGCTTTCCATCAGGCCAGCTTCAGGTCTCGCGTCATATTCTCGATACCGTTCTCGTGAATAACCACGTTATCTTCGATACGAATGCCGCCAAACGGCTTCAGCGCGTCAATTTTTTCCCAGTTGAAGTGCTTGCTGAACTGCCCTTCACGCCACGGCGCCAGCAGGGATTCAATAAAGTAGATCCCCGGCTCGATGGTCAATACCATGCGCGGCTCAAGAATACGGGTACAGCGCAGGTAAGGATATTTAGACGGTGCCGCCAGGTGCGTGCCGGTATCATCCTGCATAAAGCCCGCAACATCGTGAACCTGCAGGCCCAGCGGGTGGCCGATACCGTGCGGCATAAATGGCCCGGTCAGATCGTTCTCGACCATCGCCTCTTCGCTCATGTCTTTCACAATCTGATGCTTACGCAGCAGTTTGGCGATGCGCTGATGGAACTGGATGTGGTAATCCACGTAGCTGGTTCCCGCCTTCATGGTGCCAATCAGCGCCAGCTGTTCATCGTTCACGTCTTTAATCAGCTGGGCGAAATCGGTATCTGCATTCGCCGCCCAGGTGCGCGTCAGGTCGGCCGCGTAGCCGTTATACTCTGCCCCTGCATCCAGCAGGAAGCTGCGCATTTCCGACGGAACCTGGTGATCCAGTTTGGTGTAGTGAAGCACAGACGCGTGCTCGTTCAGCGCGACGATGTTGCTGTACGGCACGTCGGTATCGCGGTGACCGGTTGCGGTCAGGTAGGCAAGATTGATGTCGAACTCGCTCATGCCCGACTGGAACGCTTCGTGTGCGGCGCGGTGGCCATTTACCGCCGTTTTCTGCGCTTCACGCATGCAGTAAAGTTCGTAATCGGTTTTATACGCGCGGTAATAGTGGAGGTAATCCAGCACCCCTTTCGGGTTGAGTTTATCTGCCGGAATATCCAGACCCAGCGCACGCTCCGGTACAGGGCCGATGTAGCCGATGTTGCCACGCGCGGCAGGCAGCTGGCTGCCAATACCGTCCGCTTTCGGCAGCGCGATGACGTCAATTTCTTCCGTCCAGAAAGAGGTCGGCAGCGGTTCCACGTTGTGCCAGTAATCCACCGGCAGATAGAACCACAGTTTCGGCTTGTTCACGCCATCCACCAACAGCCAGCAATTTGGAACCTGTGTCACCGGCACCCAGGCTTTAAACTGCGGGTTGACCTTAAACGGATAAGCATGGTCATCAAGAAACGTGTTCATCAGCTCGCCGGAGTGGATCAGCAGGGCATCCAGCTTGAAGCGGGCCAGTACATCGCGGGTACGTTCCTGTAGGGTAACGATATGATTTTTATAAAGCGAAGCCAGTGAGTCCATCATTCTTCCTTTCGTTTTTGAGCTCAAGTCATCGCATCTTAGCACACCTCTCTCCGGCTGCGTGATTTCCACCGACCGTGATCAATGCAGCAATTTCTTAATGAGTAATTTGCATTTTATTAACATAAATTCCACACTCCGTCTCATCTGGTATGACCAGATCCACTTGCTGGATTCAGGAGACTGACATGCTTTACAAAGGCGACACCCTGTACCTCAACTGGCTGGAAGACGGCATTGCCGAACTGGTGTTCGATGCCCCCGGCTCAGTGAACAAGCTTGATACCGCGACGGTGGCCAGTCTTGGCCAGGCGCTGGATGTTCTTGAAAAACAACCTGAATTAAAAGGGCTGCTGCTGCGTTCGAACAAAGCGGCCTTTATTGTCGGTGCCGATATCACCGAGTTCCTTTCGCTTTTCCTGGTGCCTGAAGAACAGCTGAGCCAGTGGCTGCACTTTGCCAACAGCGTCTTTAATCGTCTGGAAGATCTGCCTGTTCCGACCATTTCCGCCGTTAACGGCTACGCGCTGGGCGGCGGCTGCGAATGCGTACTGGCGACCGACTACCGTCTGGCGACGCCGGATCTGCGCATCGGCCTGCCGGAAACCAAGCTGGGCATCATGCCGGGCTTTGGCGGCTCCGTGCGTATGCCGCGCATGCTGGGTGCCGACAGCGCGCTGGAGATCATTGCAGCAGGTAAAGATGTCGGCGCAGAACAGGCGCAGAAAATCGGCCTGGTCGACGGCGTCGTGAAACCAGAGAAACTGGTTGAAGGCGCACTCGCCATCCTGCGTCAGGCAATCAATGGCGACCTCGACTGGAAAGCCAAACGCCAGCCGAAGCTGGAGCCGTTAAAGCTCAGCAAAATTGAAGCCACCATGAGCTTCACCATCGCTAAAGGCATGGTAATGCAGACGGCGGGTAAACATTACCCGGCACCTATTACGGCGGTGAAAACCATTGAAGCCGCGGCCCGCCTCGGTCGCGACGAAGCGCTGAAGCTCGAAAATCAGAGCTTTGTCCCGCTGGCGCACACCAATGAAGCCCGCGCGCTGGTTGGCATCTTCCTTAACGATCAGTTCGTTAAAGGAAAGGCGAAACAGCTGACCAAAAACGTTGAGACGCCAAAACACGCGGCGGTTCTCGGCGCCGGTATTATGGGTGGCGGCATCGCTTATCAGTCGGCCTGGAAAGGCGTGCCGGTGGTGATGAAAGACATCAGCGAGAAATCCCTGACGCTGGGCATGACCGAAGCGGCCAAGCTGCTGAATAAACAGCTGGAGCGCGGCAAAATTGACGGGCTGAAGCTTGCGGGCGTGATCGCCACCATTCAGCCTGTGCTGGAGTACAGCGGTTTTGACCGTGTCGACGTGGTGGTTGAAGCGGTCGTTGAGAACCCGAAAGTCAAAAAAGCGGTACTGGCGGAAACGGAAGACAAGGTTCGTCCAGAGACCGTGCTGGCCTCTAACACCTCCACCATTCCAATCAGCGAACTGGCGAGCGTGCTGAAGCGTCCGGAAAACTTCTGCGGGATGCACTTCTTTAACCCGGTACACCGTATGCCGCTGGTCGAAGTGATCCGTGGAGAAAAAACCTCTGACGAAACCATCGCTAAAGTGGTGGCATGGGCAAGCAAGATGGGCAAAACGCCGATCGTGGTGAACGACTGCCCGGGCTTCTTCGTCAACCGCGTCCTGTTCCCTTACTTCGCCGGTTTCAGCCAGCTGCTGCGCGACGGTGCGGACTTCCGCAAAATCGACAAAGTGATGGAAAAACAGTTCGGCTGGCCGATGGGCCCGGCGTATCTGCTGGACGTGGTCGGCATTGATACCGCCCACCACGCTCAGGCGGTGATGGCGGCAGGCTTCCCGCAGCGTATGCAGAAAGATTATCGCGACGCGATTGACGCCCTCTTTGACGCCAACCGCTTTGGTCAGAAAAATGGCCTGGGCTTCTGGCGCTATAAAGAAGACAGCAAAGGCAAACCGAAGAAAGAAGAAGATGCCGCGGTGGATGGCCTGCTGGCCGACGTCAGTCAGCCGAAACGCGACTTCTCCGAAGACGAGATCATCGCCCGCATGATGATTCCAATGATCAACGAAGTGGTGCGTTGCCTGGAAGAAGGCATCATCGCCAGCCCGGCAGAAGCGGATATGGCGCTGGTGTACGGCCTGGGCTTCCCTCCGTTCCACGGCGGCGCGTTCCGCTGGCTGGATACGCTCGGCAGCGCCCGCTACCTCGATATGGCGCAGCAGTACCAGCACCTTGGCCCGCTTTATGAGGTGCCAGAAGGTCTGCGTAACAAAGCGCGCCATAACGAACCCTACTATCCAGCAGTTGAGCCAGCCCGTCCGGTTGGCGAACTGAAAACGGCTTAAGGAGTCACAATGGAAAAGGTTGTCATTGTTGATGCGATTCGCACCCCGATGGGCCGTTCAAAAGGCGGCGCGTTCCGTAACGTGCGTGCGGAAGATCTCTCCGCGCACCTGATGCGTAGCCTGCTGGCGCGTAACCCGGCTCTGGATCCAGCCGCGCTGGACGATATCTACTGGGGCTGCGTGCAGCAGACCCTGGAGCAAGGTTTCAACATCGCCCGTAACGCGTCGCTGCTGGCGGAGATCCCGCACTCGGTTCCGGCTGTCACCGTCAACCGCCTGTGCGGTTCGTCCATGCAGGCGCTGCACGACGCGGCGCGCATGATCATGACCGGCGATGCGCAGGCCTGCCTGGTGGGCGGCGTTGAGCACATGGGCCACGTGCCGATGAGCCACGGGGTCGATTTCCACCCGGGCATGAGCCGTAACGTGGCGAAAGCCGCGGGGATGATGGGTCTGACCGCCGAGATGCTCTCTCGTCTGCACGGCATCAGCCGTGAAATGCAGGATGCCTTTGCCGCGCGCTCTCACGCTCGCGCCTGGGCGGCGACGCAGTCCGGCGCCTTTAAGAATGAGATCATCCCGACCGGCGGCCACGACGCAGACGGTGTACTGAAGCAGTTCAGTTACGACGAAGTGATCCGCCCGGAAACCACGGTCGAAACGCTGTCTACCCTGCGCCCGGCATTTGATCCGGTCACCGGCACGGTAACGGCGGGAACGTCGTCGGCGCTGTCCGACGGTGCCGCCGCGATGCTGGTGATGAGCGAAAGCCGCGCCCGCGAGCTGGGCTTAACCCCTCTTGCTCGGGTACGTTCGATGGCGGTCGTGGGCTGCGATCCTTCAATCATGGGTTACGGCCCAGTTCCGGCCTCGAAGCTGGCGCTGAAAAAAGCGGGCTTAACCGCCAGCGACATCGACCTGTTCGAGATGAACGAAGCCTTCGCCGCGCAGATCCTGCCGTGCATTAAAGATCTGGGGCTGATGGATCAGATCGACGAAAAGATTAACCTCAACGGCGGCGCGATCGCTCTCGGTCACCCGCTGGGCTGTTCCGGCGCGCGCATCAGCACGACGCTTATCAACCTGATGGAACGCAAAGATGCCCAGTTTGGTCTGGCAACAATGTGTATCGGGTTGGGTCAGGGTATCGCGACGGTATTTGAAAGAGTGTAATAAAAAAGCCGGACTGCTTTTGCAGCCCGGCATGAGTTTAGTTGCCGTTCTTCCCGCCTGTCAGGGGCGGGTTTTTTGCATTACTGCAGCAGCGAAATATCCGCCACGCGCAGGAACAGCTCGCGCAGTTTCTCGAGCATAGAGAGACGGTTAATACGCAGATCTTTATCGTCCACGTTCACCATCACTTTCTCGAAGAAGGCGTCGATAACGTCACGCAGTTCCGCCAGCTCCACCAGCGCTTCCTGGTAGCGACCTTCTGCGAAGATCGGCTCGAGCTTGTCGCGCAGCACCACAACCTGCATCGCCAGGGCAATTTCTTCCGGCTCTTTCAGGGTTGCAGCGTTCACGCGCTCGTTCAGCGTCTCGTCGGATTTCGCCAGAATGTTCGATACACGCTTGTTGGCCGCGGCCAGGGCTGATGCCGCTTCCAGGGTACGGAAGTGGGACACCGCCTTCATACGCGCATCAAAGTCTGCCGGACGGGTCGGACGACGCGCCAGCACCGCCTGAATGGTGTCAACGGTATAGCCTTCGTCCTGATACCACGCGCGGAAACGACCAAGCATAAAGTCGATAACGTCATCCACGACCTTCGCGTTGGTCAGCTTGTCGCCGTACAGACGCACCGCTTCTTCGGTCAGCGTTTGCAGATCGAGGTTCAGGTTCTTCTCAACGATAATACGCAGCACGCCCAGCGCGGCACGGCGCAGCGCGAACGGGTCTTTATCGCCTTTCGGATGCTGACCGATGCCGAAGATACCCGCCAGGGTGTCCATCTTATCGGCAATCGCCACGGCGCAGGCAACCGGGTTAGACGGCAGATCGTCACCCGCAAAGCGCGGCTGATACTGCTCGTTCAGGGCCACGGCTACATCTTCCGCTTCGCCATCGTGACGCGCGTAGTGCATGCCCATCACGCCCTGGGTGTCGGTAAATTCGAACACCATGTTGGTCATCAGGTCGCACTTGGACAGCAGACCCGCGCGGGTCGCGTGATTGACGTCTGCACCGATTTCACGGGCGATCCAGCCGGACAGCTCCGCGATACGGTCGGTCTTGTCGCGCAGCGTACCCAGCTGCTGCTGGAACAGCACGGTCTGCAGGCGCGGCAGGTTATCTTCCAGACGCTTTTTACGGTCGGTGTTGAAGAAGAACTCCGCATCCGCCAGACGCGGACGAACGACTTTCTCGTTACCGGAGATAATCTGGATCGGATCTTTCGATTCGATGTTCGCCACGAAGATGAAGTTTGGCAGCAGCTTGCCGTCGTTGGCGTATACCGGGAAGTACTTCTGGTCACCTTTCATGGTGTACACCAGCGCTTCAGCCGGAACGGCCAGGAATTTCTCTTCGAACTTCGCGGTCAGCACGACCGGCCATTCGACCAGAGAGGTGACTTCTTCCAGCAGGCTTTCGCTCAGGTCAGCGTTACCGCCAATCTGGCGCGCCGCTTCTTCAGCGTCAGCTTTGATTTTGGCTTTACGCTGCTCGTAGTCGGCAATGACTTTACCGCGCTCCAGCAGGATCTGCGGGTACTGGTCAGCATTGTCGATGGTGAACTCAGGCTCGCCCATGAAGCGGTGGCCGCGGATCACGCGATCGGACGCCACGCCCAGAATGGTCGCAGGAATCACGGTATCGCCCAGCAGCAGAGTCACGGTGTGAACCGGACGCACGAAGTGAACGTCGGATGCTCCCCAGCGCATCAGCTTAGGAATTGGCAGCTTAGCCAGTGAGGTCGCCATCATATCCGGCAGCAGCGCTTCCGCGCTTTCACCTTTCACATGCGCACGATACAGCAGCCACTCACCTTTGTCGGTGGTCAGACGCTCGGCCTGGTCAACGGTGATACCGCAACCACGCGCCCAGCCTTCTGCCGCTTTGCTCGGCTTGCCTTCCGCGTCGAACGCCTGAGCAATGGCCGGGCCACGTTTTTCCACTTCACGATCCGGCTGAGACGCCGCCAGATTTGCCACTTTCAGCGCCAGACGGCGCGGGGCAGCAAACCACTCAATTTTACCGTGTGCCAGGCCAGCGTTATCCAGCTCGGCGGTCACGTTCGCAGCAAATGATTCAGCCAGGCTGCGCAGGGCTTTTGGTGGCAGCTCTTCGGTGCCGATTTCCACCAGGAAAGTTTTTTCAGACATGGCCGCCTCTTATTTGTTTCGGTTGCACATCGGGAAGCCAAGGGCTTCACGGGACGCATAGTAAGCTTCTGCAACGGCTTTGGTCAGGGTACGAATACGCAGAATGTAGCGCTGACGTTCAGTCACGGAGATGGCTTTGCGGGCGTCCAGCAGGTTGAAGCTGTGGGCGGCCTTCAGAATACGCTCGTAGGCAGGCAGCGGCAGCGGAGTCTCCAGCGCCAGCAGATGCTGCGCTTCTTTCTCGTACTGCTCGAAGCAGGTGAACAGGAAGTCCACGTCCGCGTATTCGAAGTTATAGGTGGATTGCTCCACTTCGTTCTGATGGAACACGTCGCCGTAGGTGGTTTTACCCAGCGGGCCGTCGCTCCAGACCAGGTCGTAAACGCTGTCTACGCCCTGAATGTACATGGCCAGACGTTCCAGACCGTAGGTGATTTCACCGGTGATCGGCTTACATTCCAGACCGCCAACCTGCTGGAAGTAAGTGAACTGCGTCACTTCCATGCCGTTCAGCCACACTTCCCAGCCCAGACCCCAGGCACCCAGCGTTGGGTTTTCCCAGTTATCTTCCACGAAACGAATGTCGTGAATGGTCGGGTCCATACCCAGCTCTTTCAGCGACCCGAGGTACAGTTCCTGAATGTTGTCTGGTGATGGCTTAATCACCACCTGGAACTGATAGTAGTGCTGCAGACGGTTCGGGTTTTCGCCGTAACGGCCATCGGTAGGACGACGTGAAGGCTGCACATACGCGGTCGCCATTGGCTCCGGCCCCAACGCGCGCAAGCTGGTCATTGGGTGTGAGGTGCCTGCGCCTACTTCCATGTCCAAAGGTTGAACAATGGTGCAGCCCTGACGAGCCCAGTAATCCTGTAAGGTCAGGATCAGGCCCTGGAAGGTCTTGGTATCAAACTTTTGCATAGTATTTCGTGCTGGATACGTGTGGTTTTAAATGGAAGGGATCAGTATACCCGCTGGCTGCAAGATATACAGTACGAAACGGGGTTGTTTAAGATAAATTGGGGAATAAGGCGCGCAGCCAGAACGCCAGGGCATTGTGGCTGCTGATTATACGAGCAGATTAGCGCATCGAGAGATGTAAAAACTGACCGTCCGCGTCAAAAGAACAGACAAAGCCTTCTTTACGCGCAGTATAGCCTTTTAGCTCATAGCTCCCCTGAAAGCGCTCAAATCCGTTAACCGTAATTTTCTGCACCTCGGAATTATAGCGGCGCGCCGCCTGGTCTTTGCAGAGCTGCTCCATATTCAGCGAACGTTCAGGGCTGATTTTCCCCTGCTGTGCTTTTTGTTCAGGCACGTCCTGCGAGGCGCTGCACCCCGCCAGTATGAGTAGCAGAAAGAGTGACGCCACACGCTTCATCATCATTTTTATTACCGCCCCGGTCAGTGGCTGTTATTTTTAATATCAACGCTTTTATAGATTATGGTGCGTCATTCTGCGAATCTCGCGCTCCTCGTACAAGTTAAGCGAGTTAAACTCAGAATTTTCCAAGGGGAAAGTTTTACACAATCGCAGTCACACTTTCTTTATCAGAAATACAGAGGAACTGATGTCGTCAAAAATTAACTGGATTGATAACCTGCGCGGAATAGCCTGTTTGATGGTGGTAATGATCCACACGACAACCTGGTATGTCACCAACGCGCACAGCATCAGCCACGTTAACTGGGATATCGCTAATATCCTTAACTCCGCTTCCCGCGTGAGTGTGCCGCTGTTCTTTATGATTTCCGGCTTTCTCTTCTTTGGCGAACGCAGTGCGCAACCGAGGCATTTTATCCGCATCGCGTCATGCCTGGGTTTCTACAGCGCCATTGCGCTGCTCTACATCACGCTTTTCACCACAATTAACGCTGAACTTTCGCTGAAAAACGTGCTGCAGAAACCGATCTTCTATCACCTGTGGTTCTTCTTCGCCATTATCGTTATCTATCTGCTTTCCCCGCTAATCCAGGTGAAAAACGTCAGCGGGAAAATGCTCCTGGCCCTGATGGTGGTGATTGGCATCATCGCCAACCCGAATACGGTCTCGCAGAAAATCGACGGCGTTGAGTGGTTGCCGGTGAACCTCTATATCAACGGCGATACCTTCTACTACGTGCTTTACGGCCTGCTGGGGCGCGCCATTGGTATGATGGATACACAAAAACGGAGCATGAACTGGCTTTGTGGAGCGCTGTTTATCATCGGTGTGGTCGTGATTTCGCGCGGTACGCTTTACGAGCTGAAGTGGCGCGGGAATTTTGCCGATACCTGGTATCTGTACTGCGGCCCGATGGTTTTTATCTGTTCAGTATCCCTGCTGATACTCGTCAAAAATACGCTCAATGAACGCCCGCTTCCCCTGGTGGGATTTATTTCGCGCCACTCGCTGGGGATTTACGGTTTTCACGCGCTGGTGATCCATGCGCTTCGCACGCGTGGAATTGAGCTCAAAAGCTGGCCGCTGCTGGATATTATCTGGATTTTTGCCGCCACGCTGGTCGTAAGCTTATTGCTGTCGATGCTGTTGCAAAAAATAGATACCCGTCGCTTCGTTAGTTAGCGATTCTTTGCCGGGCACGGTGGAACTGGCGCGGGGAGGAAAACCCTGCCGCCAGCGACGCCTGCTCCACCCCACGCCCCTGCAACAACCACTGTTCGGCCACGGCCAGACGCAATTGCTCAAGGTAATCCCTAACGCTTATCCCTAAATGTTCCTGAAAAAGCCGGGTCAGGTGGCGTGGGCTGACGTGCGCCTGCGCGGCGATATCCGGTATCTGCCACGCTTTTTGCGGCTCAGCGGTAAGGGCGTCCTGAGCGCGGTGGATAGCCGGGTGAAGATGATTGCGGTAGCGTAGCCAGGGTGAAAGCTGCGGATCGTCCCCGGAGCGGCGGAACCAGACCACCATCTCACGCGCGACGGCCAGGGCTTTTTCTGGCCCACAAAGGCGGTTAATCATATGCAGCGCCAGATCGATGCCCGACGTGATCCCTGCGCTGGTCCAGATATTCTCATCCTGCACAAATATGCGGTTCTCTTTAATCGTCGCCGTGGGGGCTGCGGCGCGTAAGCGGCTAATGACGTCATGATGCGTGGTGCACTGCCGGTTATTCAACAAGCCCGACTTTGCCGCCAGCAACGCGCCGGAACAGACGCACATCACGGCGATCTCCCGGCGCTGGATCTGCGGCTGCAGCCGCATTAGCCAGTGCTGGACCTGCTGCGCCTGGGGGGTTGAGAACTGAACGAGGGAGTCGCTGACTCCCGGCAGCACAAGCAAGCTCCCTTCTGGCAGACGTTCCGGCAGCGGCTGAATGCCACTCATCGTCAGGCCAATCGACGTCTGAACGTCAGGCTGTGGGCCAATGTAATGCAGACGAAACGCGTCGCCTGCCAGCACAAAGGTTTCTGCCGGGCCGGTCATGTCTAATGACAGCACCCCGGGCAACATAACGAACCAGACGTCTATGCTCATTACAATGACTCCAGCGTCTCCGCTACCGTTTTAATCTCGGCAAAACGCCCGGCCAGCACCGTCTCGGTGCGATGACGCAGTTCGTCAGCGCTAAGCGTAATTCCCTTGTACGTCATCGGGAACGTCAGCGTAGCCTCGCTCACAAAGGTCACGGCATAGCCCAGGTCAGAGGCCACCCGTGCGGTGGTTTCACAGCATTGTTCTGTGCGAATGCCGCAGATAATCAGTCGGTTGATATCACGCTCGCGCAGCCAGCGGTCGAGCCCGGTGTCCGTAAAGGCATTATGGACGTGTTTCTGGAAAACCACATCCGGCTGATGACGTAAAAAGGCCATCGGTTTGACATAGCCGCTTTCCAGGGTGAAGGGACCGTCTTCATCTACATGAAAAATATCAACGACCGGAATATTGCGCGACTTGCAGCCTTCAATCAGCCCCAGCATGGCCTGCTGAAAGGCAGGAATATCGCCCTCCTGCCAGTATACGCGATGATGAAATGACTGCTGAGTGTCAATATTGATTAATGCGGTGCGGGACATGATGGAACTCCTCGTCAGTGGGTATGACCTTATCCTGACGAGGAAACGCAGGCACGAACAGACCAAAAAAGGACATCGTCATGCCTCTATCAGACAATCGTTTTAAGACATTAACGGCAGCAGCTGCTGGTAGATCCTGCGGAACACATCACGCCTTTCCGCGTAGCGCGAATGTCGTGCTGCGTCAGGAAGATGCGTTTGCTCAAGCGCAAGCTGTGGCAGCAACTGTGCGAGGGGTTTATCAGGGTTTACGGCTATCTGTGCCAGCCGCGCTGCGCCAAGCGCAGGCCCGACGTCGCCCCCGGTGCGATAATCAAGCTGTAGCCCGCTGATATCAGACAGCATCTGCCGCCAGTAACTGCTGCGCGCGCCGCCGCCAATGAGCGTAATGCTTGATGGCTTCAGCCCACAGTCATGTACGACGTCCATCCCATCCGCCAGCGCATACCCGACGCCCTCCAGTACCGCACGCGCCAGTTCAGCCGGGCCATGTTGATGAGTTAAACCGAAAAACACCCCTTTCGCTTCCGGGTTGTTGTGCGGCGTACGCTCGCCGGAAAGATAGGGTAAAAACCAGACGGCACCGGCATTTTCATCCGCCTGCTGCGCGGCTTCGATAAACGCAGGGACATCCGCCATTCCGGTCAGCTTCGCTGCCCAGTCAAGGCAGGATGCCGCACTCAGCATCACCGACATCAAATGCCATTTCCCCGGCAGGGCATGACAGAAGCTGTGGACCGCGCTTTCAGGGTTGCTGCGATACCCGTCGCTGACGGCAAAATAGACGCCGGAGGTTCCCAGCGAGAGCATCGCCTGCCCTGCCTCTACCATCCCGACACCGACAGCGCCCGCCGCGTTGTCGCCGCCGCCAGCCACCACCGGTACGGCAGGCATATTCCAGCGTTCGGCAATGGAGGATTGCAGCGTGCCGGTGACCTCGCTGCCTTCGAAGAGCACAGGCATATGGTCACGAGTCAGATGGCAGGCATCCAGCATCGCCTCGCTCCAGTCGCGTTTCGCCACATCGAGCCACATCGTCCCCGCCGCGTCAGACATATCACTGGCGAAATCACCCGTCATGCGAAAACGGAGATAATCTTTCGGCAGCAGAACTTTCGCGACCTGACGAAAAATCTCAGGTTCATGGCGCTGTACCCACAAGAGTTTTGGTGCGGTGAAACCCGGCATCATCAGGTTGCCGGTGATGTCACGAGAGGTCGGTACCCGTTCTTCAAGAAGCGCACACTCTTCTGCACAGCGACCGTCGTTCCAGAGGATCGCAGGACGCAACACGCGATGCTGGCTGTCCAGCAGCGTTGCGCCGTGCATTTGTCCGGCAATTCCCAGCGCTTTTACGTCACGGAGACTGTGCTGCGCACCTAAGGCTGTGATTGCGCGATCTGTCGCCTGCCACCACTGCTCCGGGTCCTGTTCAGACCACAGCGGATGCGGACGTGAAACCTGCAGTTTTTCCGTCTGCGTGTCTAACACGTCGCCCTGTTCGCTTAACAGGATGGCTTTCACACCCGATGTGCCAAGATCGATCCCGATATACATTGTGGTGACTCCTTTGACAGAAATGCCCGGTAGCGCTGCGCTTACCGGGCCGACATGCGGTTATTTATCGAACAGGTAATGATTGACCAGATTTTCCAGCAGTTCCTGGTGCCCGCTCTGATGCTGCGGTGCCAGCTGATGCTGTTCAGCGTACTTCGCGATCTCAGCAAGCGATAACTGGCCTTTCAATATTTGCTGGCCCAGCTCACTGTTCCAGCCGCTATAACGCTTCGCCACGCGTTTATCCAGCTCACCGTCTTCAATCATTCGGGCGGCGATTTTCAGCGCCAGCGCCATGGTGTCCATCGCGCCAATGTGACCGTAGAACAGATCGTACTTATCGGTGCTTTGACGACGCACTTTGGCGTCGAAGTTCAGACCGCCGGTGGTGAAGCCACCCGCTTTGATGATTTCGTACATCACCAGCGCATTCTCTTCCACGCTGTTTGGGAACTGGTCGGTGTCCCAGCCGAGCTGTGCATCGCCCCGGTTTGCATCCACAGAACCAAAGATGCCCAGCGCAATGGCGGACGCAATTTCGTGATGGAAAGAGTGGCCCGCGAGGGTAGCGTGGTTAGCCTCAATGTTCACTTTGATCTCTTTTTCCAGACCAAATTGCTTCAGGAAGCCGTACACGGTTGCGACATCATAATCGTACTGATGCTTGGTCGGCTCTTGCGGCTTAGGTTCAATCAGCAGCGTACCGCGGAAACCGATTTTGTGTTTATGCTCGACAACCATCTGCATAAAGCGACCAATCTGTTCACGCTCCTGGCGCAGATCGGTGTTCAGCAGGGTTTCGTACCCTTCACGACCGCCCCACAGCACGTAGTTCTCACCGCCCAGCTGGTGCGTGGCGTTCATCGCCGTCACCACCTGTGTGGCCGCCCAGCTGAACACTTCGGGATCCGGATTCGTTGCCGCACCCGCGCCGTAGCGAGGGTTAGTGAAGCAGTTTGCCGTGCCCCACAGCAGCTTCACGCCGCTCTGCTGCTGTTTTGCCGCGAGCACGTCCACCATCTGCGCAAAGTTGTTCAGATACTCTTTCAGCGACGCGCCTTCCGGAGAGACATCCACATCGTGGAAGCAGTAATACGGCACATTCAGCTTATGGAAGAATTCAAACGCGACATCCGCTTTACGCTTCGCCAGTTCGATGGCTTCGCCAGGCTGTTGCCATGGACGGTCAAAAGAACCCACACCGAACATATCGGCACCATTCCAGCAGAACGTATGCCAGTAACAGGCGGCAAAGCGCAGATGATCTTCCATGCGCTTACCCAGCACCAGCTCATCCGGGTTGTAGTGACGAAATGCTAAAGGATTGGTCGTTTTCGTGCCTTCGTAACGAACGCGATCGAGTTGGTCGAAATAAGCTTGCATATTGAGCTCCATAATCAGGGTATGCGGCGAGTCGTAGATACAGGAGTAATAGTGAATACACATTCCGGCTTGCTCAATTACGTTATTTCACACTGCTATTGAGAGAATGCACAACTGTGCGCTGGCTCGCAAAATAATGCGCAGACAAACTATTTTTCGGTGCAGATTCCAGAATCAAATGTAATTAATAAGTTACGTGTTTTAAAATCCGATCGCGGTCATAAATTCAGAAATAAACCAAATATCATAATGAGAAGATAAAAATCTGTAATTGCCAGCGGGCCTTTCCACGTTAAAAATTTGCTGCGTCTCAGCAGTGAATGTTTCTTTTATCTCAGCGACACATCCCCTACAAAAAGGCCTAATAATTATGAAGATAAAGAACCTGTCCCTTACACTCTGTACTACTCTCCTGCTTGCAAGCTTTGCCGGACATGCCAAAGAGGTGAAAATCGGCATGGCCATTGACGACCTGCGCCTGGAGCGCTGGCAAAAAGATCGCGATATTTTTGTAAAAAAAGCAGAATCCCTCGGCGCAAGCGTGTTTGTTCAGTCGGCTAATGGCAACGAAGAAACGCAAATGTCGCAAATTGAGAATATGATCAACCGTGGCGTCGATGTCCTGGTCATTATCCCGTATAACGGCCAGGTATTAAGTAACGTGGTGAAAGAAGCCAAACAAGAAGGCATAAAAGTATTAGCCTATGACCGCATGATTAATAACGCGGACATTGATTATTATATTTCGTTCGACAACGAAAAAGTGGGTGAATTACAAGCCAAAAGCCTGGTCGATAAAGTGCCTCAGGGGAATTATTTCCTGATGGGTGGCTCGCCAGTGGATAACAACGCCAAACTGTTCCGCGAAGGACAAATGAAAGTCCTTAAACCGTACATCGACAACGGAAAAATTAAAGTGGTTGGCGATCAATGGGCTGATGGTTGGCTCCCTGAAAACGCGCTAAAAATTATGGAAAACGCGCTGACGGCCAACAACAACAAAATTGATGCGGTCGTGGCCTCTAACGATGCCACCGCTGGCGGCGCGATTCAGGCCCTCAGCGCCCAAGGGCTGGCTGGCAAAGTCGCTATTTCCGGACAGGATGCCGATCTCGCCGGGGTAAAACGCATTATTGCTGGCACCCAAACCATGACGGTCTACAAGCCCATCACCGAGCTTGCAAATACGGCAGCTGAAATTGCCGTTGAGCTGGGCAAGGGTCAACAGCCTAAGTCTGACGCGACCCTGAACAACGGACTCAAAGATGTTCCGGCTCGTCTGCTCACCCCAATTGAAGTCAATAAAGAGAACATTGACGCCACTGTCATTAAAGACGGTTTCCACAAAAAGAGTGAACTGTAATCCCGCGTTGCCCCTGCCCGGCAGGGGCGCACCGGTTTGTCCTGTTCTCCCTCAGGTCACGTGGAGCAGTTATGTCTTATTTATTAGAAATGAAAAGCATCACCAAAGCCTTTGGCGCGGTGAAAGCGGTCGATAACGTAAGCCTGCGGCTAAACCCTGGCGAAGTAGTTTCGCTGTGCGGTGAAAACGGTTCAGGCAAGTCGACGCTGATGAAAGTGCTGTGCGGGATCTATCCATATGGCAGCTATGAGGGTGAAATCGTCTTTGCCGGTGAGGTCATTCAGGCCACACACATTCGCGATACGGAGCGTAAAGGTATCGCCATTATTCATCAGGAACTGGCACTGGTGAAGCACCTCACCGTGCTGGAAAATATCTTCCTGGGTGCCGAAATCTCACGTCACGGCGTGCTGGACTACGACACCATGACGCTGCGCTGTGAAAAGCTGCTGGCACAGGTAAGCCTCAGTATTTCACCGGATACCCGCGTGGGGGACCTTGGCCTGGGGCAACAGCAGTTGGTCGAAATCGCCAAAGCCCTGAACAAGCAGGTCAGACTGCTGATCCTAGATGAGCCAACGGCCTCGCTCACGGAACAGGAAACCGCTGTTCTGCTCAATATCATCCGTGACCTGCAAAACCACGGTATTGCCTGCATTTATATTTCGCACAAGCTTAATGAGGTGAAAGCCATTTCGGACACCATCTGCGTGATCCGCGACGGCCAACACATCGGCACGCGCGAAGCCACGGGCATGAGTGAAGATGACATCATCACCATGATGGTGGGGCGCGAACTCACTGCGCTCTACCCGAACGAACCCCACGCCGTGGGGGATGAAATCCTGCGCGTGGAAAATCTTACCGCCTGGCATCCTGTGAATCGCCATATCAGGCGAGTTAACGACGTCTCCTTTTCCCTTCACCGCGGTGAAATTCTCGGCATTGCTGGCCTCGTTGGTGCCGGGCGTACCGAAGCCGTTCAATGCCTGTTTGGCGTGTGGCCCGGACGCTGGGAAGGCAGCGTTTACATCGATGGTCAGCCGGTAAAAATCGACAACTGCCAGCAGGCGATTGCCCATGGCATTGCCATGGTGCCGGAAGATCGCAAAAAGGACGGCATCGTGCCGGTAATGGCCGTCGGTAAAAACATCACCCTCGCGGCGCTAAACCAGTTCTCCGGCGCCCTGACGAGCCTGGACGACGCTGCCGAGCAGCAGTGCATTCTTCAGTCACTCGCCAGGCTCAAGGTCAAAACCTCCTCCCCGGAACTGGCCATTGGGCGCCTCAGCGGGGGGAACCAGCAAAAGGCGATTCTGGCGCGCTGCCTGCTCCTCAACCCGCGAATTTTAATTCTGGATGAACCGACGCGCGGGATAGATATCGGCGCGAAGTATGAAATCTACAAGCTCATTAATCAGCTTGTGCAGCAAGGCATTGCCGTCATTGTCATCTCGTCTGAATTACCCGAAGTGCTCGGCCTGAGCGACCGTGTGCTGGTCATGCATGAGGGGAAACTGAAAGCCAATCTGATTAACCAGAACCTGACGCAAGAACAGGTGATGGAAGCCGCCCTAAGGAGCGAACGTCATGTCGAAAAGCAATCCGTCTGATATCAAAGTTGCCGTGCCGACACCCGGCGCGTTCGCGGGGCTGAAAGCGCTAAACCTGCAGGTCTTCGTGATGATCGCAGCGATTATCGCCATCATGCTGTTCTTTACCTGGATGACCGACGGCTCCTATTTGAGTGCCCGTAATATCTCTAACCTGCTGCGCCAGACTGCCATCACCGGCATTCTGGCCGTGGGGATGGTGTTTGTGATTATCTCAGCGGAAATCGATCTGTCGGTCGGGTCGATGATGGGCCTGCTCGGCGGCGTGGCGGCGATATTTGATGTCTGGTTAGGCTGGCCGCTGCCGCTCACCATTGTCGTGACGCTGGCGCTGGGTCTGGTACTGGGGGCGTGGAACGGGTGGTGGGTTGCCTACCGTAAGGTGCCGTCATTCATCGTCACCCTGGCCGGGATGCTGGCCTTCCGTGGGATTCTGATCGGCATCACCAACGGCACTACCGTCTCTCCCACCAGCGCGTCTATGTCGCAGATTGGGCAGAGCTACCTCTCTGATGGCATCGGCTTTACGATTGGCGTGGTGGGCATGATGGCCTTCATCGCATGGCAGTGGCGTGGCCGTATGCGCCGTCAGGCGCTGGGGCTGGCTTCTCCGGCATCGACCTCCGTGGTCGGTCGTCAGGCGCTCACCGCCGTGATTGTGCTGGGTGCCATCTGGCTGCTGAACGATTACCGCGGTGTCCCGACGCCCGTTCTGCTGCTGGCGCTCCTGTTGCTGGGCGGCATGTTTATGGCGACGCGCACCGCGTTTGGCCGACGTATTTATGCCATTGGCGGTAATCTTGAGGCGGCACGTCTGTCAGGAATCAACGTCGAACGTACCAAACTCGCCGTCTTTGCCATCAACGGCCTGATGGTAGCAATTGCAGGGCTGATCCTCAGCTCGCGTCTGGGGGCCGGTTCACCGTCGGCAGGGAACATTGCCGAGCTGGATGCCATCGCTGCGTGTGTCATCGGCGGAACCAGTCTCGCAGGCGGTGTCGGTAGCGTGGCGGGTGCGGTGATGGGCGCATTTATTATGGCTTCGCTGGATAACGGGATGAGTATGATGGACGTCCCAACGTTTTGGCAGTATATCGTGAAGGGAGCGATTCTTTTGCTGGCAGTCTGGATGGACTCTGCAACCAAGCGACGTGCCTGAGAACAGTATTGTTACTTATTTGGGAAAGTGAGCCATGTTTGAAAAGCGTCACCGCATTACGTTGTTATTCAATGCCAACAAAGCCTACGACCGTCAGGTGGTTGAAGGGGTTGGTGAATATTTGCTGGCGTCGCAATCCGAGTGGGATATTTTCATTGAAGAAGATTTCCGCACCCGTCTGGAGAACATCAAAGACTGGCTGGGCGATGGCGTTATCGCTGACTATGACGATCCCGTCATTGAGCAGTTGCTAACAGACGTCGACGTTCCTATCGTGGGCGTCGGCGGCTCGTATCATTCGCCCGATCACTATCCGCCGGTCCACTACATCGCAACCGATAACCATGCGCTGGTCGAGGCCGCCTTTCTCCATTTAAAAGAGAAAGGCGTGCATCGCTTTGCCTTTTACGGGTTGCCCTCTTCGAGCGGCAAACGGTGGGCGGTAGAGCGCGAGCATGCGTTTTGCCAGCTGGTCGCAAAGGAGAAATATCGCGGTGTGGTGTATCAGGGGCTGGAAACCGCACCGGAAAACTGGCAGCACGCGCAAAACCGCCTGGCGGACTGGCTGCAAACGCTGCCGCCCCAGACAGGGATTATTGCGGTAACAGATGCTCGTGCGCGCCACGTGCTGCAGGTCTGCGAACATTTGCATATTCCGGTGCCTGAAAAGCTGTGCGTAATTGGCATCGATAACGAAGAGTTAACCCGCTATTTGTCTCGCGTGGCGCTCTCCTCTGTCGCGCAGGGAACCCGTCAAATGGGCTATCAGGCCGCGAAGCTCCTGCACCGCCTGCTGGACAACGAAGCCTTGCCGCTTCAGCGCCTGCTGGTTCCGCCTGTGCGTGTCGTCGAACGCCGCTCAACCGATTATCGTTCCTTAAGCGACCCGGCCGTCATTCAGGCCATGCATTACATTCGCAACCACGCCTGCAAAGGCATTAAGGTGGATCAGGTGCTGGATTCGGTCGGCATTTCTCGCTCAAACCTGGAAAAGCGCTTTAAAGAGGAAGTGGGTGAAACCATTCACGCCGTTATTCATGCGGAAAAACTGGAGAAAGCGCGCAGCCTGCTGATCTCCACGTCGCTCTCCATCAATGAAATTTCACAGATGTGCGGCTACCCGTCGCTGCAGTATTTCTACTCGGTGTTCAGAAAGGAGTATGACACCACGCCGAAAGAGTACCGGGAACGGTATAGCGAAGTGCTGATATAAAAAGAAAAACGCCTTCCGATGGAAGGCGTTTTTTGGGGATTACATATGCGCGGCAATTAAGCGCTGGTTATCCTGGTACATCGCAAACAGATAGTTGTTATAGCGCTGTCCCTGGGTGGAATAACCTTTCAGCTTGTGGATCATCGTGCTGGCCGTCACTTCCTGATCCGCTTTACGCAGCTGGGCGCGAGACTTACGGAACGAAGAGTAGGCCGGATGCGTGTTTAGGTTCACGACATAGGCATTCACGGAATCTTTAACCGATTCAAACTGCGAGTAGCCTTTCACTTTACCGGGTGCATTATTACAACGCCCTTTCACGCATTTCATGCCGAAAAGATTGTTGTTGTTGCGTGCAAGCCTGGAGGTACCCCAACCGCTTTCAGCGGCGGCCATCGTTGCCACCATGCTGCCCGGAATGATGTCTACACGCTCCAGAAGTGAATTCCACGGCACACGACGCGTGTTGCCATTCCATTTCACCTTGTAGCGTTTTGAAATTTCTTTCAGGCGAGTGCGCTCAGACGGCGACCAGCGGCTATCGTACTGTTTTGAGATCAGCCAGTTACGATCCGCAGTAATCGCGGCATTTTGACTTGTGATGTAAGGCATTACCGTCCGGAGAAACGCTTTTTTCCTTGGTGTTCCGGAAGGGTATTTTCGCAAATCAGGAAGTGAACTACTCTTTGCACTATTGCGAGAATACTCTTGTTTACTGCTAACCTTACTACTTGTCGTCTTTATTACGTGGGCTTTCTTACTCGTTGTATCCGTGTGCGTCTTCGCAAGCACCTCACCCGAAAATGCCGTGGTGAGTAACATGAGTATCGCAGCCCCATATCGTCGAATGGGAGTCGATATCATTAGGTCTCCTGGTCGGATGTAATCATCCCAACACCTTATTTTTTTTCACAAATTTGAGAGCGGAATCTCAAATCATATCAAAAATAGTCTTCCAGAGCACGTATAGAAATAGTCCAAATCCGAAACTATGTCACCTGAAACATGCTCACTAAAGCATCAATTCTGAAAAAATGTGTGCGATATCGCAGATAACTGCCTAATTTTGCGCGGGATCACTCATCCCTTCGCGTCCTCCTGGCAGAAACCGTCGGAGGAGGAGTTTTTCCTCCGTAGCCGGTGGCACACTGGTCAAAAAAGCCGCGACAGGAAAATGGAATGAAACGCACCGCATTTGCTCTCCTGATATTACCCGCACTGGCACATGCAGACTGGTCATCGCCGGGATTCAGCGCATTTCGCGCGGAAGGTACCGGGGTCTTTACCAGCCAGGCAAAGCTTGCGAAGGGTACCCGTCCTTTAACAGTGAGTTTTGACAACACGTGCTGGCAGCCAACGGGCGCCATAAAACTCAACGAGATGCTGTCGCTCAAGCACTGCGAGGGCGCACCGCCACAGTGGCGGCTATTCCGTGACGGTGATTATCAGATGCGTGTCGATACCCGCTCTGGGACGCCAACCCTGATGCTGACCATTCAGAGTACAGCAGAGCAACCTGTCGCGAACGTCGCCCGGCAGTGCCCAAAGTGGGACGGCAAGCCTTTGACGCTGGAGGTAAACAATACCTTCCCGGAAGGCACGGTGGTGCGTGATTTCTACAGCAAACAAACGGCGACGGTGCAGAACGGCAAAATCACCCTACAGCCTGCCGCCAACAGCAACGGCCTGCTGCTGCTTGAGCGTGCCGAAACCGACCAGCCCGCGCCCTTCAGCTGGCAAAACGCAACCGTCTATTTCGTGCTGACCGACCGCTTTGTAAATGGCGACCCGAGCAACGACAACAGCTATGGCCGTCATAAAGACGGTATGCAGGAGATCGGCACCTTCCACGGTGGCGATCTCAAGGGGCTTACCGGCAAACTTGATTATTTGCAGCAGCTGGGCGTTAACGCGCTGTGGATAAGCTCTCCGCTGGAGCAAATTCACGGCTGGGTGGGCGGCGGAACCAAAGGTGATTTCCCTCACTACGCCTATCACGGTTACTACACGCAGGACTGGACGAAGCTCGATGCCAACATGGGCACCGAAGATGACCTGCGCCAGCTTGTTGACGAAGCGCACAAGCGTGGTATCCGTATTCTGTTTGATATCGTCATGAACCACGTTGGCTACGCGACCCTTGCGGACATGCAGGAGTACCAGTTTGGCGCGCTCTATCTGCAGGGCGATGAGCTGAAGAAAACGCTGGGTGAACGCTGGACGGACTGGAAGCCTGGCGCAGGACAAAGCTGGCACAGCTTTAACGACTACATCAACTTTAGCGACAAAGCCGCATGGGAAAAATGGTGGGGCAAGAAATGGATCCGCACCGACATTGGTGATTACGACAACCCCGGCTTCGACGATTTAACCATGTCGCTGGCCTTCCTGCCGGATCTGAAAACGGAATCGACGACCCCATCAGGTTTACCAAACTTCTACCAACTCAAGCCCGACACGAACGCTAAAGCGGTAGCCAGTTTCACGCCCCGGGATTACCTGACCCACTGGCTCAGCCAGTGGGTTCGTGACTACGGTATCGACGGCTTCCGGGTTGATACCGCAAAGCACGTTGAACTCGACGCGTGGCAGCAGCTGAAAGATCAGGCAGGCCAGGCACTGGCAGCGTGGAAAGCGGCTAACCCAGATAAAAAACTCGACAATGCACCCTTCTGGATGACCGGTGAATCCTGGGGACACGGCGTGATGCAGAGCGATTATTACCGCCACGGTTTTGACGCGATGATCAACTTTGACTATCAGGAGCAGGCGGCGAAAGCGGTGGAGTGTCTGGCTGATATTGATATGACGTGGCAGCAGATGGCGGAGAAACTGCAAAGCTTCAACGTGCTGAGCTATCTATCGTCACACGACACGCGACTGTTCCGCGAAGGCGGCCAGCGCGCGGCGGAGCTGCTCATGCTGGCGCCGGGCAGCGTGCAGATTTACTACGGCGATGAATCTGAACGTCCGTTCGGCCCGACAGGCTCCGACCCGCTTCAGGGCACCCGTTCGGATATGAACTGGCAGGACGTGACGGGCAAGCAGGCCTTAACCGTCGCTCACTGGCAAACGCTGGGCCAGTTCCGCGCCCGTCACCCGGCGATTGGTGAAGGCAAGCAAACCACGCTGTCGCTGAAAGAGGGGTACGGCTTCGTGCGCGAGCACAAAGGCGACAAGGTGATGGTCGTGTGGGCAGGGAATCAATAACGTTCTCCCCCCTCTCCCCTCCGGGGAGAGGGTTAGGGTGAGGGGAAACCTACCAGAACTATTCACTACACAAATCCAACTCTGCCAGACAAAACAACAAATCCGACCACATCCCCTGATTTGCACCAGCACGGTGCTAGCGTTATGGTTACCCCCTTTCATAATAAGCCCGACAGATCACCTGCTATGACGTTTTCACTTTTCGGCGACAAATTTACCCGCCATTCAGGCATTACCCGCCTGATGGAGGACCTCAACGACGGGCTGCGCACACCGGGCGCAATCATGCTCGGCGGCGGAAACCCGGCTCAAATCCCGGAGATGAATACTTATTTCCAGACGCTGCTCGCTCAGATGCTGGAAAGCGGCAAAGCAACCGATGCACTTTGCAACTATGACGGCCCTCAGGGTAAAACCGAGTTGCTAAAACTCCTCGCCGATATGCTGCGTGAAGAGCTGGGTTGGGATATTGAGCCACAGAATATTGCACTGACAAACGGCAGCCAGAGCGCGTTTTTCTACTTGTTTAACCTGTTCGCAGGGCGTCGCGCCGACGGCACCACTAAAAAAGTGTTGTTCCCGCTGGCACCGGAGTACATCGGCTATGCCGATTCCGGCCTGGAAGAGGATCTGTTCGTCTCCGCGCGCCCGAATATTGAACTGCTGCCGGAAGGCCAGTTCAAATATCACGTCGATTTTGAACATCTGCATATTGGCGAAGAGACGGGCATGATCTGCGTATCACGTCCGACTAACCCAACGGGCAACGTGATCACCGACGACGAGCTGATGAAGCTGGATGCGCTGGCCAATCAGCACGGCATTCCGCTGGTGATCGATAACGCCTACGGCGTGCCGTTCCCGGGGATTATCTTCAGCGAAGCACGTCCGCTGTGGAACCCGAACATCGTTCTTTGCATGAGCCTGTCTAAGCTGGGCCTGCCGGGCAGCCGCTGCGGTATCATCATTGCCAATGAAAAAATCATCACCGCCATTACCAACATGAACGGCATTATCAGCCTTTCACCCGGCGGCATCGGCCCGGCGATGATGTGCGAAATGATTAAGCGCAACGACCTGCTGCGCCTGTCAAATGACGTGATTAAGCCATTCTATTTCCAGCGCGTTCAGGAGACGATCGCGATACTTCGCCGCTATTTACCGGAAGAACGCTGCCTGATCCACAAACCTGAAGGCGCGATTTTCCTGTGGCTGTGGTTTAAGGATCTGCCGATTACGACAGAACTTCTCTACCAGCGCCTGAAAAAGCGTGGGGTGCTGATGGTACCGGGGGATTATTTCTTCCCGGGGCTGGATAAACCCTGGCCACACACGCACCAGTGCATGCGCATGAACTATGTGCCTGATCCAGAAAAAATCGAAGCGGGTGTGAAAATTCTCGCGGAAGAGATTGAGAACGCCTGGCGCGAAAACGGTCAGTAAGTTCTTACACCAGATTATGCAGCCGCTCGGCGCGTAATCTGGCGGGATCGACACAGCTTAACGCGTGGGTCGGGCACGCCTCAACGCAGGCAGGTCCGCCCTTGCGATGCGCGCATAAATCACATTTCAGCGCCTGCGCCCTATTTCCCTCCAGACGAACCTGCATCGCCCCAAACGGACACGCCACCATACAGCTTTTGCACCCGATGCAGCGCGCCTGCTCAACGAGCCAGGCTCCGTCTGAGCGTTGGATTGCGCCGGTTGGGCACACATTTGCACAGGGTGCATCCTCGCACTGATGACACCCGACCGCGGTGGTATAAGAATCTCCTTTCACCACCCGAATGCGGGGCATGAAATCATTTGCGGTGACGAATTCCTGATGCGAAACCGCACAGGCCACTTCGCAGGTGCGGCACCCAATGCATTTATCCGCATCCGCCATGATAAATCGGTTCATCTGTTACGCCTCGCGTGCTTAAAACCGGGTAATGCGGACATGATACATAACGCCCGTTTTAATGAAGATGCTATGCGTCAAATACGATGCGCTCATCCGGAATTAATGTGCTCTTTACAGTACCGCTGTTTCCAGACGGCGGGGGTTAGCCCGGTATGCTTTGAAAATATCTGCCGAAAATAGCCCACGTCATTAAAGCCGCAGCGGGTTGCCACTTCGGTCAGCGAGGCAGAGCCATCCAGCAACAGCTTTTCCGCTGCCCTGACGCGCTGGCGATGTATCGCCTCCGTCAGGGTTAAATGGAAAGTCCGGCGAAATACGCGTCCGAGGTAATCGGCATTGCAGTGCAATGCTTTTGCCAGCTGCGACGTAGAAAGCGGTAAATGAAACTGCGTGCGAATGAGCTGCTTCGCCTTCCACGCCATCGCCGCACCGGCTTCATCAGCATTATCTTCATATCCTGATGAAATGGAAATTTGCTGTAAAATCAGTAATAAAATGATTTCCAGCGCCACGCTTCGCTGTAATTTCTCCTGCTCACTCAGGAACTGGCGAAAAAGAGAAATCACATACTGTGCATCCCTCACTCGGCAATGTTGTTCTATTGCCAAATTTGGCAACCGGGGCGGGTGATGCTCAACCTCAAAATGCAGCCAGTAAAATTTAAGATCGGCCGGAAAGTCGCCCACGCCCACATGGCGTCGGTCTGGCCAAAGCAGCAAACTCTCTCCTGCTTTTACCTCAAATAACGTGCTTTCTTCCTGGATCGTTAATGTCCCTTTTTCGACAAAAATAATCTCCCACGACGTTAATTTTCGCGCAGGGTGGCGGCCCACACCCCGGGAGATAAATAACCCGCCATTTTGGACCTTAATCGGAAGCGCTATGGATAATTCAAGCATGGATATTCACCATTCCGCTTTTATTGCCATCAATATTCAACTTACGCTTTGATTATTAATCAATATTCGAATAACTGTCCGATCGGAATCACATTTTTATCATCAGGTCGGAATCGTCATCTTTTTATACTTTTCCCTTCCCTTGTTGGCCTTTCCGTTCGGTGCAGAATAAATGAGTACCTTGCACAAATACGATAATAAATTCGATTACTGAGGAGTTACTTCATGACTTCCACACCGATTACAGAATCAGACGTGACACAAGGGGCAACAGATAGCCACTTGTCCGTCCGCGAAAAAATTGGCTACGGCCTGGGTGATGCGGGCGGTACGGTGATTACCTGCCTGATCATGAATTTTCTGACCTTCTTCTATACCGATATTTTTGGTCTGACGCCTGCGCTCGTTGGCACGCTCTTTATTGCCTTGCGCGTATTTGACGCCATTTCCGATCCGGTTATGGGCATTATTGCTGACCGCACGCAAAGCCGCTGGGGACGTTTTCGCCCGTGGCAGCTGTGGGTCGCCTTCCCGATCGGGATTATCGGCGTGCTGACTTTCACCGTTCCGGAAGCCAGCATGGGCGTGAAAATCGCGTGGGCATTCGGCACCTACCTGCTGCTGTCCGTTGGCTACACCGCCATCAACGTGCCCTACTGCGCGCTGATCAACACCATGACCACCCGTCACAATGAGGTGATCTCCTGCCAGTCATGGCGCTTTGTACTCTGCGGTGTTGCGGGTTTCCTGGTCTCAGTGGGTCTGCCGTGGCTCGTCGAGGCGCTGGGCCAGGGCAATGCCGCAAAAGGTTACCAGCTTGGCGTTGGGGTGCTGTGCGCTGTCGCCGTGGTGATGTTCCTGTGCTGCTTCTTCTGGGTGCGGGAGCGCGTCCCGCTGGCGCTGATGGGCAAATTCACCCTGCGTGAGCATCTGGCCGGTTTGCGTAAAAACGATCAGCTGCTGCTGATGCTGGTGATGTCGTTCCTGCTGATCAACGTCTTCAACATTCGAGGCGGCGGGTATATGTACTTCATCACCTACGTGCTGCAGGGCAGTACCGCGTATACCTCGCTGTTTTTCACCATGGTGACCTTTGCCGCCATTCTGGGCGCGGTGATCGTCAGCCCGCTGTCGCGCCGTATTGATACCGTCAAACTCTACTATTACACCAACCTGGTGCTCGCCGCGCTCGCAGTGGGAATGTGGTTCCTGCCAGGCGGCCCGGCGTACCAGACGCTCTGGCTGATCGTCATTTTAAGCAACGGCGTGATCCTGGGCTTCAACCTGCCGCTGCACTTCTCGCTGATGGCCTTTGCCGACGACTACGGCGAGTGGAAAACCGGCGTGCGTTCGTCGGGGATGAACTTCGCCTTCAACCTGTTTTTCATCAAGCTCGCGTGGGCGTCCAGCGCCGGGATCATCAGCCTGGTGTTTATTGCCGTGGCCTATCAGCCAGGTGCGGGCAATCAGACGCCTGCTTCACTGCAGGGCATCACCGCCATGGAGACGCTGCTCCCCGCCCTTTTCCATCTGCTGCTGGCCGTCTCTATCCGCTGGTGCAGACTCAACAACCCTATGATGTCGCGCATTGCCACTGACCTGCGCCAGCGTCACATACCCTCCTGAGGAGAACATGATGTCCATTATGGAAGCCGACCTGCATAAACTGAAAATTAACGACCCGTTTCTCGGGCAGTATCAACGGCTGGTGCGTGAGGTGGTGATCCCCTACCAGTGGGATGCGCTAAACGATCGCGTGACGGAAGCCGAACCCAGCCACGCCATCACCAACTTCCGCATTGCGGCGGGCCTGGAACAAGGTGAATTCTACGGCATGGTGTTCCAGGACAGCGACGTGGCGAAATGGCTCGAAGCCGTGGCGTGGTCGCTGTGCCAGAAAGCGGATGCTGAACTGGAAAAAACCGCCGACGAGGTCATCGAACTGATTGCCGCAGCGCAGTGTGAAGATGGCTATCTCAACACGTACTTTACGGTGAAAGCCCCTGAGGAGCGCTGGACGAATCTGGCCGAATGCCACGAGCTATACTGCGCCGGACATATGATTGAAGCGGGCGTGGCGTATTTCCAGGGCACAGGGAAACGCCGTCTGCTGGATGTTGTCTGCAGGCTCGCGGACCACATCGACAGCGTGTTTGGCCCCGGTGAGAACCAGCTTCACGGCTATCCGGGCCATCCGGAAATCGAGCTGGCGCTGATGCGGCTTTATGACGTTACGCAGGAGCCCCGCTATCTCACGCTGGTGAAATATTTCGTTGAACAACGCGGCGTGCAGCCTCACTTCTACGATATCGAATATGAGAAGCGCGGCAGAACATCATACTGGAATACCTATGGTCCGGCCTGGATGGTCAAGGACAAAGCCTACAGCCAGGCGCATCAGCCGCTTTCTGAACAACAAACGGCCATCGGCCACGCAGTGCGTTTTGTCTACCTGATGGCGGGCATGGCGCATCTGGCGCGACTGAGCCATGACGAGGGTAAACGGCAGGACTGTCTGCGGCTGTGGAAAAATATGGCGCAGCGCCAGCTGTACATTACCGGTGGAATCGGCTCGCAAAGCAGCGGCGAGGCGTTCAGCAGCGATTACGATCTACCCAACGATACGGTGTATGCCGAAAGCTGTGCCTCCATCGGTCTGATGATGTTTGCGCGCAGGATGCTGGAGATGGAGGCCGACGGCCACTACGCCGACGTAATGGAGCGCGCGTTATACAACACGGTACTGGGCGGAATGGCGCTGGACGGTAAGCATTTCTTTTATGTGAATCCGCTGGAGGTGCATCCGAAAACGCTGGCGTTCAACCATATCTACGATCACGTGAAACCCGTCCGCCAGCGCTGGTTTGGCTGCGCCTGTTGCCCGCCGAATATCGCCCGCGTGCTGACCTCGCTGGGGCACTACATTTATACCGTCCGCCAGGATGCGCTTTTTATTAACCTCTACGTGGGCAACGATGTCGCCATACCGGTTGGCGACGAAACCCTGGCGCTGCGAATTAGCGGTAACTATCCGTGGCATGAAGAGGTAAAAATCGACATTACCTCGCCTGTTCCCGTCACGCATACGCTCGCCCTGCGGCTGCCGGACTGGTGTGCCGCGCCTGACGTTTTATTAAATGGTGAAGCGGTAACGGGCGAGATCTCCCGTGGATATCTTTATCTGACCCGCAGCTGGCAGGAGGGTGACGTCATTACGCTAACGTTACCTATGCCGGTTCGCCGGGTGTATGGCAACCCACAGGTCCGCCAGCAGGCGGGGAAAGTCGCCCTGCAGCGCGGACCGCTGGTCTATTGCCTGGAAGAGGCCGATAACGGTGCCAATCTTCATCATCTTTCTCTGCCTGAAAACAGCAAGTTCAGGGTCTTTGAAGGGAAAGGGATTTTCGCGCACAAGATGCTGATACAGGCAGAGGGGATTGGGTGTCACGTGAAGGACACGGATGCGCTGTGGCAGTACGATCGCTCGCCGATACAACGTCAGCCCCAGACGCTGACCTTTATTCCCTGGTTCAGCTGGGCTAACCGGGGAGAAGGGGAAATGCGGATATGGGTGGATGAAGGCTGAATATCTGCGGCCTGTTGCCCTCACCCCAACCCTCTCCCACGGGAGAGGGTGAATGCTACGGCAGCACGCGACGTGCTGCCTCAGCCAGAAATGCGCTTCGATTACCGAACTGAGGATGTTCGCTGACGAAGGAATCAATCTTTACCAGCAAACGTCGAGGCATCGTGATGTTGATACGCTCGGCCTTGCCGTCGAACTGTTTCATATTAATATCCACCAACAGCCATTGCCCGCCTGTGAAATCCTCAGGACGACTTTCCAGATGCGCTTCCACATTACCCGGAAGCGGCAGTGCATCATCCATTTCAAACAGCGCTTCGAAGTGCGCTGTGAGCGCATCACGTGCATCCTGAAAAGCATCGTCCAGGGAATCACCTGCAAAAAAACAACCTGGAACGTCAGGGAAAAAGCCGCTGGCGCTACCGTCGGAGTCAGAATGAATGTAAGCCGGATAAAACATAACTACTCCTGATATCAGTGTTTAATTCCCGCCTGTCGCCAGATCTGGGCGAGAGTGCCTGTTTTAATATCCTTCTTAGGATGTGGGACAGTAACCAGCCCTTTCTGTTCGGGATGGCGAAACTGATGATGGCTTCCTTTCGTTCTGACACATTTCCAGCCATGGCTTATCAGAACAGTAATGACATCCGCACTTTTCACATCCCAATCCTTCCATGATTATACACATGATACACACCATTGCTATCGGGTCGAATCACCTTAGCGCATAAGGAACATCAGTGCAGCCGTGTTTTAGTGGAACAGGAAGAAGCATCGAAAAATGAAAAAGGAATACGTTGTATTGCAGATAAAAATGCAGGCACGATCGTAGGCCGGGTAAGGCGAAGCCGCCACCCGGCTTTACCGCATCAGAAACGCCAGGTCAGGCCGGTCATCAGCGCGAAGCTGTCGTCGCGGTCAATCATCGGGCTGTTCTTCACGTCGTCAGGCAACACGGTATAGACCGCGCTGGCATTCAGGTACAGATTCTGCGTCAGCTGATATTTTGCCGCCAGGCCAACGTATGGCGTCCAGGTGTCGCCCGCGGTGTATTCATCCAGACCTGAGCGGCGAGACTCGCTGCCGGATACGCCGTAGTAGTAATCGTTATAGCTTTCATCGCTGTAGAAAATGCCCACAGAAGGCGTCAGCGTCAGGCGTTCCATGCGGATCGGGCGGAAGTAAGAAATCTCACCCACCACGCCGCCGCTTTCATCCATCGCATCACCGGAAACGGCAAATTTCAGGGAACCCCATTTTTCATGGCGATAGTACGCGCCGCCGAGGAATGCCGAAGCTTTACGCTCATCGAGGTGCTTCATCTGATGGTCGTCATTGTCATCCGGGTCGAAATGCAGCGGCATCCAGGATGCGGTCAGGCTGATTTCATTCTTACTGTCTTTCCACAGGATCCATCCGCCCGTGGTTTGGCGCACATAGAAGTTATCGCCTTCGTAGCTAATTAACGGTACAGCGGTGGTATTTTCGTTATACCCTTTGTAAGGCGACTCGTTAAATACCGCCCCCGCCCCTAGTGAAAAGTCGCCAGCCATTGCGGATGAAGCCGAAAATAATGCGGCAGCGATGAGTAAATTATATTTAACAGTCATTCTATGCAATCCATTTAAACGCCGAACAAGCGAGGCGCATAATAATGGTTACAAATTTGCCAAAGCAACGCTGCCGTTTATATAATACTATATATAAAACCATATAGATGGGCGTGTATGATGAATAGCTTACAATTGAAACCACGTGAATTAAAAATTATTTCCGTCATCGCCGCTACCCACAGTATTGGCGATGCTGCTGCCCTGCTGGGGATGGCGCAGGCCAATGTAAGCAAATATTTGTCCGATTTTGAAACCCGCGTTGGACTCAAGGTGTTTGAACGTACGACACGCCAACTAGCGCTGACGCAATTCGGTGAGGCGTTGCTACCTTATGTGAATGCCACACTGGATAAAAATAGCCAACTCATTAATTTTATTGCCGATTATAAACACGAAAAACGCGGCAAAGTGACGATTTACGCCCCAACAGGTATCGTGACCTATCTGGCGCGTCATGTGATCCATAAGATAGAAGAGATTGGTGATATTCGCCTGTCGTTAAAAACCTATAACCTCGATCGGAACGAGTTTTCCGACGGTGTGACGTTTCCAGACGATTGCGATATTCTCATTACTTACGCCCAGCCAAAAGATGAAAGCCTGGTCGCGAGCGTGCTGACAAAATATTCCGTCACCGCATTTGCCAGCAAGGAATATTTAACTAAACACCCGATTAAAGGACCGGAAGATTTAATAAATCATTCGTGTATATTAATAGACTCGATGTTGGTCGATGATGCCAATATCTGGCGCTTCCGCGTACACGGCAGTGAAGAGGCTCATGACTATAAAGTATCCGGAAATTATATTTGTGATAATACGCAGACGGCGCTAGAGCTGGCCAGAAATAATCTTGGTATTGTCTTCGCGCCAAAAGAAAGTCTAAAAAAAGAGCTGACTCATGGCATGCTGGTCGCCTGTTTCCCACATCAGGAAGAGTGGTGGCTCGATCTCACAGCGATATTCCGCAAGCGCGAATATCAACCCTGGCGTGTGCAGTATGTCCTGGACGGTGTACTGAACTGCCTGCGCCAGCAAATCACTCAGGCCGTCCAGGGACGGCCTGAGTTAGGCAATTAAAACAGTCCCAAAGGCTTATCGGAATAGCTGACCAGCAAACATTTTGTCTGCTGATAATGTTCCAGCATCATTTTGTGGGTTTCTCGCCCAATCCCCGACTGCTTGTAACCGCCAAATGCCGCATGCGCCGGGTAGGCGTGATAGCAATTGGTCCATACGCGCCCGGCCTGAATGCCGCGCCCCATTTTGTAAGCCAGATTTCCGTTGCGGCTCCAGACGCCCGCACCCAGGCCATACGGCGTATCGTTAGCAATCTCCAGCGCCTCCTCCATGGTTTTGAAGGTCGTTACGGCCAGCACCGGTCCGAAAATTTCTTCCTGGAAGACGCGCATGTTGTTTTGACCGGACAGGATTGTCGGTTCAAGGTAGTAACCCTCCTGCAAATCCCCGCCCAGCAGCTTACGACGGCCCCCGGTCAGGATCTCAGCGCCCTCTTTCTTACCTATATCAATGTAATTAAGAATGGTTTCCAGCTGCCCGTGCGAGACCTGCGCGCCCATCTGCGTGACGTTATCGAGCGGGTTACCGCTGCGGATAGACTCCACGCGGCGGATTGCCCGCTCCATAAAGCGCTCATAGATGGACTCCTGCACCAGCGCGCGGCTTGGACAGGTGCACACTTCCCCCTGGTTGAAGGCAAACAGCGCAAACCCTTCCAGCGCTTTATCGAAGAACGCATCCTCTTCATCCATAACGTCGGCGAAGAAGATGTTCGGTGATTTACCACCCAGCTCCAGCGTTACCGGGATGATGTTCTGGGTGGCGTACTGCATGATTTGCTGGCCCACTTCCGTCGACCCGGTAAACGCCACCTTAGCGATGCGTTTTGAGGTGGCGAGATATTCCCCAATCTCGCCACCGGCGCCGTTGACGACGTTAATGACGCCTGGCGGCAGCAGGTCTCCAATGACCTCCATCAGCAGCAGCACCGACAGCGGGGTTAAACGTGCCGGTTTGAGCACGATGCAGTTCCCGGCCGCCAGCGCGGGCGCCATTTTCCAGCTCGCCATCAGCAGCGGGAAGTTCCACGGGATAATTTGCCCCACCACGCCCAGCGGCTCGTGGAAATGGTACGCCACGGTGTCTTTATCAACTTCACTTATTCCCCCCTCCTGAGCACGAATACAGGAGGCAAAATAACGGAAATGGTCAATCGCCAGCGGCACATCTGCCGCCATGGTTTCACGGATCGGTTTGCCGTTGTCCCAGGTTTCCGCCGTCGCTAACAGCTCCAGATTCTGCTCCATCCGGTCGGCGATTTTGAACAACATGGCGGCTCTGTCCTGAACGGAAGTCTGGCCCCATTTATCTTTGGCTTTGTGCGCAGCATCCAGCGCCAGGTCGATATCGCGCTTGCCGGAGCTGGCTATCTCACACAGCGGCTGGCCTGTGACGGGCGTGAGGTTGGAATAGTATTCACCGTCGACGGGTGCTACCCAGTCGCCGCCAATAAAGTTGTCATAACGGGGCTTCAGCTTGAGGGGAAAACCATACTCGCCAGGCTGGATACGTGATGAGGGAGGATTGTTTGTCATGACCGTCTCCTTGCTGTTGGTGTACATCAAGGGTAGCTCCCACTGGCGATTTTCTCGCCAACCGGTGACGGGTTTACGAGGCGTATCACGGATTACCGTACTTTACGTTTCGTTTCTGCCGCTGAGCCATACTTAACAGCTCAAGGGCTCATGAGGAACGATGCGATGCAGCTATTTATCGGCTTTGACGTGGGCGGAACCCACATCAAACACGGCGTGATTGATGAAAACGGCAACGAACTCACGTCCGATGAGTACGATACCCCTGAGGATGCCAGTACATTCAAAGAGAAATGGAAAAGCGTTGTAGAGCAGTACCGAAAGGAAAATGACATTGTCGGCATCGGCGTCAGTTTTCCCGGCCATATTAACCACCATACCGGCGAAGCGGCAAAAGCGGGGGCGCTTGACTATCTTGATGGTGAAAACCTGTGCGAGCTGTTTACCGGGCTGACCGATCTTCCCGTTACCGTGGAAAATGACGCCAACTGTGCGGCACTGGGCGAACGCTGGCAGGGCGCAGGTAAGGACTACGAACATTTCGTCTGCATCACCATCGGCACGGGCATTGGCGGCGGAATAGTGATGGAAGGCGATCTCTATCGCGGGTCGCATTACCGTGCGGGTGAATTTGGCGTGCTGCCCGTAGGGGACAAGGGTGAACCAATGCATGAGGTCGCCTCTGCCAGCGGTCTGATGAAAGCCTGCAGCCGTGCGCTGGCGCTGTCAGAAGACGAAATGCCCCACGGGGAAGAGCTGTTTAAACGTATGGAAAGTGACGTGCATCTGCGCGAAGCCATTGAAGCCTGGGCGCATTTTCTGTCGCGCGGCGTTTATAGCGTGATCTCGATGTTCGATCCCCAGGCCGTGCTGATTGGCGGCGGGATAAGCGAGCAGGAGAAAATTTATCTCCTGCTCGATAAGTACCTACAGCGATTCGAGGAGTGGGAGGCCCTTAAGGTGCCCATTCTTCCCTGTAAACTGGGTAACCAGGCAGGAAGACTGGGCGCGGTGTGGCTGGCGAAGCAGAAACTCGCTCGTCATACGTAACGCTTAAGGGAACAGCTGCGCGTCGCGAAGCAGATGGTCATTACCCCGGCGACGCGTAAACCCAATGCGGTTGAAATATTCCAGGATCTGAATCGCCAGCTTGCGGCCCACGTTCAGCTGGTCACGGAAATCTGCCGCACAGGTTGATCCGCGAGCCTGATCCAGTTCGCGGATCATATTCGCGAACGCCACGATCCGATCGTTCCGGTAATAACGATCTTTTACGATCGCCACAATCAGCCCCTGCTGCGCGGCATGACGCAATACCTGCCGCATTACCTGCTCGTCGGTATGGGTTTCACGCGCGAGATCGCGGACCCACCAGGGTTCATCGCCAAACAGCGGTGCCGTTTTCTGCCAGACCGACTCTTGCTCGGCGGTAAAACCTGCCTTGTGATCCGGCAAATGCAGCCAGCCGTGATGGCTTTTAATCACCCCGCTTTCTCGCATGTTTTCAATCAGCAGGAGCACCAGCGCATCGTCTTCCATCGGCAATGCCATGCGTCGCAGACGTTCACGCCCCGGACCGGGTTCATCCTGATGCTGTTCATGGTAGGTAGCGAGCGTACTCAGTATTTTGCGCTGCCAGTGTGCGGCAACCGGCGCGTTCAGCATGTTATTACCGGCCTGAATAAAGCCTGGCTCCTGGGTTAACTGGCGCAACCCTTCACTGCTCAACTGGCGTGCCCAGGCGAAATCAGCGAGATTCACCGCACCGCGCTCAAGATGGACCCGCAGTGCGGCCTTATCATCGCTGGCCTGCGACAGCGCTGCCAGCCATTGCAGGTACTCTGGCTTACGCTTGCCACGACGTGGCGGATTGAGCGTCACCACGCGCGCCCCGGCCAACGTCTCCCGCGCCGAGATATCGCGCAGCACCAGACGGTCGTTATCCGCAAGCCAGAGCGGCGCATCGAACACCAGCTCGGCGAGATCGTTTTCCAGCAGTGATACGCGCCCGGTAATATGGCTGGCCGCATGGTGAATATGCAGCGGCTGCCATTGGGTCAGCGCCGCATGGGTCTGGAGAGAAACAATGACCCGCCCGGAAGGCTCCGGCGGGGCGTCAGCCAGCAGCCAGTCTCCACGGTTGATGGCATCTTTTTCAGCATCCCCGGCGATGTTCAGCGCGATACGCTGTCCGGCATGGGCATGCTCCGTGGGCTGGTTTTGCGCATGTAACCCACGCACGCGCATCGGTTTATTCACCCCCGTCAGCCAGAGCGTATCCCCGACGTTCACTTCACCGCTTAGCGCGGTTCCGGTCACCACCAGCCCCGCACCTTTTACGGTAAAGGCCCGGTCAATAGCCAGACGGAAGCGGTGATAGCTGGCGTGTTCGCGTGATGAAAGCTGCTGTAAGTGGTGGCGAAGTTCATCGATACCGCGCCCTTCTGTCGCCACTGTGACAAACAGCGGTGCATCAGCAAAACCATATTCACGCAGGGTGGCCAGTACTTCCTCGCGCACCTCATTTATGCGCGCTTCATCCACGCGATCGGCTTTCGTGAGTGCGACGGTTAACTGCGGGTTGCCCGTCAGCTGCAGGATCGCAAGATGTTCACGCGTTTGCGCCATCACGCCGTCATCGCAGGCGACCACCAGCAGGGCATGGTCAATCCCCCCCACTCCTGCGAGCATGTTGGAGAGAAATTTTTCATGTCCCGGTACATCAATGAAGCCCAGCACGCGGCCATCGGGCTGCGGCCAGTAGGCATAACCCAGATCGATAGTCATGCCGCGCTTTTTCTCTTCCGGCAGACGATCGGCGTTAATGCCGGTAATGGCCTGCAACAGCGTGGTTTTTCCGTGGTCGACGTGACCGGCGGTGGCAATAATCATTTCAACAGCATCTCCAGAAATCGCGCTTCGTCTTCAAGACAGCGTAAATCCAGCCACATTCGGCCACCGTAAATACGGCCAATCACGGGCATCGGCAGCGCGCGCCAGCGCGCTGACAGCGCCTCAAGGTGGCTACCGCGTCCATCACGCGGCATGAAGGTCAGCGCTTCGCTCGGCAGCCTGTCTACCGGCAGCGATCCGCTGCCAATCTGCGACTGACAGGGCTCAATGCGCACGTCAAAATCGGGGTAATGCGGTGCAACCTGCGGCAACAGTAATTCAGCCTGCGCGCGGATTGACGCGGCGTCACGGCCCAGCAGTCGCAGCGTAGGCAGGCGTTCGGCCAGCTTCTCCGGGTGCAGGTAGAGCCGCAGGGTCGCTTCCAGCGCGGCGAGCGTCATTTTATCGGCGCGTAACGCGCGCTTCAGCGGATGTTGCTGGAGCTGGGCTATCAGCCCGCGCTTGCCGACGATAATCCCCGCCTGCGGCCCGCCCAGCAGTTTGTCGCCGGAGAAGCTCACCAGGCTCACGCCAGCGGCAATCATCTCCTGCGGCATGGGCTCTTTTGGCAGACCGTACTGGCTTAAATCCACCAGCGAACCGCTGCCGAGATCGGCAATCACCGGCACATTCAGCTCACGCCCAATCGCCGCCAGTTCCGCTTCATCAACGGTTTTGGTAAAGCCTTCTATATGGTAATTGCTGGTGTGGACCTTCATCAGCAGCGCGGTATTTTCATTCACCGCCGCGCGGTAGTCTTTAGCATGCGTGCGGTTGGTCGTGCCGACTTCATGCAGCGTACAGCCCGCCTGGCGCATCACATCCGGAATGCGAAACGCTCCGCCAATCTCCACCAGCTCGCCGCGGGAAACCACCACCTCTTTACCGCTGGCGGTCGCCGCCAGCATCAGCAGTACCGCTGCCGCGTTGTTATTAACAATGCAGGCATCTTCCGCCCCGGTCAGCTGACATAGCAGCTCCGCCAGCGCCCGGTCACGGTGACCGCGCCCGGCGCCGTCCAGATCGTATTCCAGCGTCACCGGCGAGCGCATAGCCTGCACCACCGCAGCGACCGCCTCTTCAGCCTGTTGCGCGCGCCCAAGGTTGGTATGCAGCACGGTTCCCGTCAGGTTGATGACCGGCCGTAACGCGCTTTGCGTTTTCTCTGCCAGCCTTCTCTGCGCTTCCTCTCCCCACTGCTCGCACCAGGCGGGCAGCGCATTTTCAGCCTGAATATGGCGTCGGGCTTCGTCCTGAAGCTGGCGAAGCATGTCGACCGTGGCGGTATGGCCGAACTGTTCCAGAGCGGTTTGAACGTACGATTCACGAAGCAGACGATCGGTGGCAGGAATCTGGCTGTAGAGGGAATGATGAGTAGTCATAATGCGCCCGGCGAGTAAATATCTTCCCCCCTCCCGACGGGAGAGGGAGTTAACATGTGGCGGGATTGTACCGCCTCCCGGCGGGAAGTGTTATATCTCGCGTCAAGCCTTTGGCGGTTCGGTACGGGCAAAGCTCTCGCGCTGACAAAGCGTTTCCGTGAGCTTCACCAGCAGCGGACGGTTGACGCACCATCCCGGGGAAACGTGGCGGAAGTTGAGATAACCCATGGCGCAGACGATGGCAATGGTTGCCAGATCCACGCTATCGATCTGAATTTTCCCTTCTCGGAGGAGCTGCTCGCACCGGTCCAGGCTGCGGCTGATTTTTTCCCGCTGGCGCAGCAGCTCCGTTTCCGACTGCTGGGCGACAGGTCGCGCCAGCTCCCGAACCGAGGTTAACGCCGCATCCATGATGCCATCTGCGAGCGCTTCTATTTGCTTCATGGCCAGCGCCGCTTTTGGATCGGCTGGCAGCATGGCTGGCGCAACGCCGAGTTGTTCGACGTATTCCGCAATAATCGGCGAATCAAACCAGCATTCCCCCTCATCGGTCACCAGCGCAGGGACTTTACCCAACGGATTGTACTGGGCAACGCCATTGTCGGCGCTGTAGGGCTGTTCATTGACGAATTCAAATTCAATCCCTTTCTCCAGCAGGAGAATCGAGATTTTACGCACGAAGGGACTGGTGTAGCTGCCGATGAGTTTCATTGCCTGATCCTGGATGCTCACAAAGAGGTCAGTATGGATCAAGCAGCGAAAAAAGGCAGGTATGCATATCGCATTCCTGCCTTGGGGGAGATTAGTGATCGAGGTAGAGGTAGTGCATCCAGCTGGTCATACGTAACAGGACCTTACGCATCACCGAGACGTGGGCGAAGTGGTCGGAATAGACCGCCACCTGGGCATAGATACCGTCAGGCAGCGCATCAACGTCCGCGTTTGGCTCCAGTTCGATGAGCGCCTGCACGCCATCGGTGCCCGGCACGACCGTCAGCGCCTGCAGCGCGCCCTGCGCCTGATACGTACCTCCCGGCACCACCGGCAGGACGCTGGTCAGTTTACCGGTGAACACCTGGCCCGGAAGCGCATTGAACACCACTTCCGCTTCGTCGCCCGGTTTTAAACGCAGTAACGAGTTCTGACGGAATTGCGCCACGATTTGACGTTTCTGTTCCGGGATGAAAACCATCACCGGACGCAGCGGCAGCGCGGCGGCATAGGTACCCGGACGGATCAGCACCTGAGTGATGTAACCATTGCTTGGCGCACGCACCACGGTCTGATCGAGGTTATAGGTGGCTTCTGCCAGTTGGGCACGAAGAGAAGCAATCTGCGACTGTTCGCCATTCACCATGCTGTCCAACTGGCTTTGAATCTGCGTTTGTTCGGCAACAGAGCCTTTCACCATCGCATCCTGGGCCAGGTAATTCTGACGCGCGTTGTCGATGTCGCTTTCAGAGAACGGATTCACCTTCGCCTGGCTGCCTTTCAGGTAGCGCTGATAATCTTTAAACAGACGGTCACGTTCAGCGGACACGCGTGTCGTATTAGCGACCGCTTCCGACAGCTGAGCTTTCAGATTGTCGATATTGTGCGTAGCGGTCACCAGATCAGCCTTCAGCCTGTCGACGCGCGCCTGATAGCGGCCCGGATCCAGTTTAAATAACACTTCGCCTTTTTTAATAAGCTGGTTATTTTTATCGGTCACTTCCGTGACTATTCCCGTCACCTGCGGGGTGATCGGAATGGAAATAACCGCTTTTTGCGCCGTAAAGGTATACGGGTGGTTATAGTTCATTAATAAGATAAGGCCCGCGACAATAAAAACCCCACCTAGCGTTGCGGTGGCGAGCGTCCATTGGTTGACCGGAATACGAAATATTTTAAAGATGGCCCATGCAAAGGCCACATAGGTCAGAATAATTAACAAATCCATGATCAGCGCTCCAGCGTATTTTTATCGGCAGCGGGTTGCACTGCGGCCAGTTTTTGCTCGAGTTCGGCTACGCGTTGGGTCAGGGCATCCATACCCGGCACCTCATCCGGTTTTGAGATATGGTTCTGCATACCCCAGCCGCGATCTTCCCGATACAGCGTGGCCCATATCCACAGAAACGGCCAAATGGCATGGAGCGTAAACAGGCTTATCCACCCCGCCGTATGGATAGCATCGGCATGGGGATGGTTACGTTTTTTAGCCATATTATAAGGGATGTCATGAATAGCGATGATTCCGTAAAACAGAACCAGGAACACAAAAATCAATACACCCAGCGCAAAATAGTTGAGAAACATATTCTCCTCACTTAAACAACGTCAACTCATTAAATTAATAAAACAGTGCGCAGCCTAATTAATTTATTTTTAAACACCAAAACAACACTTGTTATTTCAAAGCCGGGGAGTATCGGTTTTTATAATATCTCCATGCAAGTTTATAAGCGTGTCAAAATATATCCTGAATAATAATATACTTAACCTTACATTATGAGCGTAATCTACCTTGTCCCTTTTCGCCATACCACATCATAAAAGTGGTTTTTTAGCTTTCCGTGTTGCTTGCTTTCATTCTGGCGTTGAACGGAAAAGCAAAGTTTGCCAAGGATCACACGCAGATAAATCCGCATAAAAATATTTTGTGAATGACGTCACATCTCAGAAACAAACCCGCCACCACCAAATGTGATGCTAATCACAAAAAAGGGGTGATTTTGCTGCTTTTCTACACGTTGTATTTATTTTGCACACTGATTTTGTGATGAAGATCACTTCATTATTCGCCCCACCCCCTACATTTACGTGACTGAGATCACACAAATTTTCGCTGTCTGGACAGTTGAACGATTCAGTGCCAGATTTCACAGCATCAGAACAGGGCCCGGCTACCTCTGCCGCCGCACATTAACGATAAACCTCGGGCCGCAAGCCTAAGCGTAAACATAAGAAGGGGTGTTTTATGTCATCCGATTTCAAGATCAAAGTTCAAAGCTTTGGTCGTTTCCTCAGCAACATGGTGATGCCAAACATCGGCGCGTTTATCGCGTGGGGTATCATCACTGCATTGTTCATTCCGACAGGGTGGTTGCCTAACGAAACGCTGGCGAAGCTTGTTGGTCCAATGATTACCTATCTGCTGCCGCTGCTCATCGGTTTCACCGGTGGTCGTCTGGTCGGCGGTGACCGTGGTGGCGTAGTGGGCGCGATCACAACCATGGGTGTTATCGTCGGTGCGGATATGCCGATGTTCCTCGGCGCCATGATTGCCGGTCCTCTGGGCGGCTGGGCGATTAAGAAATTCGACGTCTGGGTTGATGGCAAGATCAAATCCGGCTTCGAAATGCTGGTGAACAACTTCTCTGCGGGCATCATCGGGATGATCCTCGCGATTCTGGCGTTCATGGGCATTGGCCCTGCGGTTGAAGTGCTGTCCAAAATTCTGGCAGCAGGCGTTAACTTCATGGTTGCGCACGACATGCTGCCGCTGGCGTCTATCTTTGTTGAACCGGCGAAAATCCTGTTCCTCAACAACGCCATCAACCACGGTATCTTCTCACCGCTGGGTATTCAGCAGTCCCATGACCTCGGCAAGTCCATCTTCTTCCTGATTGAAGCGAACCCGGGTCCGGGTATGGGCGTTCTGCTGGCGTACATGTTCTTTGGCCGCGGCAGCGCTAAGCAGTCTGCGGGCGGCGCGGCTATCATCCACTTCCTGGGTGGTATCCATGAAATTTACTTCCCGTACGTGCTGATGAACCCACGTCTGATCCTGGCCGTTATCCTCGGCGGTATGACCGGTGTGTTCACCCTGAGCGTGCTGGGCGGTGGTCTGGTTTCTCCAGCGTCTCCTGGCTCTATCCTGGCGGTGCTGGCAATGACGCCGAAAGGGGCTTACTTCGCTAACATCGCGGCGATCTGTGCGGCGATGGCGGTCTCCTTCGTGGTGGCGTCTATCCTGCTGAAAACCAGCAAAGTGAAAGAAGACGACGATATCGAAGCGGCAACCCGTCGTATGCACGACATGAAAGCTGAGTCCAAAGGCGCAACCCCGCTGGCGGCTGGCGATGTCTCAAACGATCTGAGCCACGTGCGTAAAATCATCGTTGCCTGTGACGCCGGTATGGGCTCCAGCGCAATGGGTGCAGGCGTGCTGCGTAAGAAAGTACAGGATGCGGGTCTGACCAATATCTCTGTGACCAACAGCGCGATTAACAGCCTGCCGCCGGACGTTGACCTGGTGATCACGCACCGCGATCTGACCGAACGCGCCATGCGTCAGGTGCCTCAGGCGCAGCACATTTCGCTGACTAACTTCCTCGACAGCGGCCTGTATACCAGCCTGACAGAGCGTCTGGTTGCGGCCCAGCGTCACGAAGATAACGAAGTCAAAGTGCGCAGTAGCCTGCAGGACAGCTTCGACGAGAGCAACGCCCACCTGTTTAAACTGGGCGCGGAGAATATCTTCCTCGGTCGTACCGCAGCCACCAAAGAAGAAGCGATTCGCTTTGCCGGTGAACAGCTGGTGAAAGGGGGTTACGTTCAGCCTGAATACGTTGACGCAATGCTGGAACGCGAAAAACTGACCCCAACCTACCTGGGCGAATCCATCGCGGTGCCGCACGGTACGGTTGAAGCGAAAGACCGCGTGCTGAAAACGGGCGTGGTGTTCTGTCAGTATCCTGACGGCGTGCGCTTCGGTGAAGAAGAAGACGACATCGCCCGTCTGGTGATTGGTATCGCCGCTCGCAACAACGAGCACATTCAGGTGATCACCAGCCTGACCAACGCGCTGGATGACGAAACGGTTATTGAGCGTCTGACCAACACTACCAGCGTTGAAGAAGTGCTTGCACTGCTCAACAAATAGCAGCGACTCTACCCTCTCCCCCCGGGGAGAGGGCTAGGGTGAGGGGGAAAACGTTCCTCACCCCAGCCCTCTCGGGTAAAAACATTGATGAAGGTTAATACTATGAAAGCATTACATTTTGGCGCAGGTAACATTGGCCGTGGTTTTATCGGCAAACTGCTGGCAGACGCGGGCATTACGCTGACGTTTGCCGATGTGAATCAGGTGGTCCTGGATGCCCTGAATGCCCGTCATAGCTATCAGGTCCACGTAGTGGGTGAAAACGAGCAGGTTGAAACTGTGTCGGGCGTGAATGCAGTAAGCAGCATTGGCGACGACGTTATCGACCTGATTGCCAGCGTTGATCTGGTCACCACGGCGGTAGGTCCGGTGGTGCTTGAGCGCATCGCCCCGGCAGTGGCAAAAGGTCTGGCGAAGCGTAAAGCACAGGGCAACGACGCTCCGCTGAACATCATCGCCTGCGAAAACATGGTGCGCGGCACCACGCAGCTGAAAGGCCACGTTCTGGCGGCTGTCGCTGACGAAGACAAAGCCTGGGTTGAAGCGCACGTCGGCTTTGTCGACTCCGCCGTTGACCGTATCGTACCGCCATCAGAATCTGCAACCAACGACCCGCTGGAAGTGACCGTTGAAACCTTCAGCGAGTGGATCGTCGATAAAACCCAGTTTAAAGGCACACTGCCCACCATCCCGGGGATGGAATTAACTGATAACCTGATGGCATTTGTCGAACGTAAACTCTTCACGCTGAACACGGGTCATGCTATAACCGCGTACCTCGGAAAATTGGCCGGTCATCAGACCATTCGTGACGCGATCCTTGATGAGAAGATCCGCGCGGTGGTTAAAGGGGCAATGGAAGAGAGCGGCGCGGTGCTGATCAAACGCTACGGTTTTGATGCTGACAAACACGCAGCATACATCCAGAAAATCCTCGGTCGTTTTGAAAACCCGTATCTGAAAGATGACGTTGAGCGCGTGGGTCGTCAGCCGCTGCGTAAATTGAGCGCGGGCGATCGCCTGATTAAGCCGCTGCTGGGCACGCTGGAATACGGCCTGCCGCACGCCAACCTGGTGAAAGGGATTGCGGCCGCAATGCACTACCGCAGCGAGCAGGATCCGCAGGCGATTGAGCTGGCTCAGCTGATTGACGACAACGGCGCGCAAGCTGCGCTGGCGCAGATTTCCGGTCTGGACGCCAACAGCGACGTGGTGGCGGAGGCGGTAAGCGCATATAACGCAACCAAATGATACAGAGTCCGGCGCAGGTTAGCCTGCGCCCGAATAACAGATTGTCAGATATGCAGGCAATAATGGAACAAACCCAGGCCTTTGAAAACCGTGTGCTTGAGCGTCTGAATGCTGGCAAAACCGTACGAAGTTTCCTGATTGCCGCCGTCGAACTGTTAACTGAGGCGGTCAATATCCTGGTGCTTCAGGTGTTTCGCAAAGACGACTACGCGGTAAAATATGCTGTAGAACCGTTACTGGACGGAGACGGACCGCTGGGCGATCTTTCAGTGCGTCTGAAGCTGATTTATGGCCTTGGCGTGCTAAGCAGGCCAGAGTATGAAGACGCTGAACTGCTGATGGCGTTACGCGAAGAGTTAAATCATGACGGTAATGAGTACACCTTTACTGATGATGAAATTCTTGGGCCTTTCGGCGAATTACACTGCGTCACCGCATTGCCCCCTGCGCCCCATTTTGATAACAGCGACCCTGAGCTATACGCGATGCAAAAGCTGCGTTATCAACAGGTTGTCCGTTCCACCATGGTCCTTTCCCTGACTGAGCTGATTTCCCGAATCAGCTTAAAAAAAGCGTTTCAGAAGTAAGCCTGCGCACATTGGTGTATCCTTCCTGTAAATTCCCCCGATTTAGAGTCATTTGTCATGAAAGAAGTCGAAAAGAACGAAATTAAACGCTTGAGCGACCGTCTGGATCTGATCCGTCACCAGATGGCTGGCCTCTCCCTGGTAGAGTCCGCCGAGAAGTACGCCGAGCTGGAGAAAGAAGCCGCCACGCTGGAAACAGAAATTGAGCGCCTGCGCGAAGTGAAAGGCCAGAAGCTGAGCAAAGAAGCGCAGAAGCTGATGAACATGCCGCACCGCCGTGCGATCACTAAAAAAGAGCAGGCCGACATGGGCAAGCTGAAAAAAAGCGTCCGTGGTCTGGTGGTGGTACACCCGATGACTGAGCTTGGCCGCGAGATGGGCCTGAAAGAGATGACGGGTTTTTGTAAGACCGCGTTCTGATTTCATGCCGGGTGGCGCTGCGCTTACCCGGCCTACTCTTTTCCCCTTCGCGTGAATTGGTCCAACCAATAGCGCAATCAATCCTCCCCCGGTTCACAATTCCATTAATTCCGCTCACAAACCCATTGCCTGACCATAACATTTGGTTAACCATTCATTGTCATTAACCCTACAACACAACATTGGCAGGACCACTTTTACACATTCTGTGACGCAGAGATGAGCGGAGACTCACCCGCAGCGCTAATTGTGTGGTCCCCAGGAGACCTGCATGAGCCTCTGGCAACAAAACTACGATCCGGCCGGAAACATCTGGCTGTCGAGCTTGATCGCATCGCTTCCGATCCTGTTCTTCTTCTTTGCGCTGATTAAGCTCAAGCTGAAGGGCTACCTCGCCGCGACCTATACCGTTGCTATCGCCCTGATGGTGGCGCTGTTCTTCTACAAAATGCCGGTCGATCGCGCGCTGGCCTCCGTCGTCTACGGCTTCTTCTACGGACTGTGGCCGATTGCGTGGATCATCATCGCCGCCGTCTTTGTCTACAAAATCTCGGTAAAAACCGGACAGTTCGACATTATCCGCTCATCGATTCTCTCCATCACGCCTGACCAGCGCCTGCAGATGCTGATTGTCGGCTTCTCCTTCGGGGCGTTTCTGGAAGGGGCGGCAGGATTCGGCGCGCCGGTGGCGATCACCGCCGCGCTGCTGGTCGGGCTGGGCTTTAACCCGCTGTATGCCGCTGGCCTGTGCCTGATTGTGAACACCGCGCCGGTTGCGTTTGGCGCGATGGGTATTCCGATTCTGGTGGCGGGCCAGGTGACCGGACTGGACAGCTTCGAGATTGGCCAGATGGTTGGCCGTCAGCTGCCGTTCCTGACCATCATCGTGCTGTTCTGGATCATGGCGATTATGGACGGCTGGCGCGGCGTGAAGGAGACCTGGCCGGCGGTGATGGTGGCGGGTGGTTCGTTCGCGATTGCCCAGTATCTCAGCTCCAACTTCCTCGGCCCTGAACTGCCGGACATTATCTCTTCCCTGGTGTCGCTGGTCTGTCTGACGCTGTTCCTGAAACGCTGGCAGCCGGTGCGCATCTTCCGCTTTGCGGACATGGGCGCCTCGCACGTGGATCAGACGCTGGCCCGCACCGGCTATACCGCCGGGCAGATTGTACGCGCGTGGTCACCGTTCCTGTTCCTGACCGCCACCGTAACACTGTGGAGCATTCCACCGTTTAAAGCGCTGTTCGCGCCGGGCGGCGCGCTGTACGACATGGTGATTAACATCTCCGTGCCGTTCCTCGACAAGATGGTCGCGCGTATGCCGCCGGTGGTGCACGACGCCACGCCGTATGCGGCAGTGTTTAAGTTTGACTGGTTCTCTGCCACCGGCACGGCCATCCTGTTTGCGGCACTTCTTTCCGTGGTGTGGCTGCGCATGAAGCCTGCCGCCGCGGTACAGACCTTTGCGGCGACGATTAAAGAGCTAATGCTGCCGATCTACTCCATCGGCATGGTGCTGGCCTTCGCGTTTATCTCAAACTACTCCGGCCTGTCGTCGACGCTGGCGTTAGCGCTGGCGCACACCGGACACGCGTTTACCTTCTTCTCGCCGTTCCTCGGCTGGCTTGGGGTGTTCCTGACCGGTTCCGATACCTCGTCAAACGCCCTGTTTGCCGCCTTACAGGCAACGGCCGCGCAGCAGATTGGCGTGTCGGATGTCCTGCTGGTCGCCGCAAACACCACCGGCGGCGTGACCGGGAAAATGATCTCCCCGCAGTCCATCGCCATTGCCTGTGCCGCGGTGGGACTGGTGGGTAAAGAGTCGGATCTGTTCCGCTTTACCGTTAAACACAGCCTGATATTTACCTGCATGGTGGGCGTTATTACCACGCTGCAGGCCTATGTCTTAACCTGGATGATTCCATGATAGTGATGCCCAGACGCCTGTCCGACGAGATTGCCACTCGCGTGCGGGCGCTGATTGAAGAACAACATCTGGAAGCGGGCATGAAATTGCCCGCCGAACGCCAGCTTGCCGCCCAGCTTGGCGTGTCGCGCAATTCACTGCGCGAGGCGCTGGCGACGCTGGTTAACGAAGGGGTGCTGTTGAGCCGTCGCGGCGGCGGCACTTTCGTGCGCTGGCAGCATGACGACTGGTCCGAGCAAAATATCGTCCAGCCACTGAAAACGCTGATGGAAAACGACCCGGACTACAGCTTCGACATCCTTGAAGCGCGTCATGCCATCGAAACCAGCACGGCCTGGCACGCGGCCATGCGGGCAACCGAGGCCGACAAAGAGAAGCTCAAAGCCTGTTTTGAGGCCACGCAAAGCAGCGACCCTGACATCGCCTCCCAGGCGGACGTGCGTTTTCACCTGGCGATTGCCGAGGCGTCGCACAACGTCGTTCTGCTGCAGACCATGCGCGGGTTCTTCGACCTGCTGCAATCCTCCGTAAAGCAGAGCCGCCAGCGCATGTATCTGGTCCCGCCGGTTTTTGCTCAGCTAACAGAACAGCACGAGGCGGTGCTCAACGCCATTCTGGCGGGCGATGCCGAGGCCGCGCGCAAGGCGATGATGGCGCATCTCGGCTTCGTGCACACCACCATTAAACGATTCGATGAAGATCAGGCCCGACAGGCGCGTATTACCCGTCTGCCTGGCGACAGTGATATTTCCAGGGAGAACAAAGCATGATTATTTCAGCAGCCAGTGACTATCGCGCCGCGGCGCAGCGCATTTTGCCGCCGTTCCTGTTCCACTACATCGACGGCGGGGCGTATGCCGAATACACCCTGCGCCGCAACGTGGAAGATCTCTCAGAAGTGGCCCTGCGCCAGCGCGTGCTGAAGAATATGTCTGACCTGAGCCTTGAGACGAAGCTGTTCAACGAAACGCTCTCCATGCCGGTGGCACTCGCGCCCGTAGGCCTGTGCGGTATGTACGCCCGCCGTGGCGAAGTACAGGCCGCCGCTGCGGCGGATGCCAAAGGCATTCCGTTTACCCTTTCCACCGTGTCCGTCTGCCCGATAGAAGAGGTCGCCCCGACCATCAAGCGCCCGATGTGGTTCCAGCTGTACGTCCTGCGGGATCGCGGCTTTATGCGCAACGCGCTGGAGCGCGCCAAAGCGGCGGGCTGCTCCACGCTGGTCTTTACCGTGGATATGCCAACACCGGGCGCGCGCTACCGCGATGCCCACTCCGGTATGAGCGGCCCGAATGCTGCGTTGCGCCGCTACTGGCAGGCAGTGACCCACCCGCAGTGGGCGTGGGACGTGGGTCTGAACGGACGTCCGCACGATCTGGGCAATATCTCGACCTATCTCGGCAAACCTACCGGGCTGGAAGATTACATCGGCTGGCTGGCAAATAACTTCGATCCGTCCATCTCGTGGAAAGACCTGGAGTGGATCCGCGAATTCTGGGACGGTCCGATGGTGATCAAAGGGATCCTCGACCCGGAAGATGCCCGCGACGCGGTACGCTTTGGCGCAGACGGGATCGTGGTCTCGAACCACGGTGGACGCCAGCTCGACGGCGTGCTCTCTTCTGCCCGCGCGCTGCCTGCAATCGCAGATGCAGTGAAAGGGGATATCGCGATTCTGGCCGACAGCGGCATTCGTAACGGGCTGGACGTGGTGCGCATGATTGCGCTGGGCGCAGACAGCGTGCTGCTGGGTCGTGCGTACCTGTACGCGCTGGCCACCAGCGGTCAGGCGGGCGTGGCGAACCTGCTGAACCTGATCGAGAAAGAGATGAAGGTGGCGATGACGCTGACCGGTGCGAAGACGATTAGCGAAATCAGCCGGGATTCGCTGGTGCAGGAGTTGAGTAAACTGCCTGCAGCGCTGGCACCGCTGTCGCACGGCGACGCTGCTTAAGAAGTTGTGCGGTCTTTAGTCCTCTCCCCAAAGGGGAGAGGGGATGCTATTCTGCCCCCGCAATTAAGGGGGCAGCATGCTTAACATCGTTTTATTCGAACCAGAAATTCCACCCAATACCGGCAACATCATCCGACTGTGCGCCAACACCGGTTTTCGCCTGCATATCATTGAGCCGATGGGCTTCACGTGGGACGACAAGCGCCTGCGTCGTGCTGGGCTGGATTACCATGAATTTACTGCCGTCGTTCGCCATCGCGATTACGCCACGTTTCTGGAAGCCGAAAAACCGCAGCGCATGTTCGCCCTGACCACCAAAGGCACGCCAGCGCACAGCGCCGTGAGCTATCAGGACGGGGATTATCTGATGTTTGGCCCGGAAACACGCGGCCTGCCCGCCACCATTCTTGATGCCTTGCCAGCCGAACAAAAAATTCGTATTCCGATGATGCCGGACAGCCGCAGCATGAATCTGTCAAATGCGGTGTCGGTGGTGGTGTATGAGGCGTGGCGCCAGCTGGGATACCCCGGCGCAGTACTGCGTAGCTGAAACAGTTCGGGTGGCTTTCGCCACCCGATTAATTACGCTTAGCCTGCTACCGCGATACGCTTCATATCGGTCATGTAGCCACGCAGTTTGTGACCGACTTTCTCGATCTGGTGACTGCGAATCGCTTCGTTCACATCGCGCAGCTGCGCGTTGTCAACCGCACCTTCCGCAATCGCTTTGCCCAGATCGCCCGTCTGCAGAGTGGTCATAAACTCTTTCAGCAGCGGTACACAGGCGTATGAGAACAGGTAGTTACCGTATTCTGCGGTATCAGAGATAACCACGTTCATTTCGTACAGACGCTTACGGGCGATGGTGTTCGCAATCAGCGGCAGCTCGTGCAGTGATTCATAGTACGCAGACTCTTCGATGATGCCGGAGTCCACCATGGTTTCGAACGCCAGCTCAACGCCTGCTTTCACCATCGCGATCATCAGTACGCCTTTATCGAAGTACTCCTGCTCGCTGATTTTGCCGTCGAACTGGGCAGCGTTTTCAAACGCGGTTTTACCGGTCTCTTCACGCCAGGTCAGCAGGTTTTTATCGTCGTTCGCCCAGTCCGCCATCATGCCGGAAGAGAATTCGCCGGAGATGATGTCGTCCATATGTTTCTGGAACAGCGGTGCCATGATGGTTTTCAGCTGTTCAGACAGCGCGTAAGCACGCAGTTTTGCCGGGTTGGACAGACGGTCCATCATCAGCGTAATACCGCCCTGCTTCAGCGCTTCGGTGATGGTTTCCCAGCCGAACTGAATCAGTTTTTCCGCGTATGACGGGTCGGTACCTTCTTCCACCAGCTTGTCGAAGCACAGCAGAGAACCGGCCTGCAGCATGCCGCACAGAATGGTCTGCTCGCCCATCAGGTCAGATTTCACTTCGGCAACGAAGGAGGATTCCAGAACGCCCGCACGGTGGCCGCCGGTCGCCGCTGCCCATGCTTTGGCAATCGCCATGCCTTCGCCTTTTGGATCGTTTTCCGGGTGAACCGCGATCAGGGTCGGCACGCCGAAGCCACGTTTGTACTCTTCGCGTACTTCCGTACCCGGGCACTTCGGTGCCACCATCACTACGGTGATGTCTTTACGGATCTGCTCACCCACTTCAACGATGTTGAAGCCGTGGGAGTAACCCAGCGCGGCGCCATCTTTCATCAGCGGCTGTACGGAACGCACAACGTCTGAGTGCTGCTTGTCTGGCGTCAGGTTAACCACCAGATCCGCCTGCGGGATCAGCTCTTCGTAGGTACCCACTTTAAAGCCGTTTTCGGTCGCTTTACGCCAGGACGCGCGCTTCTCAGCAATCGCTTCTTTACGCAGGGCGTAGGAGATATCCAGACCGGAGTCACGCATGTTCAGACCCTGGTTCAGACCCTGTGCGCCACAGCCGACGATGACCACTTTTTTACCCTGAAGGTAGCTCGCGCCATCGGCAAATTCATCGCGCGCCATGAAGCGGCATTTGCCCAGCTGCGCCAGCTGCTGGCGCAAGTTCAGTGTATTAAAGTAGTTAGCCATGGGTGATACCTCGTGATGTTGTGTGTCTTATTGTTCGGTTCGCGTTTCAGCGAGAATGTACCCACATTACAACAGGAAATTTATTGCGGAAATTGATATATTCACAACGTCATGTTGCAATTTTTGCAATGTAAAAAGAGGGAGTGGAATCGGTGGATTTACGCGATCTGAAAATGTTCCTGCACCTGGCGGAAAGCCGTCACTTTGGCCGCAGCGCCCGGGCGATGCACGTCAGCCCCTCCACGCTTTCGCGCCAGATCCAGCGCCTTGAGGAAGACCTCGGCCAGCCGCTGTTCGTGCGCGACAACCGCACCGTCACGCTGACGGAAGCGGGTGAAGAACTGCGCGTCTTTGCCCAGCAGACCTTGTTGCAGTACCAGCAGCTGCGACACACCATCGATCAGCAGGGGCCGTCGCTCTCCGGCGAGCTGCATATTTTCTGCTCCGTGACCGCCGCCTATAGCCATCTGCCGCCCATTCTGGACCGCTTCCGCGCGGCGCATCCGTCGGTTGAAATTAAGCTCACGACCGGCGACGCCTCCGACGCAATGGAAAAAGTGGTGACGGGCGAAGCGGATCTCGCCATTGCCGGGAAACCTGAAACCCTGCCGGGCGCGGTGGCATTCTCAATGCTGGAGAATCTGGCGGTGGTGCTGATTGCCCCGGCGCTGCCCTGCCCGGTGCGTAACCAGGTATCGGTGGAAAAACCGGACTGGTCCACGGTGCCGTTTATCATGGCCGATCAGGGTCCGGTGCGCCGCCGCATTGAGCTGTGGTTCCGTCGTCAGAAGATCAGCAACCCGTCGATTTACGCCACGGTCAGCGGCCATGAGGCGATGGTGTCGATGGTGGCGCTGGGCTGCGGCGTGGCGCTGCTGCCGGAAGTGGTGCTGGACAACAGCCCGGAGCCGGTGCGCAATCGCGTGATGATTCTGGAGCGCAGCGACGAGAAAACGCCGTTTGAGCTCGGCGTGTGCGCACAAAAAAAGCGGCTGCATGAGCCGCTTATTGATGCGTTTTGGAAGATTTTGCCCAACCATTAAAGCCGGGTGGCGCTGCGCTTACCCGGCCTACACGCAGCTCAACCCTTAGCCCGCGAGGAAGAAGCGGAAGGCCGGGTTATGGGTTTCGTCGTGACACTCGTAGCCCAGCTCGTTCAGCCGCGTTTCGAAATCCGGCTCGTGCTCGCCCAGTTCGAACGCTGCCAGCACTCGGCCGTAGTCGGTGCCGTGGCTGCGGTAGTGGAACAGGGAAATGTTCCAGTGCGTGCCCAGCGTGTGCAGGAACTTGAGCAATGCGCCCGGTGATTCCGGGAACTCGAAGCTGAACAGACGTTCCCTGAGCGGCTTCGATGGACGCCCGCCGACCATGTAGCGCACGTGCAGCTTCGCCATTTCGTCGTCAGAGAGATCGACCACGCTGTAGCCGCCCTCATGCAGCAGGCTGAGGATCTCTTTGCGCTCCTCAACGCCGCGGCTCAGACGCACGCCGACAAAAATACAGGCGTCTTTGGCATCGGCAAAACGGTAGTTAAACTCCGTCACCGAACGACCACCCAGCAGCTGACAGAACTTCAGGAAGCTGCCCTTCTCTTCCGGAATGGTCACCGCCAGCAGCGCTTCCCGCTGTTCGCCCAGCTCGCAGCGCTCGGAAACGTAGCGCAGACCGTGGAAGTTCACGTTTGCACCAGACAGCACGTGCGCCAGCCGCTCGCCGCGAATATTGTGCTGCGCGATGTATTTTTTCATCCCCGCCAGCGCCAGCGCGCCGGAAGGCTCCGCCACCGCGCGCACATCCTCGAACAGATCTTTCATCGCCGCGCAGATAGCATCGCTATCAACCGTGACGATATCGTCGAGATATTCCTGGCACAGGCGGAAGGTTTCATCCCCAATGCGCTTCACCGCCACGCCCTCGGCAAACAGCCCGACGCGCGGCAGGTCTACCGGATGGCCCGCATCCAACGCCGCCTTCAGGCAGGCTGAATCTTCCGCTTCAACGGCGATGACTTTGATCTGCGGCATCAGCTGTTTGATCAGCACCGCCACGCCTGCGGCTAACCCGCCGCCTCCAACCGGGACGAAGACGCGGTCAAGATGGGCATCCTGCTGCAGCAGTTCAAGCGCCAGCGTGCCCTGCCCGGCAATCACCATCGGGTGATCAAACGGCGGTACCCAGGTGAAACCCTGCTGCTGCGCCAGCTCGATCGCTTTGGCTTTTGCTTCGTCGAAGTTAGCCCCGTGGAGCAGCACTTCGCCACCGAAACCGCGGACCGCATCGACTTTGATGTCTGCGGTAGCGACCGGCATCACGATCAGCGCTTTCAGCCCTAAACGGGCAGACGAGAACGCCACGCCCTGAGCGTGGTTGCCCGCCGACGCGGTAATCACGCCGCGCGCTTTTTGCTCGTCAGTCAGCCCGGCCATCATCGCGTAAGCGCCGCGCAGCTTGAAGCTGTGCACCGGCTGGCGGTCTTCGCGCTTCACCAGAATGACGTTATCGAGGCGCGAAGAGAGTTTTTCCATTTTCTGCAGGGGCGTGACCTGCACGGCTTCATAGACCGGCGCCCGCAGCACCGCTCTCAGGTATTCCGCCCCCTCGGGGGCGGCGGATAAGGGTTGTGACTCGGCCATCATTAGCCCCCAAGTTTAGATTTATCGCGCACCGCGCCTTTATCTGCACTGGTGGCAAGGCTCGCGTAGGCGCGCAGGGCGAAGGAGACTTCACGCTGGCGGTCTTTCGGCGTCCAGGCTTTGTCGCCGCGGGCTTCCTGCGCTTCACGGCGGGCCGCAATTTCCTGGTCGCTCAGCTTGAGCTGAATGCCGCGATTCGGAATATCGATTTCGATCAGGTCGCCGTCTTCGATGATGGCGATGTTGCCACCGCTTGCCGCTTCCGGGGAAACGTGGCCGATAGAGAGGCCGGAGGTGCCGCCGGAGAAACGCCCGTCGGTGATCAGCGCGCAGGCTTTACCGAGTCCCATGGATTTCAGGAAGGTGGTTGGGTAGAGCATCTCCTGCATGCCCGGACCGCCCTTCGGCCCTTCGTAGCGAATGACAACCACGTCGCCTTCCACCACTTTGCCGCCGAGGATCGCGTCTACCGCTTCATCCTGGCTTTCGTACACTTTCGCCGGACCGGTGAATTTCAGGATGCTGTCATCCACGCCAGCGGTTTTCACGATGCAGCCGTTTTCCGCAAAGTTACCGTACAGCACGGCCAGACCGCCGTCTTTGCTGTAGGCGTGTTCCAGCGAGCGGATGCAGCCTTCGGCGCGGTCATCGTCCAGGGTATCCCAGCGACAGTCCTGCGAGAACGCCTGGGTGGTACGAATACCGGCAGGGCCGGCGCGGAACATCTTTTTCACCGCGTCGTCTTTGGTCAGCATGACGTCGTACTGGTCCAGCGACTCAGGCAGCGTCAGGCCGAGCACGTTTTTCACGTCACGGTTCAGCAGCCCGGCGCGATCCAGTTCTCCCAAAATACCGATTACGCCACCGGCACGGTGTACGTCCTCCATATGGTACTTCTGGGTACTCGGGGCAACCTTACACAGCTGCGGCACTTTGCGGGACAGCTTGTCGATGTCGCTCATGGTGAAGTCGATTTCGGCTTCCTGCGCGGCGGCCAGCAGGTGCAGAACGGTGTTGGTGGAGCCGCCCATGGCGATATCCAGCGTCATGGCGTTTTCGAACGCCGCTTTGCTGGCGATATTGCGCGGCAGCGCGCTGGCATCGTCCTGCTCGTAGTAGCGTTTGGTCAGCTCAACGATGCGCTTACCGGCATTGAGGAACAGCTGCTTACGGTCGGCGTGGGTCGCCAGCAGCGAGCCGTTGCCCGGCTGAGAAAGACCCAGCGCTTCGGTCAGGCAGTTCATGGAGTTCGCCGTGAACATCCCGGAACAGGAGCCGCAGGTCGGACACGCGGAGCGTTCCACCTGGTCACTCTGCTCGTCAGAGACTTTCGGGTCCGCGCCCTGGATCATCGCATCAACCAGGTCGAGCTTGATGATTTTGTCGGAGAGCTTGGTTTTCCCCGCTTCCATTGGACCACCGGAGACGAAGATCACAGGAATGTTCAGGCGCAGGGAGGCCATCAGCATCCCCGGGGTGATTTTGTCGCAGTTGGAGATGCAGACCATCGCATCGGCGCAGTGGGCATTAACCATGTACTCAACCGAGTCGGCGATCAGCTCGCGCGACGGCAGTGAATAGAGCATGCCCCCGTGACCCATCGCGATACCGTCATCCACCGCAATGGTGTTGAACTCTTTCGCCACGCCGCCGGAGGCTTCGATTTGCTCGGCAACCAGTTTGCCGAGATCGCGCAAGTGCACGTGGCCCGGTACGAACTGGGTGAAGGAGTTCACCACGGCGATAATCGGCTTGCCGAAATCGGCGTCGGTCATTCCGGTGGCGCGCCACAGTGCGCGGGCACCCGCCATATTACGGCCGTGGGTGGTGGTGGCTGAACGATACTTAGGCATGCTTTATTTACTCCCGTCTGACTATTTAATGGGACGGTGCGTGCCGTCCCAAATTTATACTTAGTGATTAACCTGATCCAACCAGCCGTATTTATCTTCCGTTTCGCCGGTGAAGAGGCCAAAGAACGCCTGCTGGATGCGTTTGGTGACCGGACCGCAGCGGCCTTCGCCCACCTGGATACCGTCTACGCTGCGCACCGGCGTGATTTCAGCCGCGGTACCGGACATGAACACTTCATCGGCCAGATACAGGGATTCGCGGGACAGCACCTGCTCACGCACTTCGATACCCAGATCTTTCGCCAGCTTGATGATGGCGTCACGGGTGATGCCCGGCAGCGCGGACGAGGTGAACGGCGGCGTGAACAGGATACCGTCTTTCACTTCAAACAGGTTTTCGCCCGCACCTTCTGAGATGTAGCCATTTACGTCCAGGGCGATACCTTCCTGATAGCCGTGGCGGCGCGCTTCGCTACCGACCAGCAGTGAAGAGAGGTAGTTGCCGCCTGCTTTCGCAGCGGTCGGGATGGTGTTTGGCGCAACGCGGTTCCAGGAAGAGACCATTGCGTCGATCCCCTGCTCCAGGGCTTCTGCACCCAGGTAAGCACCCCATGGGAACGCGGCAATGATCACATCGGTGTTGTAACCGGCCGGCGGGTTCACGCCCATGCCGACGTCGCCCACGAACACCAGCGGACGAATATAGGCGCTGGTCAGGTTGTTTTTACGGATCACGTCGCGACAGGCTTCCATCAGCTCGTCGACGCTTTGAGAAACCGGGAAACGATAAATTTTGGCTGAGTCATGCAGACGCTGCATGTGTTCGCGATGGCGGAACACCACTGGCCCTTTGTGAGAATCGTAGCAGCGGATGCCTTCAAACACGGAGGTACCGTAGTGCAGCGCGTGGGACATCACGTGGACCTTCGCGTCCTCCCAGCGAACCATCTCACCGTTGAACCAAATGTAATCAGCTTTTTTTGTCGTCATTTTTTCGTCCTGTCACGCTTAAGCGCGGATTTGTTGTGATGTGGTTGTGCTCTGGCAGATGGCAACATGGGCAACGTCTACCAGTTTTGATAATTGGCTAAACAGTAAGTCGACCGACCGCGGGCTGGCAACGGTTAATTCGATACTGATGTTCTGGGCGTCTGTGGCCGTTTCCATATTCATAGAGCAAATCTGAAAACCACGATGACGCACCACGCGCAAAACGCGCTCTAAGGTTTCCGGGTTGAAGCGAGCCTGTACGGCGACCTGATGCTGCATCATGATAATTTCTCCATCATTTGTGAGTTACTGGCACCAGGCGGTACCAACGGCCAGACGTTCTCGAGTTCGTCGATTGAGACATGAAGCAGGTAAGGCCCATCGCTGTTCAGCATGGTGTCGAGCGCCGCTTCAACCTGATCTTTACGGGTGATGTGCTGGCCAGGGATGCCAAAGGCGCTGGCCAGGGTGAGGAAATCGGGGTTATCGGTGAGAGTCGTTTCGCTGTAACGCTCCTGGAAAAACAGCTGCTGCCACTGGCGAACCATCCCTAAACGCTGGTTGTCGAGCAAGACGATTTTCAGCGGCAACTGCTTACGCTTAACGGTGCCCAACTCCTGAACGTTCATCATGAAGGAGCCGTCACCGGAGATACAGATAACGGTATCGTTCGGGCGGGCAACCTGCGCGCCAACGGCGGCTGGCAGACCGAAGCCCATTGTCCCTAACCCGCTGGAGGTGATGAAGTTTTCCGGGCGGGTGTAGGTCATGTGCTGCGCGGACCACATCTGGTGCTGGCCTACGTCGGTGGTGACGACGCTGTCAGCCGGTTTAAGGTCGGACAGCTGCTTCAACAGCAGCGGCGCGTAGATGGCCTCGCCGGGGTGGTCGTAACGCCAGGCGTGCTCGGCGCGCATGTCTGCGGTGTGCTGACGCCATGCGTTGATATCCAGCGGCTGCTGCAGTGCCGGTAACAGTGCATTGAGATCGCCCTGCAGCGCAACGTGCGCCTGACGCAGCTTGTTCATCTCCGCCGGGTCGATATCCATATGGATGACTTTGGCGTTCGGCGCAAAGGTATTCAGCTTGCCGGTGACGCGGTCATCAAAACGGGCCCCTACGGCGATGAGCAAGTCGCACTCCTGCACCGCCAGGTTTGCCGCTTTGGTGCCGTGCATCCCCAGCATGCCCAGATAGTATGGGTAGTCCGCGTCGACGGCCCCCAGGCCTTTCAACGTGCAGGTCGCTGGCATCTGCGTCGTTGCGATGAATTCGCGCAGGGCTGGAACGGCCTGCGCCATGCCGACGCCACCGCCGACGTACAGCATCGGCTGTTTCGCCTGCGCCAGCATCTGACGGGCCTCTTCAACTGCCGCATCCGGAAACGCATTATCGCTTTCAACGGTAGAGAAGTGGGGTTCCAGATCGCCAAGTGCCACCTGGATATCTTTCGGGATATCGACCAAAACCGGACCAGGACGACCAGAGCTTGCCACTTCGAACGCTTCTGCCATTACGCGCGGCAGCTCTTCCAGAGACTGGACGAGGAAGCTGTGTTTGGTGCAGGCCAACGATAAACCAAGGACGTCGACTTCCTGGAAAGCATCGGTACCGATGAACGGAGACGCTACCTGGCCGGTGATGGCGACAACGGGAACGGAATCCAGCAGGGCATCCGCCAGACCGGTGATTAAGTTAGTTGCGCCCGGGCCTGAAGTGGCAATACAGACACCGGTTTTGCCCGTGGCACGAGCGTAACCAATGGCTGCCATCGCTGCACCCTGCTCGTGTCGGCACAACAGGTGTTCCACGCCGCCGTCATACAGTGCATCGTAAATCGGCATAATTGCGCCACCCGGATAACCGAATACGGTTTCCACTCCCTGCGCGCGCAACGCATGTACAACCCATTGTGCCCCATTCATAGTTAGTTCCCCGTCATAAATCTGGAGAAACAGAATTTTGTGCTAGTCGTCATGCTCTGCTCCTCGTTTACGTTTTTTAGTCATAAAAAAACCCCCGGACCTTTCGGTGCGGGGGTCTTAGTTCGTTAAGGCTTGATTTCTAAGCCTTTCCTCGTCCAAGTGCAGCCCCGCACGGTGGGATAATAATCACCACCACGCTAATCACGACCAGGCTAATCACTCGTAGAAGGGCTGTCATTTTCGGTTCTTTCTGCATCTTGTTCGAAGGAATACCTAAAGAGTTATCACAGAATTCAAAACAAACACAAGATTTATTTATGGCTCATTTGATTAGCCAGCAAATCATATTTCTTAAAATCGTTGTTTTATATGAGGAAATTAGAAAATGAATATTTTTCATTTTTTTTGCTGCAGACCGCAGCGTCAAACGCGGTTTTTTACGTTCTGCGAGAAAGCTTCCATGATTATGAAATGATATGAATGCAGCATGAAAATACCTGAACAGGCGCCGTAAATTCACAAAATGACGCTAAAAAGACAACATGGACGCTGGCATAGTCACGCCAGGAGGTAGTGCAAATGTCACTGTCAGTTGTTTATACACGTGCGGCTCTCGGGGTGAAGGCACCGCTGATTTCCGTAGAGGTTCATTTGAGTAATGGGCTGCCCGGACTCACGTTGGTCGGACTACCTGAAACGACGGTTAAAGAGGCAAGGGATCGCGTTCGCAGTGCAATAATAAATAGCGGTTATACCTTCCCCGCAAAGAAGATCACCATCAACCTTGCCCCCGCCGATCTACCCAAAGAGGGGGGACGATACGATTTACCTATCGCGATTGCGCTTCTCGCGGCTTCTGAGCAGCTTAATACGACCAGGCTAGGCTCGTATGAGTTCGTGGGCGAACTCGCGCTCACAGGCGCGTTAAGAGGCGTTCCCGGTGCCATATCCGGAGCACTGGAGGCTATCCGTGCAGGGCGGCAAATCATTGTCGCCAATGAAAATGCATCAGAAGTGAGTCTTATCGCCGAGAAAGGGTGTCTCATTGCGGGGCATCTCCAGGAAGTGTGTGCCTGGCTTGAAGGGCGACATGAGCTATCCGAGCCGGAGGAGTGTGATGATGTCATAGCGGATGCTCCAGAGGATCTCAGCGAGATTATGGGACAGGAGCAAGGGAAACGGGCGCTGGAGATCACGGCGGCGGGTGGACACAATCTTCTGCTGATTGGCCCGCCGGGTACGGGTAAAACCATGCTGGCGAGCAGGTTGAGTGGGTTGCTCCCACCTCTCAATAACCATGAAGCACTGGAAAGCGCCGCCATATATAGCCTGATCGGTTCTACGTCGCTGCAAAAACAGTGGCGTCGACGTCCTTTTCGTTCCCCGCATCATAGCGCTTCACTGACGGCAATGGTCGGCGGTGGATCTATACCCGGGCCGGGTGAGATCTCACTGGCACACAATGGCATTCTGTTTCTCGATGAGCTGCCTGAATTTGAGCGCCGCGTGCTGGATGCACTGAGGGAGCCCATTGAATCCGGCGAGATACATATCTCACGCACGCGCGCCAAAATAAGCTATCCCGCCTGTTTTCAGCTCGTCGCGGCGATGAACCCCAGCCCGACGGGACACTACCAGGGGAATCATAACCGCTGTACGCCAGAGCAGACGCTGCGCTATCTGGGAAAACTGTCCGGCCCGTTCCTCGATCGTTTCGATTTATCACTGGAAATCCCGCTTCCACCGCCCGGCCTGCTCAGGCAGACGGGTATACAGAGTGAAAGCTCCGCAAATGTTCGAGAGCGTGTTATCGCGGCGCAAGCGCGACAGTATGCTCGTCAAAACAGACTGAATGCACGGTTGGATAATGCCGGGATCCGACAGTTTTGTTCGCTTAACACTGAAGATGCGGGATGGCTGGAGGAGACGTTGACGCGGTTTGGGCTGTCCATACGTGCGTGGCAGCGTCTGTTGAAAGTGGCCAGAACCATTGCAGACGTGGAGGGCTGTGCTGACATTGAAAGGAAACATTTGCAGGAAGCGCTGAGCTATCGCGCTATCGACCGTTTGCTGCTGCATCTGCAGAAGTTGCTGGCATAAAAAAGGGGCCGTAGCCCCTTCTCATCATCTTAGTCGTCAGACTCGGTGTAGTCTTCTGCACCTTCCATCTGCGGCTTACCGCCAGACAGCGTATGGAAGCGCTTTGGACGCTTAATGCGCGCCATATACTTGATCCATACACGTTCTGCTTCAGACTCCGGCTCACGCTCACCACGGCATACAGAAACAAACTGTTTTTCGTCTTCGGTAGCAGGTTCACGCTTACCAAGATCCAGCTCGTTAAAGGCATAACCATGGCGCTCAAGCAGTTGAGCTTCTTTGATGGTGAAATCGCCGTGACGAGAGAACCCGCGCGGATAATGTTTATTGTCGAAAAAACGATTAGTCGTCGTAAAGCTTTCCGCCATCCTACACGCTCCTAATTCTTTGGCCGAGCTATTTATGGCGCGGAGTATTAGTTACGCTTGACAGAGTGTAAAACAAAACATTTAAATCATAACGACAAATAATTTTGTGGAGAAAGATGTGGATACGGAATTGCTAAAAACTTTCCTTGAAGTGAGCAGAACGCGTCACTTCGGGCGAGCCGCTGAAGCCCTTTACCTGACGCAGTCAGCAGTCAGTTTTCGTATTCGACAGCTGGAAAATCAACTGGGTGTGAATCTTTTTACCCGCCATCGCAACAATATCCGTCTCACGCCAGCCGGTGAAAAACTGCTTCCGTATGCGGAGACACTGATGAATACCTGGCAAGCGGCGCGTAAAGAGGTTGCGCATACCTCAAGACACAATGAGTTCTCGATCGGGGCCAGCGCATCCCTGTGGGAATGCATGCTCAGTCAATGGTTAAGCCGGTTGTATCATTCACACGGGCATCTGCAATTTGAGGCCAGAATTGCGCAACGTCAGTCGCTGGTTAAGCAACTCCATGAGCGCCAACTGGATCTTCTTATCACGACCGAAGCCCCCAAGATGGACGAATTTAGCAGCCAGATCGTAGGTCAATTTGGCCTTGCACTTTATGCATCTGAGCCGTCAATGATGAAAGCCGATCTGAGTTATCTGCGCCTGGAATGGGGCCCTGATTTCCAGCAACATGAGGCAGGGTTGATTGCCAGCGATGATGTCCCGCAGTTAACAACAAGCTCTGCGGAGATTGCCTGCCAGCAGTTGCCTTCATTAAAGGGCTGCACCTGGCTACCTACTCGCTGGGCAGACAGCAGGCCGGGTCTGCATACCGTCGCAGATTCCACGACGCTTTCCAGACCGTTGTATGCGATTTGGCTGCAGAACAGCGATAAGCAGTCGCAGATTAAAGATCTGCTTAAAATCAACATCATGGACTAACGCAAAAAGCCTGCAGAGATGCAGGCTTCTTTATTAGCAGAGGTGTTTGTCGTTTTACAGGCAAAAAAAATCCTTTGCCGAAGCAAAGGATTCTATATGGCAGGGGCGGAGAGACTCGAACTCGCGACACCCGGTTTTGGAGACCGGTGCTCTACCAACTGAGCTACGCCCCTAAATTTTCTTACCATCAAGCCTGCCTAAAAGGCAGGCTTGATGTCTTAATAAGTGGCGGAACGGACGGGACTCGAACCCGCGACCCCCTGCGTGACAGGCAGGTATTCTAACCGACTGAACTACCGCTCCACCGAAGACTGCTTGTAACCACCGGATTAATGCACCGGCTTACTACTAAATTTGATGCCTGGCAGTTCCCTACTCTCACATGGGGAGACCCCACACTACCATCGGCGCTACGGCGTTTCACTTCTGAGTTCGGCATGGGGTCAGGTGGGACCACCGCGCTAAAGCCGCCAGGCAAATT
>NZ_JAIHAZ010000023.1:0-48584 GCF_019718755.1 Enterobacter sp. RIT637
CAGAGCCGTGTCCGAAACAAGCGCCCAACTGCGCACATTTGCTGGACTGGCGTTAGACAAAACAGAGCTTGTCATTCAACAGGTTGATTTAGCACGCGACGGCGCTGAGAAATATCAGGGTAAACTGTGTACACCTGAGCATCGGCAATATATGTTGAATGTGGTTCGTGGTCGTCTTTTCGTCGCGGATTTAATTTATGCAGAAGGCCAACGTTTTCTCTGTTCAACCGCTTTTACCCCGGATCAGCCCTATCTGATTCCAGTCGCCAATTACAAACGTAAACCCGACATTGCCATCTATTATTATCGCGATACGCCATTTTTTACTGGCTATAAAATGACATATATGCAGCGCGGTAATTATGTTGTGGTGGTCAATCCGCTTTCTTACAGTGAAGTGATGTCAGCCGATCATTCTCTGTCGTGGGGGGTGTACGACACGGTAACTAATGCATTCTTTTCCGTCAGCCAGCAGGCCAATATTACATTATTGAATGCGCTAATCCGGGATAAGGAATCGACATTTCAAAAAGATGACCGTTTTTATACCATCGTTAAATCCGATAAACGTCCTATCGCGGCCATCGTTTCCACATCGAATACACGCTTTTATGAAACGCTTTATCATCAGGCCACGCTGACGCTGCCGCTGGGGATGATCTGCAGCATTATTATTCTGCTGGTGTGGTCACGTACCCACCGTGAACTCAACTCTCCAGGGCGCTTGCTGCATCGTGCGCTGAATAAGCGCCAGCTTCGCGTCCATTATCAGCCAATTATTGATATTAAAAATAATCGATGCGTGGGGGCAGAAGCGTTACTGCGCTGGCCAGGCTTTAACGGACAGGTGATGAGCCCGGTGGAATTTATCCCGCTGGCGGAAAAAGAGGGCATGAGCGAACGTATTACGGATTACGTCGTCGAAGAAGTCTTCAGCGATCTGGGGCATTTCCTGGCGACGCATCCCGATCTCTATATTTCCATCAACCTGTCGGCGACTGATTTCCACTCATCGCGCCTGATCGCGATGATCTCAGACAAGGCCAGACACTATGCCGTGCGCGCCCAGCAGATAAAGATTGAAGTGACGGAACGCGGGTTTATCGATGTTCCTAAAACCACGCCCGTTATTCAGGCTTTCCGTCAGGCGGGCTATGAGGTGGCCATCGATGATTTCGGGACCGGTTACTCGAATCTGCACAACCTCTACTCGCTGAACGTGGATATTCTGAAAATCGATAAATCCTTTATCGATACCTTAACCACCAACAGCACCAGCCACCTGATTGCCGAGCACATCATCGAGATGGCGCAAAGTTTGCGTCTTAAAACCATCGCGGAAGGTGTGGAAACGGCAGAGCAGGTCAGCTGGCTGTTGAAGCGCGGCGTGCAGTACTGTCAGGGATGGCATTTCGCGAAAGCGATGCCGCCCCAGGAATTTATGGCCTGGCAGCAGCAACCTTTGCACTGATACACATTAATTCAACTGGTGGCGGTAATCACTCGGCGTGCGGTCAAACTCGCGGCGAAACACGCGGGAAAACGTTTGTTGCGACACATAGCCCAGATCCATCGCGATATCAAAAATAGGCCGCTGCGTAGAGCGCAGCGCCTGCGCCGCCAGCAGCAGTCTGCGCTGGCGAATGTACTCACCCAGCGTCTGATGCATGACGGTGCGGAACATTCTCTGTAAATACCATTTCGAATAGCCCGATTTTTTCGCGACCACATCAATGTTCAACGGTTGGTCGATATGTTCATCAATCCATTCAATAAGCGTCTGAATAATTTGCTGATGCGACATAAGGTTGCCCCTCTGTAGATACATCTGTCCTGGTGGATTCGTCGTTTTCTCTGCGGGGGAGTATAATTCCTCAAGTTAACTTGAGGTAAAGAGGTTTTATGGAAAAGAGATTGCCGCGAATTAAAGCACTCTTAACCCCCGGTGAAGTGGCAAAGCGTAGCGGCGTTGCGGTGTCGGCGCTCCACTTCTATGAAAGCAAAGGGTTAATTAAGAGTATCCGTAATGCCGGAAACCAGCGGCGTTACACCCGCGACGTGCTCCGCTATGTGGCGATTATCAAAATTGCGCAACGAATCGGAATCCCCCTGGCCACCATCGGCGATGCGTTTGGCGTGCTGCCGGAAGGACACACGCTTAGCCCGAAAGAGTGGAAAGAGCTGTCGTCCCAGTGGCGTGAAGAGCTGGACAGACGCATTCATACACTGGTCGCGCTGCGTGACGAACTGGATGGCTGTATTGGCTGTGGGTGTTTATCTCGCAGCGACTGCCCGTTGCGTAACCCCGGCGACAGGCTGGGCGAGCAGGGAACGGGGGCGCGGCTGCTGGAAGAGGATTGAGTCTGTGCGGCCGGTTTGCCGGGTGGCGGCTGCGCCTTACCCAGCCTACAAAACCGAGAACGTAGGCCGGGTAAGCAAAGCGTCACCCGGCAAAAAGCATAATAAAGAACTAAAGCGCCACAAAGGGCGCTTTAGTTTTTCCCGGTCTTTGTCTTTCTCTCTATCCCGCTGGTTCACGGGAGGGTTTCCCCCGACATCAGCACCCCTCATGTCGAGCAAGTTGGGGAGGTTCCGGTTTGTGCTGACACTTTAATTCTATGCAAGACCCCGATTTTCGCCAGCGCAGTGGGTTTCTTTTTAGCCAAAATTTTTTCGCGATGTTGTTCGATTTTCTATAGTTAGAAAGTATGAATTACAGGAGACAATCATGCTCACGGTACATCACCTGAACCAGTCACGCTCGCACCGCGTGATCTGGGCGCTGGAAGAACTTGCCCTGCCTTATGAGATCGTTCATTACCAGCGTGAAAAAAGCATGCTGGCGCCTGAGTCTCTCAAAAAAGTGCATCCGCTGGGCAAATCACCGGTCATTGAAGACAACGGACTGATCCTTGCCGAGTCCGGCGCCATTCTGGAGTATCTCCAGGAAACCTACGATGCAGAATCACACCTTAAACCGCGGGATCCTGCACACAAGGTGCAATATCGTTTCTGGCTGCACTACGCAGAAGGTTCACTTATGCCGCTGCTGCTAATGAAGCTGGTTTTTAACAGCCTGGGCAAACCGCCCGTGCCGTTTGGGATGCGCACGCTGGGGAAAGCGCTGGGGCAGGGAGTGCAAAAGGCTTACCTCAACCGCCAGCTGGAAACCCATGCGCGTTATATCGAATCGCACCTTTCAGAAAACAGTTGGTTTGCCGGTGACACGCTCAGCATGGCCGATATTCAGATGAGTTTCCCGGTCTTTGCCCTGCTGGCGCGCGGCGGCGTCGAAAATCTCCCGCATACCCATGCGTGGAAGAAAAAGGTCGAAAACCGGCCTGGCTGGCAAAAAACCCTGGAACAGGGCGGGCCGCTCACTATTCCAGGCGAAGGGTGAAATGTAACTAAATTGCGCATAGACGATAACGTTTGCGCATCGTCTGTTTATTTCTTCATCGTCATAAGGGAATTTTAGCGAAAAACGAGAAAGTTCAGTTGAAAAGGGCGGGGATTAGGCTAGATAATCGTTTGCCTTAATTTGACCACCCGTTTCGTAAGCGCGGAGCTAAACGTTTGCTTTTTTTGTGACGCCCCTTTTGTCGCAAACGCAAGACATGGATTTGACGTTATAGCTGGCAGTGGCGTCTCCACCACGCTTATGGACGTTCTATAAAAACTCTCAGGGGATGTTTTCTATGTCTACGCCATCTGCGCGTACCGGCGGTTCGCTTGACGCCATCTTTAAAATTTCTGCTCGCGGCAGCACCGTGCGTCAGGAAGTCGTTGCGGGTCTGACGACGTTTCTGGCGATGGTGTACTCCGTCATCGTTGTACCGGGCATGCTGGGCAAAGCGGGCTTCCCGCCTGCGGCTGTCTTTGTTGCCACCTGTCTCGTGGCCGGTGTTGGCTCTATCGTGATGGGCCTGTGGGCGAACCTGCCGCTGGCAATCGGCTGCGCCATCTCGCTGACCGCGTTTACCGCGTTCAGCCTGGTGCTGGGTCAGCACATCAGCGTGCCCGTTGCGCTCGGTGCCGTGTTCCTGATGGGCGTGCTGTTTACCGTGATTTCCGCCACCGGCATCCGTAGCTGGATTTTGCGCAACCTGCCGCAGGGCGTGGCGCACGGTACGGGTATCGGTATCGGCCTGTTTCTGCTGCTGATCGCCGCGAACGGCGTGGGCCTGGTCATCAAGAACCCGCTGGACGGCCTGCCGGTTGCGCTGGGTCACTTCGCCAGCTTCCCGGTGATCATGTCCCTGATTGGTCTGGCGGTGATTATCGGTCTGGAAAAACTGAAAGTGCCGGGCGGTATTCTGCTGACCATTATCGGCATTTCTATTGTTGGCCTGATCTTCGACCCGACCGTGCACTTCTCCGGTATCTTCGCCATGCCGTCCCTGAGCGATGACAAAGGCAACTCCCTGATTGGCAGCCTGGATATTGTCGGCGCGCTGAACCCGGTGATCCTGCCAAGCGTGCTGGCGCTGGTGATGACCGCCGTGTTTGACGCGACCGGTACCATCCGCGCGGTGGCCGGTCAGGCAAACCTGCTGGATAAAGACGGCCAGATTATCGACGGCGGCAAAGCGCTGACGACCGACTCCCTGAGCAGCGTTTTCTCTGGTCTGGTGGGCGCAGCGCCTGCGGCGGTATACATCGAGTCCGCAGCGGGTACGGCTGCAGGCGGCAAAACCGGCCTGACGGCGATCACCGTTGGCGTGCTGTTCCTGCTGATCCTGTTCCTCTCTCCGCTCTCTTATCTGGTTCCGGCGTATGCGACCGCGCCAGCGCTGATGTACGTCGGCCTGCTGATGCTGAGCAACGTGGCGAAAATCGATTTTGCGGACTTCGTGGACGCGATGTCCGGCCTGATCACCGCGGTCTTTATCGTGCTGACCTGCAACATCGTGACCGGCATTATGATCGGCTTCGCGTCGCTGGTGATTGGTCGTCTGGTTTCCGGTGAATGGCGCAAGCTGAACATCGGCACCGTTGTTATCGCTATCGCACTGGTGGCGTTCTACGCGGGCGGCTGGGCAATCTAAGTTGTCCATTTATGCGAAAACGGGTGGCTCAGGCCGCCCGTTTTTATTTTCAGGACTCATCCCGTTGCCTTTTGCGTTACTCTGGAGAAGATAGAATAAGAGGCACGACGCCTTAGGTTTGGCTTAGAAGCAACACAGCAAACAGGGAACGCATGGAAATCTTCTTCACAATACTCATCATGACCCTTGTGGTCTCGCTATCCGGGGTGGTTACACGCGTACTGCCCTTTCAAATTCCCCTGCCATTAATGCAAATTGCCATCGGTGCGCTGCTGGCGTGGCCGACGTTTGGCCTGCACGTTGAGTTCGACCCGGAACTGTTCCTCGTGCTGTTTATCCCGCCGCTGCTGTTTGCCGATGGCTGGAAAACCCCCACGCGCGAATTTCTTGAGCACGGTCGCGAGATCTTCGGTCTGGCGCTGGCGCTGGTGGTCGTTACCGTGGTCGGGATTGGTTTCCTGATCTACTGGATGGTGCCGGGCATTCCGTTAATACCGGCTTTTGCGCTGGCCGCCGTGCTGTCGCCAACCGATGCCGTGGCGCTTTCCGGCATTGTGGGCGAAGGCCGTATTCCGAAGAAAATCATGGGCATTTTGCAGGGCGAGGCGCTGATGAACGACGCCTCCGGCCTGGTCGCGCTGAAATTTGCCGTGGCGGTGGCCATGGGCACCATGGTCTTCACCGTCGGCGGCGCGACCCTGGAATTCTTTAAGGTGGCGATTGGCGGCATTCTGGCTGGCTTCGTGGTGAGCTGGCTGTACGGTCGCTCCTTGCGCTTCCTCAGCCGCTGGGGCGGTGATGAGCCTGCAACGCAAATCGTTCTGCTGTTCCTGCTGCCGTTTGCTTCCTACCTGATTGCTGAACACATCGGCGTGTCGGGCATTCTGGCGGCAGTAGCGGCAGGGATGACCATCACCCGCTCCGGCGTGATGCGCCGCGCGCCGCTGGCGATGCGCCTGCGCGCCAACAGCACCTGGGCGATGCTCGAATTCGTGTTTAACGGCATGGTATTCCTGCTGTTGGGCCTGCAGCTGCCCGGCATTCTGGAGACCTCGCTGGTGGCGGCTGAGGCCGATCCGAACGTTGAAACCTGGCTGCTGTTCACCGATATCGTGCTGATCTACATCGCGCTGATGCTGGTGCGCTTTGGCTGGCTGTGGACGATGAAAAAATTCAGCGTGCGCTTCCTGACCAAAAAGCCGATGGAGTTCGGTTCGTGGTCAACGCGCGAGCTGCTGATTGCCTCGTTTGCGGGCGTGCGCGGGGCAATCACCCTTGCCGGTGTGCTCTCCATTCCGCTGCTGCTGCCTACGGGCGACGTCTTCCCGGCGCGTTACGAGCTGGTCTTCCTGGCGGCGGGCGTGATTCTGTTCTCCCTGTTTGTCGGCGTGATTATGCTGCCGATTTTACTTCAGCATATTGATGCCGGTGATTCGACCCAGCAGCATAAAGAGGAGCGTATTGCCCGGGCGGCGACTGCCGAAGTGGCAATTGTCGCCATCCAGAAAATGGAAGAACGTCTGGCCGCGGATGCGGAAGAGAACATCGATAATCAACTGCTGACGGAAGTGAGTTCCCGCGTGATTGGTAACCTGCGCCGCCGCGCGGACGGGCGTAACGACGTGGAAAGCTCGCTGCAGGAGGAGAACCTTGAACGCCGGTTCCGCCTGGCGGCGCTGCGCTCCGAGCGTGCCGAGCTGTACCATCTGCGCGCCACGCGGCAGATCAGCAACGAAACGCTGCAAAAGCTGCTGCACGATCTGGACCTGCTGGAAGCGCTGTTGATAGAGAATCAGTAGCGCTGTTTTTGCCCGGTGGCGCTGCGCTTACCGGGCCTACCTTCGAACCGTAGGCCGGGTAAGGCGAAGCCGCCACCCGGCACTATTCAGACCGCACCCAAAACCCCTCACAACACTGCAGCCACGCCTGCGCGCTGTGAGACAAATACACCCCTTCACGCCAGATCATTCCCAACTGCCAGTGCAGGTCGCTCTCCAGCGGGATCCAGCGCAGGGTGTTTTTATCCAGACGCTCGCAGATAGGCTGCGGCAGAATGGCAATCCCCACCCCCGCCTGAACCATCGCCGCCAGGAAATCCCACTGGCCGCTGCGCACCGCTATGCGCGGCTTGACGCTGTGTTGATTAAACAGTGCCATCAGCTGGCGGCTGAGGGCGAAATCTTCGTTGTAAATCAGCAGAGGGTGCTCGCCGAGCAACTCGGGCTTCACCGAGTCTATCTTCAGCCATTCACCGGAGCGGGGCACCAGCACGCACAGCGGGTGGCTAAAGAGCGGCAGCGTCGCCAGACCGCTCTCTTCCTCAACGGGAAGGGCTGTCATCGCCACGTCCAGATCGCCGTTGGTGACCGCCTGCTGGACGGTTAACCCACCAAACTCCGAAATCTTAAGCTCAACGCCGGGATAACGCTGGCGGAACAGGCTAATTGGCCCGGCCATCATCATCCCCACCATTGGCGGAATGCCGAGGCGAAGCACCCCTTTCGTCAGGTGGTTAATGTCGTCCAGCTCCGCCTCCAGCTGGCGGAACTCTGCCAGAATCGCCAGCCCGCGCTCGAACACCACGCGTCCGGTGTCGGTCAGCAACAGCTTGCGCCCGTCGCGGATCAGCAGGGTACAGTTGAGTTCATCTTCGAGGTTTTTCAGCATCTTGCTGATGGTGGGCTGGGTAACGAACAATTTCTCCGCTGCGCGGGTAAAGCTTTGCTGGCGAACCACTTCGACAAAATAGCGCAGCGTTCTTATGTCCATGATTATTCCTCGAAACTATACCTTCGATGATTTTAATTCATTTCTGTCCACACCGTGCGGTCTCTATACTGGCGCCTCGTCTCATTTTTGAGGAAACCCTCCATGGCCGTGGCGTTAAGCCGTGTTACGCCTGCCGTTGTGCAACGACTCCAGGTACCGGTTCAGGTACTGCTCTATGCGGGACTCTTTGTTTTCGCGGAATATCTCGTCGGCTGGCTGCACCTGCCGCTGCCTGCCAATCTTGTCGGGATGCTGCTGATGCTGACGCTTATTCTCTGCCGCGTGATCCCCCTGAACTGGGTGCGCGCCGGCGCGCGCTGGCTGCTGGCGGAGATGCTGCTGTTTTTTGTCCCTGCCGTGGTCGCGGTAGTGAATTACGCGCAGCTGCTGATGGTGGACGGCTGGCGCATCTTTGCGGTCATCGCGTTAAGCACGCTGATGGTGCTGGGGGCGACCGCCTGGGTGGTGGATAAAGTGTATCGCTTTGAAATCAGCAGGCATAAACATGACTAACTTTCAGATTAGCGTGTTGTGCCTGGTTGCCACGCTAATTATCTACTTTGCCAACAAGCGGCTGTATCGCCGCTTTCACGCCCTGCCGCTGATGCCGCTGGTCTTTACGCCGATCCTGCTGGTGCTGATGCTGGTCTTCGGCCATATCTCCTGGCAGAACTACATTGGTGAATCCCACTGGCTGCTGTGGCTGCTCGGTCCGGCGACTATCGCGTTCGCCGTACCGGTTTACGACAACCTCGCCATTATCAAACGTCACTGGATGTCGCTTAGCGCGGGCGTAATTACCGCCACGGTAGTGGCGGTGTGCAGCTCCGTCTGGCTGGCGCGCCTGTTTACCCTGTCCGATGAAATTCAGCGCAGCCTCGCCGTGCGCTCGGTGACCACGCCGTTTGCGCTGGCGGCCGCCAAACCGCTCGGCGGGCAGCCGGATCTGGTGGCGCTGTTTGTGGTGGTGACGGGTGTGTTTGGTATGGCGGTGGGCGATGTGCTGTTCCTGCGGCTTTCCATTCGCGAAGGCATGGCGAAAGGGGCTGGGTTCGGTGCGGCGTCGCACGGCGCGGGCACTGCACGTTCGTATGAGCTGGGTCAGCAGGAGGGCGTGGTCGCGAGCCTGGTGATGATGCTTTCGGGCGTGGTGATGGTGCTGATTGCGCCGCTGGTGGCGTGGGTGATGTTTTAAGCTCCCCGGCCAGAATGACCGGGGAGAAAGGCTTAGTGCGCGCGGCCCTGCTCGACGCCGAGACCGGTTTGTGAGCGGATAAACTGGGCGCGGAATTTCTCACGCTCCAGGTTACCCTCCGGCGAATTGTCGGTGGCCGAGAAGAACCAGATACCGATAAACGCCACGGCGATAGAGAACAGCGCCGGGTATTCATACGGGAAGATGGCGCTTGCGTGACCGAGGATCTGCACCCAGATAGTTGGGCCGAGAACCATCAGGATCACCGCCGTCAGCAGACCCAGCCAGCCGCCAATCATCGCCCCACGGGTGGTCAGTTTCGACCAGTACATGGAGAGCAGGATGATCGGGAAGTTACAGCTTGCCGCAATCGAGAAGGCTAGCCCCACCATAAAGGCGATGTTCTGCTTCTCGAACAGAATGCCTAACAGAATCGCCACGACGCCCAGCACCAGCACGGTGATTTTCGAGACCTTCAGCTCGTCGCGCTCGCTCGCGCCTTTGCGGATGACGTTGGCGTAGAGGTCATGCGACACCGCAGACGCGCCTGCCAGCGTCAGCCCTGCAACTACCGCCAGAATGGTGGCGAAGGCCACGGCGGAGATAAAGCCGAGGAACAGGTTACCGCCTACCGCGTCGGCCAGGTGCACCGCCGCCATGTTGTTACCGCCAATCAACGCGCCCGCCGCGTCTTTAAACGCCGGGTTCGCCCCCACCAGCATGATCGCGCCAAAGCCGATGATAAAGGTCAGAATGTAGAAGTAACCCATAAAGCCGGTGGCATAGAAGACGCTTTTACGTGCTTCACGTGCATCGCTCACGGTAAAGAAGCGCATCAGAATATGCGGCAGACCCGCGGTGCCGAACATCAGGCCGAGACCGAGTGAGAGCGCGGATATCGGATCTTTCACCAGCCCGCCCGGGCTCATGATCGCTTCCCCTTTCGGGTGGACCGCCATCGCTTCGGTAAACAGGTTATTGAAGCTGAAGCCGACGTGCTTCATCACCATAAAGGCCATAAAGCTGGCGCCGAACAGCAGCAGGACGGCTTTGATGATCTGCACCCAGGTGGTCGCCAGCATGCCGCCGAACAGGACGTACATCACCATCAGCACGCCGACCAGCACCACCGCGACGTGGTAGTTCAGGCCGAACAGCAGTTCGATAAGCTTGCCTGCGCCCACCATCTGGGCGATCAGATACAGCGCCACCACCACCAGCGAGCCGCAGGCGGAGAGAGTACGAATTGGCCCCTGCTTCAGGCGGTAGGATGCCACGTCAGCGAAGGTGTAGCGTCCCAGGTTACGCAAGCGTTCGGCAATCAGGAACAGAATGATCGGCCAGCCAACGAGGAAGCCGAGGGAGTAGATCAGACCGTCATAGCCGGAGGTATAGACCAGCGCGGAGATCCCGAGGAACGAGGCGGCAGACATAAAGTCACCTGCAATCGCCAGCCCGTTCTGGAAGCCGGTAATGTTACCGCCTGCGGTGTAGTAATCGTTACGGGACCGCACGCGTTTTGACGCCCAGTAGGTGATATACAGCGTCAACAGGACGAAAATCAGGAACATCACAATCGCCTGCCAGTTGGTTGGCTGACGCTGGACCTCGCCGGTAATGGCATCTGCCGCGTGGGCAGCAAAGGGAAGTGTGGCGGCAAGCGCCGTCAGGACTCGCTTCATGATGCTTTTACCTCATGCAGAACCGCTTTATTAAGACGATCGAATTCACCGTTCGCACGCCAGACGTACACGCCGGTCAGCACAAACGAAATGACAATCACGCCGATGCCGATCGGAATACCGCGCGTCACGCTGGTACCCGCGTGCAGCGGGGTACCCAGCCAGTGCGGGGCGAAGGCGATGAGCAGAATAAAGCCGACGTAAATAACCAGCATGATGATGGAAAGGATGAAGGCAAACCGTTGCCGCTTATCGACGAGCTCCCTGTAGTGCGCACTATTTTCTATCTGCTGACAAATATCGTTATTCATCACAGAGTCTCCAGAGGTAAGGTTGGTTTGTTTTTATCCCCTCTCCCCTATGGGGAGAGGGTGAGGGGAGGAAGGTGCGGTCTGATGCCCTCACCCCGGCCCTCTCCCTGTGGGAGAGGGAGAAAAAATTATGAAGGCATTGCGATGGCCTGCTTCTCTTCGAGCAGTTTGTCCACCACGCCAGGATCCGCGAGCGTTGAGGTATCACCGAGGTTGCTGGTGTCCCCTGCGGCGATTTTGCGCAAGATACGGCGCATAATTTTCCCGGAGCGGGTTTTCGGCAGCGAGTCGGTCCAGTGCAGCACGTCCGGCGTCGCCAGCGGGCCAATCTCTTTACGCACCCAGTTGCGCACCTCGGTATACAGCTCTGGCGACGGCTCTTCGCCGTGGTTCAGGGTGACGTAGGCGTAAATCGCCTGGCCTTTAATGTTGTGCGGAATACCCACAACCGCCGCCTCGGCAATTTTCGGATGAGACACCAGCGCGGACTCAATCTCCGCAGTGCCGAGACGGTGGCCGGAAACGTTCAGCACGTCGTCAACGCGTCCGGTGATCCAGTAATAGCCGTCTTCATCACGACGCGCGCCGTCGCCGCTGAAGTACATGTTTTTAAAGGTCGAGAAGTAGGTCTGCTCGAAGCGCTCGTGGTCGCCAAACAGCGTGCGCGCCTGACCCGGCCAGGAGTCGACGATCACCAGGTTGCCTTCGGTGGCTCCTTCCTGCGGGTTGCCTTCGTTATCCACCAGCGCAGGCTGCACGCCGAAGAACGGACGGGTTGCAGAACCGGCCTTCAGTTGGGTAGCGCCCGGCATCGGGGTGATCATGAAGCCGCCGGTTTCGGTCTGCCACCAGGTGTCCATCACCGGGCATTTCTCGTTGCCGATTTTCTTCCAGTACCACTCCCAGGCTTCCGGGTTAATGGGCTCACCCACGGAACCGAGGATGCGCAATGATGAGCGGTCGGTGCCCTCGATGGCCTTGTCGCCTTCTGCCATTAGCGCGCGGATCGCCGTTGGCGCGGTGTAGAGAATGTTGACCTGGTGCTTGTCGACCACCTGACACATGCGCGCCGGGGTCGGCCAGTTTGGTACACCTTCAAACATCAGCGTCGTCGCACCGCAGGCCAGCGGGCCGTACAGCAGGTAGCTGTGTCCGGTGACCCAGCCCACGTCGGCGGTGCACCAGTAGATGTCGCCCGGATGATAGTCGAAGACGTATTTGAAGGTGGTGGCCGCATAAACCAGATAGCCGCCGGTGGTGTGCAGCACGCCTTTCGGCTTACCGGTGGAGCCGGAGGTATAAAGAATGAACAGCGGATCTTCTGCGTTCATCTCTTCCGGCTGATGCTGGTCGCTCGCTTTTTCAATCAGGTCGCTCCACCACAGGTCGCGCCCTTCGTTCCAGTCGATCTTGCCGCCGGTACGCTTAAGGACGATGACGTTGCTGATGGTTTTCACATTGGGGTTTTTCAGCGCTTCGTCGACGTTTTTCTTCAGGGGGATACCGCGACCGGCGCGCACGCCTTCATCGGCCGTGATCACCAGTTTTGAACTTGAGTCGACAATACGACCGGCAACCGCTTCTGGCGAGAACCCACCGAAAATCACCGAGTGAATCGCACCGATACGCGCGCAGGCGAGCATGGCAACTGCCGCTTCCGGCACCATCGGCATATAAATAGCAACCACGTCGCCTTTTTTAATACCCTGTTCCAGCAGCACGTTGGCGAAGCGGCAGACATCACGATGGAGTTCGTTATAGGTGATATGTTTACTCTGCGAGGCGTCATCGCCTTCCCAGATAATGGCCGTTTCGTTGCCGCGCTCGGCGAGGTGGCGGTCAAGGCAGTTCGCCGCCAGGTTCAGCGTGCCGTCTTCATACCATTTAATGGAGACGTTACCCGGTGCAAAGGAGGTGTTCTTCACCTTCTGATAAGGTTTGATCCAGTCAAGGATATGGCCCTGCTCACCCCAGAAGAGGTCAGGGCTGGAGATGGATTGCTGATACTTCTCGTGGTACTGCTCCGGGTTTATCAGGCAACGGTCCGCAATGTTTGCGGGAATGTCGTGTTTATGGATTTGGCTCATGGCTTTTTTTCTCCGTGTAAGATGTTAATAATATGTCGCAAAAACGTTAATTGTAGGGGCTTTACAAGCTTTGTTTAGTATTTGGGCGGCAGATCACGCATTGTTTGAATAGGCTGAAAAATGAGCGAATGAAACTTTGAAGGGAAATAATTTACGCGAACGATTATTCACATTTATGTTTAAAAAAGCGTTTTTATAACAAAAGGTTATTTATTAGAATTAGGATAAACTCCCGTCATCCCCGCTTTTTCGAGTGAAATGCGTCGTTCTTTAAGGCTTGCGCAACAGGCCGCGCAAATGATACTCATACGCCGCGTTAAAAAATCCCATAAACCAACGCAACACAATTCATACCCTTTCAGTATGTCCCCATATTCATGCAGTTTTTGTGAATAGGGCGCTTCATTGAGGAAGTCAGTTTCTATGAAAAACGTTAAAGTCAGCCTTGCCTGGCAGATCTTAATCGCCCTTGTGCTGGGCATCCTGCTGGGCAGTTACCTGCACTATCACAGCGACAGCCGCGAATGGCTGATTGCGAACCTGCTTTCACCGGCAGGGGATATCTTTATTCATCTGATTAAGATGATTGTGGTGCCGATTGTGATCTCGACGCTGGTGGTCGGTATTGCGGGCGTCGGCGATGCGAAGCAGTTAGGCCGTATTGGTGCAAAAACCATTCTCTATTTCGAAGTGATCACTACGGTTGCGATTATCCTCGGTATCACGCTGGCGAACGTGTTCCAGCCGGGTTCCGGGATCGATATGTCGCAGCTGGCCACGGTGGATATTTCGAAATACCAAAGCACCACCGCTGACGTGCAGAGCCACGCGCATGGCCTGATGGGCACTATTCTTTCGCTGGTGCCGACCAACATCGTGGCATCAATGGCGAAGGGCGAGATGCTGCCAATCATCTTCTTCTCGGTGCTGTTTGGTCTGGGGCTTTCTTCCCTGCCGGCGACGCACCGTGAGCCGCTGGTCACCGTGTTCCGCTCTATCTCCGAAACCATGTTTAAAGTGACCCACATGGTGATGCGTTACGCGCCGGTTGGGGTGTTTGCGCTTATTGCCGTCACCGTGGCGAACTTCGGTTTTGCCTCCCTGTGGCCGCTGGCGAAGCTGGTGATCCTGGTGCACTTCGCCATCCTGTTCTTCGCGCTGGTGGTGCTGGGTATTGTGGCGCGCCTGTGCGGGCTGAGCATCTGGATCCTGATCCGTATCCTGAAGGATGAGCTGATTCTGGCGTACTCCACGGCAAGCTCTGAGAGCGTGCTGCCGCGTATCATTGAGAAGATGGAAGCCTACGGCGCGCCTGCCTCTATTACCAGCTTCGTGGTACCGACCGGTTACTCCTTTAACCTGGACGGCTCAACGCTGTACCAGAGTATCGCCGCTATCTTTATTGCGCAGCTGTACGGCATTGATCTGTCGCTGTGGCAGGAGATCGTGCTGGTGCTGACACTGATGGTGACGTCCAAAGGTATTGCAGGCGTTCCGGGCGTCTCCTTCGTGGTGCTGCTGGCAACGCTTGGCAGCGTCGGGATCCCGCTGGAAGGTCTGGCGTTTATCGCCGGTGTGGACCGTATCCTCGACATGGCGCGTACCGCGCTGAACGTGGTGGGTAATGCCCTGGCGGTGCTGGTTATCGCCAAGTGGGAGCACAAATTCGACCGTAAAAAAGCGCTGGCGTATGAACGCGAGGTGCTGGGTCGTTTTGATAAGACGGCTGACCAGTAACATCCTAAGCCCGGTGGCGCTGCGCTTACCGGGCCTACGGGTTTTGTAGGCCGGGTAAGGCGAAGCCGCCACCCGGCACTTTATTCTCCGCTTAACGCATCAAACTCTTCACATCCCGTATCAAACCCTTCCGTACAACTCAGGTTCAACCAGTAAAGCGCTTTCTGTTTATTAGGCGTGATAAACCCTTTCTCGCCCTGCTGGAACAGCATCCCAGCCCAGTATTCTGCGTAGCCCGTACGTGACAGAGACGAGCTGCGCTTAAACCACGCTGCTGCCTGAGCGTCGTCCTGCACCACTTCAACGCCGTTGGCATAAATCAGCCCCAGCAGCAGCTGCGCATCAACCGCGGAGTCGTTGTCGATATCCTCGGTAGCCGTTTGCAGCAGCTTGATCGCCTGCGGATAGTCAGTTTTCCCCGCCTGGGTGTTCACCAGCACGCGCGCCAGCATGATTGCGCCGCGTTTGCTGCCCGCGATAGTTGCCTGCTGTGCCAGTGCTTTAGCTTGCGCATAATTGCCCTGGGTAAAGAGGATTTGCGAGAGCAGCCCCATGGCGTCGACGTCGCCGCCTTTAGCGGCTTTCTCGGCCCACAGTGCTGCCTGCTTGCTGTCACCGGAACTGAAGTACGTATCAGCAAGATAATACTGCGCGCGGGCGTCACCCGCTTCAGCCTGTTCCTTGTACTGGCTGCCAATCTCATCGGCAAAGACAAGCGATGTAAAAAGTAATAACAACAGAAAAATAGGTTTCATGAGTTCTTATCATCTGGGTACATGCCGCGCAGTATAATCGCGGCGACAGAAGAAAAAAATGGGTGCATTAAGACCTCAGCATCCTACAAGCCGGGCGGAACGGTTGTTCCGCCCGTAGAGGTTAGCCTGCGTTGCAGCTAATTTAGCCGCCACCTCCTGATGTTCACTCTTTATTGAAAACTCGCATAACTTACCGCGAGTAATAAAGGTAAAAATCACTATCGTCAGGCATATAATAAAGACAATACCTAACGCAGTTTTTAATGGCGTCATGCCTTTTACTCCTTGCTTACAAAAGAATAAGAGGCTACTCTCAACCTGTTGGGTAGTTGAGGGGTAGCCTCGGGTGAATGAAAATTTCCCGGGGCTTTCCACTTTCTGTCCCTCAACAATGCTCAAGACAGAAAGTCTTAAGCACCCGCCGCACATCTTATCCCCCTGAATTAAAATGCAAAGATGTAATTCTTTTTTGCGAAAATTACATTATTTCTGCGAGCCGCTTTCCAGAATAATAATTGATGTATTTTATGGCTTAAGCAGAAATAAAAAGGGAGTGAATATATCACTCCCTTTATTCAATGATGAATTAACGGTTTCAACCCATTGCGCTTTCGCGCAGTCGGGCTTTCAGCTTGTTATATTCGTCGATCACATACTGTTCCGCCGCGTGTTGATCCGCAATCGGCTCCACGCGCACGGCGCAGTATTTATACTCCGGCGTTTTGGTTATCGGACTTAAGTTTTCCGTCACCAGTTCGTTACAGGCGCCAATCCACCACTGGTAGGTCATATAGACCGCCCCTTTGTTCGGACGATCGCTGACCTGCGCGCGGGTGATGATCCGCCCTTTGCGCGAATTCACCCACACCAGCGCTTCGTCCTCAATACCAAGACGCTCCGCGTCGGCGGTGTTGATTTGCGCATAGCCCGGTTCGTCCGCCAGCGCCGCCAGCGCGGCGCAGTTGCCGGTCATCGAACGACAGGAGTAGTGGCCAACTTCACGCACGGTGGAGAGCACCATCGGATACTCATCGGTGAGCTTATCGATCGGCGCGACCCAGTCGCAGGTGAAGAACTGCGCCAGCCCGTTCGGGGTGTCGAATTTCTCTTTGAAGAGATACGACGTTCCCTGGTCGGCTTCGGACTCATCGCGGCACGGCCACTGGATGTACCCCAGCTCACCCATTTTTTCATAGGTTGCCCCGTAGAAGTCCGGACACAGACTGCGCAACTCGTCCCAGATCTCCTGGGTGTTGTTGTAGTGCATCGGGTAGCCCATGCGGGTGGCGATTTCGCTGATGATCTGCCAGTCCGTTTTCAGATCCCACTTCGGCTCGACCGCCTTAAAGAAGCGCTGGAATCCGCGGTCCGCCGCCGTGTAGACGCCTTCATGCTCGCCCCAGGAGGTCGACGGTAGAATCACATCCGCCGCCGCCGCGGTTTTGGTCATGAAGATATCCTGAACAATTACCAGCTCCAGATCCTCAAACCCTTTGCGCACCGCAGACAGCTCGGCGTCGGTCTGGAGCGGATCTTCACCCATGATATAGGCCGCACGCACTTCGCCGTGCGCCGCGCGGTGCGGCAGCTCGCTGATGCGATATCCGGTGTGTTCCGGCAGGCTTTCCACGCCCCAGGCTTTGGCGAACTTGGCGCGGTTTTCCGGGAACTTGACGTACTGATAGCCCGGATAGGTATCCGGCAGCGCGCCCATATCGCAGGCACCCTGGACGTTATTCTGACCGCGCACCGGGTTGACGCCAACGTGTGCCTTGCCCAGATTGCCCGTCAGCATCGCGAGGCTTGTCAGGGAACGCACCGTTTCCACGCCCTGGTAGAACTGAGTCACGCCCATGCCCCACAGGATGGCGGCGGTTTTCGCCCCGGCATACATCCGTGCCGCCTGGCGGATCTCCTGCGCGCTCACGCCAGTAATGGTTTCCACCGACTCTGGCGTATAGCCTTCGACAATTTTCCGATACTCTTCAAAGCCTTCCGTACGGGTCGCGACAAACGCCTGGTCGTACAGATTCTCCTCAATAATGACGTGCCCCATTGCGTTCAGCAGCGCGATGTTCGAGCCGTTTTTTAACGCGATGTGCATATCCGCAATGCGCGCGGTTTCAATTTTACGCGGATCGCAGACGATGATTTTCGCCCCGTTCTGCCTGGCGCGAATAACGTGGTTCGCGACGATAGGGTGCGAATCCGCCGGGTTATAACCAAAGATGAAGACGAGATCGGTGTTATCTATCTCGTTGATGGCATTACTCATTGCGCCGTTACCGACCGACTGGTGCAGACCTGCAACCGATGGGCCGTGTCAGACGCGAGCGCAGCAGTCGACGTTATTGGTTCCAATAACGGCGCGCGCGAATTTTTGCATCACATAGTTGGTTTCATTCCCCGTTCCGCGTGAAGAGCCGGTGGTCTGAATCGCATCCGGGCCATACTTGGCCTTGATAGCGCTGAGGCGCGCGGCGACGTAATCCAGCGCCTCGCTCCAGGTAACGGCTTCCAGCTTGCCGCCGCGCTCGCGGCGGATCATAGGGGTTTTCAGGCGCGGAGTGAGGATTTGGGTGTCGTTAATAAAATCCCAGCCGTAGTAACCTTTCAGGCACAGCGTGCCCTGATTGGTTTTCCCCTGTGCGGCCTCTGCCCGGACGATTTTGCCGTTATCGACCACCAGGTGGATCTTGCAACCTGAGGCACAATAAGGGCAAACCGTGACGACTTTTTTCATCAGTCTGCTCCAGTTAATCGAATCTTTCGCACCCACTATGCAGCTTCTATGCCATGTTTTTAATGTGGGTATCTCCAGACTGTACGGCTGATATGCGCGCAAAACCCTGACGAAAAACAGGCAATCGTCAAAATTGACGTGTCGAAAAGGCAGCGGATGTGACATGGGTTGAAATTCCGTCACGTAAAAAACAATTTGGCTGGAGCCAACGGCAGAATGGTTCAGACTTAACATAATCCCCTGACGGAAGCATACGATGAAACCGGCGATTCTGGTGGTTGATGACGATACGGCAGTGTGTGAATTGCTGCAGGATGTGCTCAGCGAGCACGTCTTTAGCGTGCTCGTCTGCCATAACGGACAGGACGCGCTGAACCGGGTGCATCAGGAACCGACTATCGCCCTCGTGCTGCTGGACATGATGCTGCCGGATATCAACGGCCTGCAGGTCTTACTCCAGTTGCAAAAGCTGCGGCCAGAACTGCCGGTGGTCATGCTGACGGGGCTGGGCAGTGAATCAGACGTGGTGGTGGGTCTGGAGATGGGAGCCGACGATTACATCGGCAAACCGTTTAACCCGCGCGTGGTGGTTGCCCGCGTGAAAGCGGTACTGCGCCGGACGGGCGTGCTGGCTGCAGAGGCCCCCGCGCCGCGTGCGGCGGGCGTCGCTTTCAACGGCTGGACGCTGGATACCACCCGCTGCGAGCTGAGCGATCCGCAGCGTAACACCGTTCCCTTAACCCAGGGCGAGTACGGCCTGCTGCTGGCGCTCACGCAAAATGCCCGCCGGGTACTCAGCCGCGAGCAACTGCTTGAACTCACCCACAGCGAAAGTACCGAGGTGTTCGACCGCACGATTGACGTGTTGATCATGCGCCTGCGGCGAAAAATCGAGGCCAACCCGCATCAGCCCGCACTGATTAAAACCATACGCGGGCTGGGCTACGTCTTTGCCACCGATGTGTCTCATAACGAGAAAGCGGCTTAGGTATTCTCTTTGATAAACAGTTGCAGCTCGGCCAGCGTTTTCGCGCCGTCGATGGCGTTGGCGGCCAGCAGGCTTGCCCGCGCGCAGGCGTGCGCCAGATAAATGCTCTCGGTGAGCGGCAGCGATTCATGGCAACCGTATAAAAACCCCGCGCAAAACGCATCGCCCGCGCCGACGCTGCCGATGATCTCTTCCTGCTCCAGCATCCACGACGGGATCCAGCTGCCTTGCTCACCCGGCGCTTCCCCCCATGCCCCTTCCGGGCAGTGGATCACCACCCGCTGACGAACGCCTGCCGCCAGCAGCTGCGCGGCGGCTTCCGCGATATGGGCAATATTCAGCTTATCGCTGCCGTCGCGCATCTCAAGCCCGCTAAATTCCCCGGCTTCCAGCTCGTTAATCACCAGATAATCCAGATGGCGAAGGGCAGGGAGCACCAGCGGCTGATAGCGCGGGTCGCCCTTGCGGGATACCAGATCGAGCGAGGTTTCATACCCCTGGTCGCGCATCTGCGCCAGCAGCCGCGCGCTGCGGGTGCCAAATTCGTCATCGGGCATATCCAGACTGTCGAGCAGCAGCAGGTAGCCGAGATGGAAGATCTTCATCGATCCGTCCAGGCGATCGAAGGCGGGAAGATCCAGCAGGCGGTTGGCGCCCGGCGAGTGGAAAAAGGTGCGCTGTCCGCTGGGATCGGTCATCACCTGCGACATGGAGGTAGGTGCGAAGGTGGTGCGCTGCACGCGCTGGCGGTTGACGTGATACTGGTCGAGCATCGCCAGAATGTAATCCCCGTCGCCGTCATCGCCAATCAGCCCCACCGCCTGCAGCGGCAGTCCAACGTGCATTTTGGCCAGCGTCAGCAGCACGTTGAGCGGCGCGCCGCCGGTTGAGCGTTCGCTGTGTGTGATTTCCGCCAGCCAGCCGCGCTCCGGCCACTGCACGATCTGGTGGACGTGATCCACCAGCATGTTACCTGCGGCGATGATGCCGTTGCGTTCCATTATGCCTGCCCCGCGCTGCCGAAGATGCGCATCTGTTCGGCGACCGTATCCGTAATTGCCTCTTCTATCCCCAACAGCAGCTCGGCAAATTCATCGTACAGCGGCTGGCGGTTTGCCATGCGCTGCTCAACGGCCGCGAGTGCGGCCTGCGACATGCCGGTATAGAAGTTGATTTTATGAATGCCCAACTCGATAGCACGGCGGAAGTCGGCATCGCTAATCCCGGAGCCGCCGTGTAAAACCAGCGGCAGCCCCGTCTGCTGGCGAATGGCGTCCAGGCGGGGGAAATCGAGTTTCGGCTCACCCTTGTATTTTCCGTGCGCGTTGCCGATGGCAACCGCCAGCGCGTCAATGCCGGTTGAATCGACAAATTCGCGCGCCAGCTGCGGGTCGGTAAAGAAGGCTTCATCGGCATGCCCGTACAGCGCGCCGCCTTCATCCCCGCCGACCGCGCCCAGCTCCGCCTCCACCGACACGCCTACCGCGTGGCACATCTTCACCACCTCTCGCGTCTGGCGGATGTTTTCCTCGTAGCTTAGCGTCGAGCCGTCGAACATCACCGAGCTGAACCCTAAGCGCAGGGCGCGCACCACCGCCTCGAAATGCAGGCCGTGGTCGAGGTTAAGCACCACGGGAATATCGTGGCGGGCGGCTTCGAACTTCACCGCTTCGACAAGCGAATCCAGGGACACGTACTTAAAATGCACCTCGGCGATGTTGATGATAAACGGCGAGCGTTCCTGCTTCGCGGCGGCGAACAGCGCACGCAGGAAGTGGGAGTCGAGCACGTTAAACGCGCCCAGCGCGTAGCGATGTTTCCGGGCGTGCTCAAGACCGTCGGCAAGCGAGATCAATGGCATCATTTACTCCTTATATCCGAAACAGGTTGTACTCGTTGCACAGCACCAGCACCGCCGGTTCGTCTTCTTCGATGTTGTTATAGCGGGCAACGGGCTGCAAAAAGTGATTATCGTGCTCGTCGTCGTTTACCGATGACACCTCCCCGACCAGCACGTCGCCGAAGCCGCGTTCGCCCCAGAAGCTGTGGTACAGGCCGGGCGTGAGACAGATGCTTTCCCCTGGTGTGAGGCGCAGCTGGCTGCCGGGCGCGTGGGTCTGACGGCAGCCGTCGACGGTGACCGTCACGTCGGTGTTTTCCGTCTCTTCATGCGCTCCCGCATTCCATAACTCAATAATCAGATTCCCGCCGCCCCGGTTGATGATGTCTTCTCGCTTGCGCCAGTGAAAATGCATCGGCGTCACCTGGCCGTCGCGCACGTGCATAATTTTTTCGGCATAGCACTTTTCATACGGCACGCCGTTGGGCGAGCCGTTGCGCAGGGTAAACAGCGTCAGGCCCTGTGCGGCAAAGCTGTTGCCGCCGAACGCCGTCACGTCCCAGCCGAGCTTGAGGTCGAACACCTCCTGCCATGCGGCCTGGTCAAGCTGCTGCCATTTTGTGGGCGGAAAGCTGGCAAACGGCGGGAGATGCACGTCGTGCATGGAAAAAAACTGTCGCGTGTGGCCGAGAATTTCATTGATGTCGGAGCGTTTCATGGGGACTCCTGCGTTTTTTGCAAAACCTTACCCCTCACCCTAACCCTCTCCCCAAAGGGGAGAGGGAACTTGAACACCCTTTCCCCTTTGGGGAGAGGGCAGGGTGAGGGGGTTACTTAACCGTCCAACCCTTATACGTGCCGACGTTCTTTTTATCGATCATCGTCACCGGGATCAGCACGGGCGCTTTCGGCGCAGGTTTGCCCTGTAGAATGTCATAGCCGATCTCCACCGCTTTTGCCGCCATCACCTGCGGATCCTGCGCCGGGGTCGCGACAAACAGCGAGTTTTCGCGCTTCAGCGCTTCCTCACCGTCCGGGGAACCATCCACGCCGACGATGAAGAACTCGTTGCGCTGAGCCTGCTTCGCGGCCAGATCGGCGCCGATCGCGGTCGGATCGTTAATCGCAAACACGCCGTCGATCTTCGGATTGGCCGCCAGCAGGGAGGTCATGACTTCCAGACCGCCTTCACGACTGCCCTTGGCGTTTTGGTTATCCGAGAGCACCTTGATATCCGGATGTTTTTTGAATTCCATCTGGCAACCTTCCACGCGGTTTTGCACCGCAGAGACCGGTGGTCCGTTGATGATCACCACATTGCCTTTGCCCTTCAGGCGGTCGGTAATGTACTTACAGGCCATTTCGCCCGCCTGGGTGTTATCGGAGGTGATGGTGGCATCAGCGCCTTCAGCCGCCACGTCCACCGCAACGACCACGATCCCCGCCTCTTTAGCGCGCTTCACCGCCGGGCCGATCCCTTTGGAATCCGCGGCGTTGAGGATGATCATATCCACCTTCGCGGCGATGAAGTTGTCGATCTGCGCCACCTGCTGGCCCAGATCGTACCCGCTGGAAACCAGCGTCACCTTGACGTTATCGCCAGCCAGCTTGCGCGCTTCCAGCTCGGCACCTTTGGTGATCTGCACGAAGAACGGGTTGGCCAGGTCGCCCACCGTCACGCCGATGGACTTCAGATCTTTTGCCTGCGCAAACGGTGTTGCGGCGAGCAGTGCGCCAGCACAGAGCGCGGTCACTAACGGTTTCAAACGCATAGGGTTTTCCTCGAAGCTGTAGGATTTTGTTGTTATGCACTTTGATGGTGTCGGGTACGGTATTTGTCGATCAGCACCGCTATGATGATCACCGCCCCTTTGATCACCAGCTGCCAGAAGTAGGAGACGCCCATCAGCGTCATGCCGTTGTTGAGGGTGGCGATGATCAGCGCCCCTACCAGCGTGCCGGTGATCGTGCCGATCCCGCCGACGAAGCTGGTACCGCCGAGGATCACCGCCGCAATCGCGTCCAGCTCGTACCCCGTGCCGAGGTTGCCGTTGGCGCTGTAGAGGCGTGAGGCGCTCATCACCCCACCTAAGCCCGAGAGCAGGCCGCTCATGCCGTAGACAAACAGCAGCACCAGCCAGACCTTAATGCCGGTCAGTCGCGCCGCCTGCATGTTGCCGCCCACCGCGTAGATGTGGACGCCGAGCGTGGTGCGGCGCAGGATAAACCAGCAGATAGCAATCACCGCCAGGGCGATCACCACCAGCCACGGAATGGGTCCGAGGTAGTTATTGCCGATCCACTCGAAGCTGATGTTGGAGTTAATGACCGTGGTGCCGTCCGCCAGCAGATAGGCCGCGCCGCGCAGCGCCGTATAGGTGCCGAGCGTCACGATAAACGGCGGCAGCCCGGCAAAGGCCACCAGCGCGCCGTTAAACAGGCCCAGCACCATGCCGAGCATCAGCGCCGCCGGAATGGAGAGCATCGCAAATTCAGGGATCAGCGAGACCACCATAGCTGCAACCGCCGTAGTACCCAGAATCGAGCCCACAGAGAGGTCAATCCCGCCGGTTAAAATGATGAAGGTCATTCCCGCCGCCAGCACGATGTTGATCGACGCCTGACGGGTAATATTCAGCAGGTTGCTCTCGGTGAAGAAGTTAGGGGCGATAAAGCCAAACACTGCGACGATCAGGATTAAAATCGGCAGGATGCCGACCGTTTGCATCAGATCGCTCATCAGCATTTTTTTGGCGGAGGCGGATTTCGCCACCTGCTGCGGATGGGTTGGAGTTGTCATGATTGCACCGCCTGATGATGAGTGTCGTTCACGCCGGTTGCCAGCGTCATAATGTTTTCCTGAGAGATGTCGCGCCCGTGCAGTTCACCCGCGATGCTGCCTTCCCGCATCACGTACACCCGGTCGCTCATGCCCACCACTTCCGGCAGCTCGCTGGAGATCATTAAAATCGCCACCCCTTTGTGCGCCATCTGGTTCATGATGCGGTAGATCTCGCTTTTCGCGCCGACGTCCACGCCGCGCGTGGGTTCGTCCAGAATCAGAATGCGCGGACCGATGGCCACCCAGCGGGAGATCAGCAGCTTTTGCTGATTGCCGCCGGACAGCCCGCCCGCGCGCACCTGCGAATGCGGCACGCGGATGTTGAGCAGGGCGATAGCGTCATCGGAAATCGACTGGGCTTTTTTGCGGTTTAACATGCCGAAGGTTGCGTCGCGCTCAAGCGTCGCCATGGTGATATTCTCCTGCGCCGCCAGCTCCAGAAACAGCCCCTGCTCCTTGCGGTTTTCAGTGAGGAAACCGATGCCGTTATCGATGGCCGCGCGCGGGGAGTGGATCACCACCGGCTCGCCGTCCACCTCAATCATGCCGCCGGTGGCCTTACGCACGCCGAAGATGAGCTGCGCCAGCTCGGAGCGTCCGGCTCCGACCAGCCCCGCCAGCCCGACGATTTCGCCGGAACGCACCTGCAGGCTGCACGGCTGTACTTTTTTACCGTCGGTGAGGTGGTGGACGTTCAGACGAGGGCTGCCGAGGGGAATATCACGCTCTTTGTTGAACAGGTCGCTGAGCGGGCGGCCCACCATCATGCGTACCAGCTCAGAGGCATTCAGCTTGTCGCGCGTCAGGCTGCCGACGTACTGTCCGTCGCGCAGCACGCTGACGCGGTCGGAGAGTTCATACACTTCCGCCATGCGGTGGCTGATATAGATAATCGCCATCCCTTCATCGCGCAGGCGCAAAATCAGTTCAAACAGGCGGTGCGTTTCCCGCGAGGAGAGGGCGGCGGTGGGTTCATCCATCACCAGGATGCGGCTGTTGCGGTGCAGCGCGCGGGCGATTTCCACCTGCTGCTGCTCGGCGATGGTCAGCTTCATCACCAGGTCGGTGGCATTGAACTGTGCGCCGAGACGGTCAATCACTGCCTGCGCCTGGGCGGCCATCTCCTTGCGCTGGACCAGCCCGCCGCGCGACAGCTCGCTGCCGAGGAAGATATTTTCGGCCACGGTCAGATTGGGTGCGAGCTGCATCTCCTGATAAATCAGGGTAATGCCTGCGGCCAGCGCATCTTTCGGCCCTTTAATGTGAAACGGCTGGCCGTCGATCAGGATCTCGCCGCTGGTGGCGGTATAGGCTCCCGCGAGGATCTTCATCAGCGTGCTTTTTCCCGCGCCGTTTTCCCCCATCAGGGCGTGGATCTCACCGGGGAAGACCGTCAAATCCACACCCTTGAGCGCGTGGAAATTGCCAAAGGTTTTGGCAATGTGGCGCATCTCTAAAACCGGGGTTCTGCTCATGGCGGATCTCCTGCGAATATCGATATCTGCACTTCATCACAGGTGCGTAAATGCAAAATGTCAGAAGCCGTTCATATTTGTCATAGTTATGAATAGCTAATCGCCGTCACATTTCTCTTTTCTCTCTCCCCGTGGGAGAGGGCCAGGGTGAGGGCACCAAATCGCAGAGGAGCCCAAATCCATGCCATCACGCCCCCCGTTTTTCGCCAGCGCCCGAGGCCGCCTGCTGATTTTCAATCTGCTGGTGGTCGCCGTTACGCTGATGGTGAGCGGCGTGGCGGTGCTCGGCTTTCGTCACGCCAGTCAAATCCAGGAGCAGGTTCAGCAGCAAACGCTGGATGACATGACCGGCAGCATGAACCTGGCCCGCGATACCGCCAACGTGGCGACGGCGGCGGTGCGGCTTTCGCAGGTGGTGGGGGCGCTGGAGTATAAAGGCGAAGCCGAGCGCCTGAAGCAGACGCAAATGGCGCTGCGCCGCTCGCTGGAACAGCTTGCGGAAGCGCCGCTGGCGCAGCAGGAGCCAGCGCTGGTGGCGCGCATTATTCAACGAAGCAATGAATTACAGCAAAGCGTGACGGAGATGTTGGAGCGTGGACAGCGACGCCATCTGGAGCGTAACGCGCTGCTGAGTTCGCTGTATCAAAACCAGAGCTACCTGCGGCATCTGCAGGACATCAACCGCCGCTATGGCAGCAACGTACCGGATGCGCAGCAGCTGATGGAGATGGACCGGCTGATCGCTGCTGCCATCGACACCCCTTCGCCGCGCGCGACCATTCATCAACTGGACGCCGTGGCCGCAACGCTGCCTCAAAATGCCGTACAGCCTGTTGTGAAGGGGGTTCTGCCTGATTTTAATGCCGAGTTAGCTAAGCTCGCCCCGCTGTCGAAGCAGCTGGAACAGAGCGATCTGGCGATAAGCTGGTATATGTTCCACATCAAGGCGCTGGTGGCGATCCTCAACGGCGACATCAATCAGTACGTCGAGCAGGTGGCGAACGCCTCCACGCTTCGTACCGCTCAGAGCCATCAGGAGTTGCGCTCGATCAGCGTGTTTATCAGCATTTTCGCCGTACTTGCGCTGATCATCACCGGGTGCGCCTGCTGGTATATCTACCGCAATCTGGGCTCTAACCTGACGGCTATCTCCAGAGCGATGTCGCGCCTTGCGCACGGCGAGCAGGATGTTTCGGTGCCCGCGCTGCAGCGGCGCGATGAGCTGGGCGAACTGGCGCGCGCGTTTAACGTTTTTGCCCGCAATACCGCCTCGCTTGAGCACACCACGCGCCTGCTGAAAGAGAAAACCACGCAGATGGAAATTGACCGCGTCGAGCGTCAGGGGCTGGAAGAGGCGCTGCTGCACAGCCAGAAAATGAAGGCGGTCGGACAGCTGACCGGCGGGCTGGCGCATGATTTTAACAACCTGCTGGCGGTGATAATGGGCAGCCTTGAGCTTACCGACCCCGAATCAAAAGACGCGCCGCGCATTAGCCGGGCGCTGAAGGCGGCCGAGCGTGGTGCCTTACTGACGCAGCGCCTGCTGGCGTTTTCCCGCAAGCAATCCCTGACGCCGCATGCGGTAGAGATGCTGCCGCTGCTGGAGAACCTCCGGGAACTGATGCGCCACTCCCTGCCTGCCACCCTGACCCTGGAGATTGAAGCGCAATCGCCGGCCTGGCCCGCGTGGATAGACGTCAGCCAGCTGGAAAACGCCATTATCAACCTGGTGATGAACGCGCGCGATGCGATGGAAGGACAAAGCGGGGTGATAAAAATCCGCACCTGGAATCAGCGCGTCACCCGCAGCGACGGGCGCAGGCAGGATATGGTGGCGCTGGAGGTGATTGACCGCGGCAGCGGCATGTCGCAGGAGGTAAAATCTCGGGTCTTTGAACCGTTCTTCACCACCAAGCAGACCGGAAGCGGGAGCGGGTTAGGCCTGTCGATGGTCTACGGCTTTGTGCGCCAGTCCGGCGGTCGCGTGGAGATTGAAAGCGCGCCGGGGCAGGGAACGACCGTCCGGCTTCATCTCCCGCGCTCGACGCTGCCCGCCGTTTCGGAGGATGAAGCGCTGGCTGCCACAACGTCCGTGGATAACGAGCGGCTGGTCATGGTGCTGGAAGATGAGACGGACGTTCGTCAGACCCTGTGCGAACAGCTGCATCAGCTTGGCTACCTGACGCTGGAAGCGGACAACGGCGAACAGGCCCTGAGCATGCTGGCGGCGTCGCCGGATATTGGCATGTTTATCAGCGACCTGATGCTGCCGGGAAGCCTGAGCGGCGCTGAAGTGATAAACCAGGTGCGCAGCCATTATCCGCAGCTTCCTGTGCTGCTGATCAGCGGCCAGGATTTGCGACCCGCGCATAATCCTCAATTGCCGGACGTTCAGTTACTGCGCAAGCCGTTTACGCGGGTGCAGCTGGCACAGGCGCTGCGGAAGGTCATGGTAATTTGAGATTCCTCCGCTACCCCAGTTCTCTGCCGTTCATTACCGTAAAGCCAGTCAACCTGTGAGACTGGCTCTATGAAACGTTACTCTACCGCGCTGTTATTTGGCCTGCTGTCTTTAACCAGCCAGCTGGCTCACGCCGATGTGATTGATGATGCCATTGGCAACATTCAACAGGCGATCAACGATGCTTATAACCCCAGCAGCAGCCGCAGCAGCGATGACGACGACGATCGTTACGATCGCAGCCGCCAGACCGACAGCCGCCAGTACGAGGATCGTCGTCGGCAGCTTGAGGACAGACGCCAGCGCTTAGATGAGCGCCAGCGCCAGTTGGATGACGATCGCCGTCGGTTAGAAGAGGATGAGCGCAGGCTAGAAGACGATTACGATCGAGGCTAAAGCCTGGTGGCGCTTCGCTTACGCAGGCCTACAAAACCCTGGGCCGTAGGCCGGGTAAGGCGCAGCCGCCACCCGGCAAAACTCAGTCGAGTACCAGCACCATCCCGTCATAGCCCGCTTCAATCCCCTGTGGTAGCGGGTTATCCATCATCCACACGTCAAACTGATGGCTGATGTGGGTCAGGATCACCTGCGGGCAGCCAATGACTTCGTTCAGCGCAATCACGGTAGTTAGGTCGCAATGGTTGCGCGGCGTTTCCTCGCGCGGTTCATGGCTGCAGTCGATAACCATCGCCTGCGGCTGGTTGTTGAGCAGAAACTTCACGGTTTTCTCCGGCAGCCCGGCAGTATCCGAAAGCCATGCCACCCGGCTGTGGGCAGATTCAAGCAGATAGCCAAACGTCAGCTTTGAGTGGTTCAGCGGCAGCGGCGTGATCCGCAAGCCCTGGAGTTCGAACATCACAAACGGCTCGACCGTGTGGCCGAAGTCCAGTATTCCCGGGTGCTTAAACAGGTCGTCGCAGCCCGCTTCGTCCGGCGGGCCGTAAACCGGAATTGTCGCTCCCACGCCCCAGCGAAGTGGGAACAAACCCTGAACGTGATCCATATGATAGTGCGTGAGCAAAAACTGCTGGAAGCTGCCCGCCGGCCAGTCGTCCATCAGGTGCGGAATGCCCGCATCCAGCAGCGTCACCGCATCGTTGAATTTGACCACCGCGCTGCAGGGGCGACGGCGATAGTTGTCCTGCAGGCGCGCCCGGCGGCACGCCGCGCAGTCGCAGCCAAAGACTGGCACCAGCTGTGCTCCTCCGGTTCCTGTCAGGGTGATGGTCAGGCTCATAACGCACCTCTACAGCGGTTTGGTGAATCGGAAATGGCTCTGCGTATATCCTTCACGAACGTAAAAACGGTGCGCGTCAGTGCGCTTCACGCTGGTGGAAAGCTCCGTTAGCTCGGCACCAGCCTCGCGTGCGAACGCTTCCGCCCATGCCAGAAGCTGGCTGCCCACTTTGTGCCCACGCGCCTGTGGCATCACCACCAGCTCCTGGAGCTCACCGATCCAACGCGCATGGTGCAGGTGAAACTGCATGTGCAGACCGATCATGCCGATGACCTGCCCGTCCAATTCGGCAAGCTGGTAGCGCATGTTGTGATCCTGCAGGTTGGCAAGGTAGCCCGCGTGGAACGCCTGATGGTCGAACTCGGCCTGCTTCAGTTCGCAGATCAGGGCATAGACAATCTGCGCATCGTCGGCGGTGGCGGGGCGAAGCTGGCACTCAGGCATGCTGTTTCTCCTTCTGGCGGATCAGCGTTAAAAAGGTCTCGACTGACTGTAGCAAACTTCCGTCGTTATTGAGGATATGACAGCCCGACGGGGTGTAGCGCGCCGCGCGCGCCAGGCGCTGATCGATCTCTTTCGCGTTCTCCCGCCCCCGGCTTTGCAGTCGGCTGCGCAGAATATCCGGTGACACCTGCAAACAGATCGGCAGCAGCGCCGCCTCATACCGGGCTTTTGCCTGCGGCAGATGCGCGCGCGAGCCGTTAACCAGCACGTCAAAACCCGCGTGCAGCCAGAGGTCGATCTCAATGCCGACACCGTAATAAAAGCCGTTGGCGTGCCAGCTCAGCGCCAGCAGGTTTTGCCCGGCGCGGGTAAAAAACTCCTGCTCGCTCAGGGCGATATGGTTTTCACTTCCGGCGTTGGCCGCGCGGGTTATGTACCTGTGCGCGACCAAAAGCCGCGCGTGTTCCTGCTGCCGCAGCGCCGACAGCAGGCTGTCTTTCCCGGAGCCTGACGGCCCCATCAGCCAGATGAGTTTTCCCATCAGAACACCCTTTTTCCCTGACGCCAGACGTGGTCGATATGAACGTGCTCGCCCTTGCGGTGGGCGAGTACCAGATCCGCGCGTTTACCCTCGGCAATCTCACCGCGATCGTGCAGGTTGAGCGCGCTGGCTGGGTTTTTGGTCACCAGGCGAATCGCCTGCGGCAGCGTAAAGCTGTTGCCCTCGTCATCCGCCACCCGGAACGCCGCATCCAGCAGGCTGGCGGGGTAGTAGTCGGACGAGAGGATATCCAGCAGGCCGAGCGAGGCGAGCCTGCTTGCCGCCACGTTACCGGAGTGCGAGCCGCCGCGCACAATGTTCGGCGCGCCCATCAGCACGTTCATGCTGTGTTTGCGGGAGGCTTCAGCCGCCTCGAACGTGGTGGGAAATTCGGCGATCACGCTGCCAAGCTGGTGGGATTCGCGCACGTGATCGTGCGTGGCGTCGTCATGGCTGGCCAGCGCGATGTTGCGGTCACGACACATCGCGGCAATCCTGAGGCGGTTAGGCTGCGACCACTTGGCCGCAAGCGCCAGCTGCTCCTCCTCGTAGCGCGCCATCTCTGCGTCGTTGAGGGAGTATTTGCCCTGATAGTATTCGCGATACTTTTCAATGTTGGCGAACTGGCGCTGCCCCGGCGAGTGGTCCATCAGGGAGACCAGCAAGACCGGCTCGCGGCCCACCAGCTTTTCAAACAGCGGCAGGGTGGTGTGGTGCGGCAGCTCACAGCGCAGGTGCAGACGATGCTCGGCGCGGTTGAGGCCGCGTTTCTGCGTCTCCTCCACGGCGTTGATCATCTTCTCCAGATTCTCCAGGCGATCGCCGCCGTCGCGCACGTCGCCGATCGCTACCGCGTCCAGCACCGTAGTGATGCCGCTGGCGACCATCAGCGCGTCGTGGCTGCTCATCGCCGAATGGGCGGGCCAGTCCACCTTCGGGCGCGGGGTGAAGAATTTGTCCAGATTATCGGTATGCAGCTCAATCAGTCCCGGCAGCAGCCACCCGCCTTCACCGTCCATCGCTTCAGGGGTACGGCTCTGGGTTTCGGCAAAGGCGCGAATAACGCCTTCATGGACTTCAACCGAGCCATCAACGACTTCATTTTCCAGCACCAGCCTGACGTTATTGATAATCATGCGTTTGTCCCCATCGGGTGCAGTCTGTCTGCGACACGGCTGCGAACGGTTTCGTCGTGGAAGATCCCGACGATCGCCGCGCCGCGCGCTTTGGCCTGTTCGATCAGATCCACCACGGCCGCGCTGTTTTTAGCGTCGAGCGAGGCGGTGGGTTCATCCAGCAGCAGAATCGGGTAGTCGACAATAAAGCCGCGGGCGATATTGACGCGCTGCTGCTCGCCGCCGGAAAAGGTCGACGGGGCAAGGTGCCACAGGCGCTCAGGCACGTTGAGACGCGTCAGCAGGCTGGCGGCTTTGGCGGCGCAGGTTTCACGCGGCACGCCGAGATCCAGCAGCGGCTGCATCACCACGTCCAGGGCGGAGATCCGCGGGATCACCCGCAGAAACTGGCTGACCCAGCCGATCGTCGTGCGGCGCACGTCCAGCACTTGACGCGCCGGGGCCTGCACCAGATCGACCCACTCATCGTTGTGGCGAATGCGGATATGGCCTTCGTCCGGGAGGTAGTTAGCGTACAGAGAGCGCAGCAGGGTGGATTTTCCGCTGCCGGAATGGCCGTGCAGCACCACGCATTCGCCGCTGCTGACCTCTAGCGAGGCATTTTGCAGTACCGGCAGGCGTACGCCGTTTTGCTGGTGGAGCACAAAGGTCTTACTTACGTTTTGTACGTGGATCATGTTGGCCTCGTGGCGTTTTCTTGCCGGGTGGCGGCTTCGCCTTACCCGGCCTACAAGGGACTGCGTTCGTTTTGCCGGGGTGGCGCCCTCAATTCTGCAACACGGACGACACCAGCAGCTGGGTGTACGGATGGTGTGGATCGTCGAGCACGCGGTCGGTTAACCCACTTTCCACCACCTGGCCCTGCTTCATCACCAGCAGACGGTCCGCCAGCAGGCGCGCAACGCCTAAATCATGGGTGACAATTACCACTGCAAGGTTCAGCTCCACCACCAGGCCGCGCAGCAGGTCGAGCAGGCGCGCCTGCACGGAGACGTCCAGCCCGCCGGTGGGTTCATCCATAAACACCAGCTTCGGGTGGGTGACCAGGTTGCGGGCAATCTGCAGGCGCTGCTGCATCCCACCGGAGAAGGTCGTCGGCAGGTCGTCGATGCGCGAGGCGGGGATTTCCACCTCCTCCAGCCAGTGCTGTGCGGTGGCGCGGATGTTGCCGTAGTGGCGCGCGCCGGTGGCCATCAGGCGTTCGCCGATGTTGCCTCCCGCCGATACCTGACGGCGCAGGCCGTCCATCGGGTGCTGATGCACCACGCCCCATTCGGTGCGCAGCAGGCGGCGGCGCTCGGCCTCGCTTATGCCGTAGAGGGAGCGTCCCTGATACAGGATCTCGCCGTGTTGCGGCGTCAGGCGCGCGGAGATGGACTTCAGCAGGGTGGTTTTGCCGGAGCCGGACTCGCCGACGATCCCCAGCACTTCGCCCGGCCACAGCTCGAACGAGACGTCGCTGAAGCCTTTGCCCGGCGCATAAAGATGGGTCAGGTGATTAACCGAAAGCAGCGGTTTCATTGGCCATTCGCCTCGCTCTGTTGGCGGCAGTAATCGGTGTCGGAGCAGACAAACATCCGTTTGCCCGTGTCGTCCAGCACCACTTCGTCCAGATAGCTGTGTTTGGATCCGCAGATGGCGCACGGTTCGTCCCACTCCTGCACCGTAAACGGGTGATCGTCGAAATCGAGACTTTCCACGCGGGTGTAAGGCGGGACGGCGTAGATGCGTTTCTCGCGCCCGGCGCCGAACAGTTGCAGGGCGGGCATCATGTCCATCTTCGGGTTGTCGAATTTCGGGATCGGCGACGGGTCCATCACGTAGCGCCCGTTCACCTTCACCGGGTAGGCGTAGGTGGTGGCAATATGGCCGAAGCGGGCGATATCCTCATACAGCTTCACCTGCATCACCCCGTACTCTTCCAGCGCGTGCATGGTGCGGGTCTCGGTTTCGCGCGGCTCGATAAAGCGCAGCGGCTCCGGGATCGGCACCTGGAAAATCAAAATCTGATCTTCAGCCAGCGGGGTTTCGGGGATGCGGTGACGGGTCTGGATCAGCGTCGCATCTTCGGTTTTTTCGGTGGTATTGACGCCGGTAACGCGCTGGAAGAAGCTGCGGATCGACACGGCGTTGGTGGTGTCGTCGGCACCCTGGTCGATGACCTTCAGCACGTCCGCCTCGCCGATCACGCTGGCGGTGATCTGAATACCGCCCGTGCCCCAGCCGTAGGGCATCGGCATTTCGCGGCCGCCGAACGGCACCTGATAGCCCGGAATAGCCACCGCTTTTAAGATGGCGCGGCGGATCATGCGTTTGGTTTGCTCGTCCAGATAGGCAAAGTTGTAGCCGCTTAAGTTAGCCATTGGCGCGCTCCCGTTGCAGGCGTTTCAGCAGTTCCAGTTCGGCCTGGAAATCGACGTAGTGCGGCAGCTTGAGGTGCGAGACAAAACCGGCGGCCTCAACGTTATCCGCGTGGGCCAGCACAAACTCTTCGTCCTGAGCCGGGCCTGCGACATGCTCGCCGTAGTCCGGCGCCTGCAGGGCGCGGTCAACCAGCGCCATTGCCATGGCTTTGCGCTCGCCGAGGCCGAAGACCAGCCCGTAGCCGCGGGTAAAGTGCGGGTCTTCATTTTCGGGCGCGACAAATCCGTTCACCATTTCGCATTCTGTCATCAGCAGTTCGCCGACGTTCACCGCAAAACCCAGCTCTTCCGGCACGATTTCGACGTCGATGTAGCCGCTGCGAATTTCGGCTGCAAACGGGTGGTTGCGCCCGTAGCCGCGCTGGGTGGAGTAGGCCAGCGCCAGCAGATAGCCTTCGTCGCCGCGCATCAGCTGCTGCAGGCGGGACGAGCGCGAGCACGGGTAAACCGGCGGCGTGCGGGTGATGTCATCCGGCTGCGCGCCTGAATCTTCCTCCGCCTTCGCCAGACCCTGTTTTGCCAGCAGGCTGAAGACGTGCGGAGACGGTTCCTGTTCGGTGTCAGAAGTGCTGAGCTGCGGCGCTTCGCCGTTCGCCAGCAGGGTAAAATCCAGCAGGCGATGGGTGTAGTCATAGGTTGGGCCAAGCAGCTGGCCGCCGGGGATGTCTTTATAGACGGCAGAAATGCGGCGCTCCAGGCGCATCTCCGCCGTGTTCACCGGCTCGCTGACCGCCAGTTTGGCAAGCGTGGTGCGGTAGGCGCGAAGCAGGAAGATGGCTTCCACGTTATCGCCGCTGGCCTGCTTCAGGGCCAGCGCCGCCAGCTCGCGGTCGGCGATGCCGCCCTCGGTCATCACGCGGTCGACGGCGAGATTGAGCTGCTGCTCGATCTGGGCGACGCTCAGCTCGGGAAGCTGTTCATCGCCCCGTCGTCTGTGCGCCTGTAGCGCATGGGCGGCGGCGATGGCCTTCTCGCCCCCTTTGACGGCAACGTACATCAGCACACCTCCACGTGGGTGGTCCGCGGGATTGCCAGCAGGCGCTCGCCGCAGGTCAGGATCAGGTCAATGCCCAGCGGGAACGGGTGCGGGCGTTCGGTCAGCTCGTGAATGATGCACTCCGGCAGCTGCGGCGCGACCATGCGCTCGTCGGCGATGCCTGCCCCCGTGAGGCGCAGCATGCGGCCGCCGCTCAGGCTGGAGACCTGCAGGATCAGCGTGGCGCTGGTCTCCGGGGCGACGGCGCTGCCTTCGCTCAGGGCGTTGAGCTGTTCATGGCTGATTTGCTCGTCGGCCACGGCAAAAACCGCCTGCTGGGGCTGATCGACCAGCGGAGCGCCGGTGTGAAAACGCAGGTTCTGGCTGGCGATATCGTTCGACAGCGCGCCCGAGAGCCATACCGGGGTGTCGTTGTCGGCAAGCGTCAGCAGCACGCTGGTGGTCGCCAGGTTCAGCGGCAGCCAGCCCTGGGAGAGCTGGTGCAGCGAGACGATCACGCCCGGCTCGCTCATCGCTTTCAGCAGGCGACGAAAACTGTGTTGGGCATCCTGGACGGCCAGGGTAAAGGCAGGTTGAAGCGTCATGCGTTGTCTCCGCGAACGAGCGTAAAGAAGTCGACCCGGCTGGCGTTCACTTCGGCCTGACGCGCGGCAATGCGCGCGGCGCGGTCGGCTTCCAGCGGGGCAATAAGGGTTTCCATCAACGTCTGAAAATAGGGTTGTTCCTGTAAAAGCGCGTCGATCACCGCGCAGCGCTCGGCGTGCGCTTTGTCGCGCCCCAGCACGTAGCTGTAGCCCAGCGTGCCACTGTTCAGACGGATCGCGGCGCGGGTGAGGGTGGCGTCACCGGCGAAGAAGCGCTCGCCGGTGCCGCCCATGCGCGCCTGGATCTGAACGAGGCCGATCTCCGGGGCGCGGAGGGTGTCGTAATCGGGTGCCAGACTCAGGGCGCTCATGCGGGCAGAGAGCGCGGCAGGCTGGCTGTGGGCCAGCACGCGCATCCAGCGCTGTCGGGTAGCGGTGTCGAAGTGCATTCAATGCTCCATGGTGAATTCGATCATGTCGGCGCGGGTCAGGCTGACGGAGTATTCCGTCGCGTTGATCTCGCCGTCACGGTGATTGAGGGTGCGCACGCAGAGCAGCGGAGCCATATTGGGGATTTCGAGAACCTTGCTCTCTTTCGCCTGCGCGCGACGGGCGCTGATGCGCGTCTGGGTGCGCTTGAGGGCAATACCTGTCGCATCCTGAAGAAAGTCGTGCAGGGAACCGCTGGCAAAGTTTTGCAGTACAGGCCAGAGGGCGAGGTCCGCGAAGTAGTGGTCTATCTGGCACACCGCCACGCCGTTAACGCGGCGCAGGGTGCGCAGATGAATGACGCTATCGCCCTCCTGAATGCCCAGCGCGTCCGCCACGTGGCTGGAGGCCGGGCGCAATACCGAGAGCAGCTTTTCGCTGGTCGGGTGGCTGCCCTGGTCCAGCAGGTTCTGGCTAAAGCGCGCCTGGGCGTTTAGCGGGTAGTCGAACGGGCGCATCAGCACCAGCACGCCCACGCCCTGACGGCGCTGGACCCAGCCGCGCTCAACCAGCTGGTCAATGGCGCGGCGCAGGGTGTGTCGGTTCACCTCATAGCGGTCGGCAAGCTGCTGCTCGGCGGGAAGGTAGTCCCCGCAGCGGTAGTGCGTGCGTAGCTCCACTTCGAGCTTTGCCGCAATCTCCTGCCAGCGGGTCGGGTAACTGGTCGGATGTCTGGATAAGTGCATAGAAAACAAAGCCTCGCTTCTCAGATGAAGTGCTTACGCAAACGTTGAGAGAGGAAATCCAGCAGGCTGACGGTGACGATGATGAGCACCATCAGTGCGCAGGTTTGCTGGAACTGGAAACCGCGAATTGCTTCCCACAGGGTGACGCCAACCCCGCCTGCGCCCACCATGCCGACCACGGTTGCGGAGCGGACGTTGGACTCAAAGCGGTACAGGGAGTAGGAGATCAGCAGCGGCATCACCTGCGGCAGTACGCCGTAGAGAATCTCTTCGATTTTGTTGGCACCCGTGGCGCGGATGCCTTCCACCGGGCCGGGCTCGATGGCTTCGACCGCTTCGGAGAGCAGCTTGGAAAGCACGCCGGTGGTGTGGATGAACAGCGCCATTACGCCGGCGAACGGGCCCAGGCCGACGGCGACCACGAACAGCATCGCAAAGACCATCTCGTTGATGGCGCGACAGGCGTCCATCAGGCGACGCATCGGCTGGTATACCCACCACGGCACGATGTTTTCGGCGCTCATCAGGCCAAACGGAATGGAGAGAACGACGGCAAGGGCGGTGCCCCAGACGGCGATTTGCAGGGTGATGGCCATTTCGCTGAGATAGTCCTGCCACTGGCTGAAGTCCGGCGGGAAGAAGTCGGCGGCGAAGGTCGCCATGTTGCCGGAATCTTTGAAGAGCAGCAGCGGATCCATTTCCGCGCCCTTCCAGGAGATAACCAGCACCGCCAGCAGGATGGCCCAGCTGATGAGCGAGAACCAGCTGCGCTTCGGCGGTGGTAGGGTGATGGTTTGCATGTTGACTCCTTTGGTTTTAGTCCCCTCTCCCTTGAGGGAGAGGGTTAGGGTGAGGGGGAAATGTGCGCGCTGATGCCCTCACCCCGGCCCTCTCCCACGGGGAGAGGGAGAAAGGCACTACTGCACTGCTTTATTCACGCTGGTCATTGCACCGAGCGCGGCGGTCAGGCGGTCGAGATCGTCCAGCTGGGCCTGAATTTCAGAGACTTTGCTGGTCTTCTCATCTTCCTTAAGCCCTTTGTTGTCCTTCACGCCCTGCATCTGCTTGAACAGCGCCAGCTGGCGAATCGGAACCAGCTGCAGATCGCTTGATGCGCGGAACGGTGCCCAGCCCAGATGTTCAAGAACCGCTTTCTCTTCCGGCGTTTTGCCGTAGTTCATAAAGAAGTCGTACACCTTGTCCTTGGTGCTTTCGGTGAGGTTTTTACGCCACACGATCGGGTCGCCCGGGATCAGCGGCGATTTCCAGATAACCTTCAGCTCTTTCAGCTTGTCCGGCGCGGAGGTCTTCAGCTTGTCGAGGTTTTCGGTGTTGTTGGTGGCAACGTCCACCTGCTTGTTGGCCACGGCCAGAGCGTTGGTTTCGTGGCTGGCATTGACGGTGCGCTTGAAGTCGCTGGCGGAGGCGTTGTTTTTGGCGAAGACGTAGTAGCCCGGGACGAGGAAGCCGGAGGTGGAGTTCGGATCGCCGTTGCCGAAGGTCAGCTCTTTGCGTTTGGCGAGCAGGTCGTTGAGGTTGTTGATCGGGCTGTCTTTGTTCACGATCAGCACGCTCCAGTAGCCCGGAGAGCCATCTGCCGCAACGGTCTGGGCAAACACCTGTCCGTTCGCGCGGTCCACCGCTTCCATGGCGGAGAGGTTGCCGTACCAGGCGATGTCCACTTTATTAAAGCGCATCCCCTGGATGATGCCCGCGTAGTCCGGGGCAAAGAAGGCGTTCACTTTGATCCCCAGTTTGGTTTCCATATCTTTCAGGAACGGTTCCCACTGGGGTTTCAGGTTCTGCTGTGATTCCGTCGAAATAATGCCGAAGTTCAGCGCTTTTTCCTGCTCTTCCGCATACGCCGGGCTTAACAGGGTGCTGATGCTGAACATGCTGGTGAAGGCCAGCGCGGCAACCGTTTTATAGCTCATTTCCATTCCTCGTTATGGGGACGTTATGCAGCCTGCGCGTTCTCTTCGACGCGATTAATGCTGCGGTAGAGATGGTCAAAACGTTCGTTATCAAACTGGTGGCTTGCGCCATCAAAGAACACGTGCCCCTGACGCAGGGCGACGATGCGCTCGCAGTAGCGCAGGGCGTAATCCACCTGATGCAGCGTCACCACCACGGTGATGCCGTCGTGCTGGTTAATGTCGCGCAGGGTTTCCATTACGATGCGTGCCGATTCCGGGTCCAGCGAGGCGATGGGTTCATCGGCAAGAATGATTTTTGCTTTCTGCATCAGCGCGCGGGCGATAGCGACGCGCTGCTGTTGTCCACCGGACAGGGTGGAGACGCGCTGGTGGGCGAAATGCGCCATGCCGACGCGGGTCAGCGCCTGTAAGGCTTCCTGCTTCTGGGACGGGGAGAACCAGCGCAGGCAGGTACGCCAGAACGGGGTGCTACCGAGCGCGCCAATCAGCACGTTCTCCAGCACCGTCAGGCGGTTAACCAGGTTGAACTGCTGGAAGATGTAGCCCGTCTGGGCGCGGCTTTTGCGAATATCGCTCGCCAGACGGCCCGCGCGCTGCACGGTATTGCCCAGCAGCTCGACGTGGCTTTCCGGCGTTTTATCGCAGGTGATGAGGCCGCTTAAATGGCGCAGAAGGGTGGATTTACCTGAACCGGACGGCCCGAGAAGCGCCACCATGTCGCCCTGCTGGACGGTCAGATCAACGGCATGCAGCGCCTTGTTGTGATTGAAGGTCTTGCTCAGTTTCTCGACGCGGATGACGGTTTGCATGTGCTGGGCCTCACGATAAATGTGGCCTCATGCTGGCGCATCAATGTGACATTTGGGTTAAGTGTGGGTTGCGGGAATTTGAAGAGTTGAGGGGAGTTTTATGACAATCACCGTAGGCCCGGTCAGCGCAGCGCCACCGGGCGCTGTTGCCGGATGCGCTGCGCTTATCCGGCCTACGATTTAACGACGTTAATCATCCACGGCACGCCGTATTTGTCGGTGACCTTACCGAAGCCGTGCGCCCAGAAGGTTTCCTGCCAGGCCATTTCGACATTTCCGCCTGCGGCGAGATTGTCGAACCAGCGCTTACCTTCTGCCACGTCCTGGGTGTCGAGCACCAGCGTGAAGCCCGCGTACTGCGCGCTGCTGCCGGGCGGTATTCCGTCGCTCATCATGATATCGCTGCCCGCGATGCGGACGTTAGAGTGGGCGATGGCGGAATCGGGAAACTGCATGCCGGACGGACAGCCTTCCTCGCTGTTTTCGTCTTTTGGCATTTCGCCGAAGGTGATTTTATAAAGGAGTTCTGCGCCGACGGCTTGCTGGTAGAAAGAAGTGGCTTCTGCACAGTTGCCGGCGAAAGAGATGTAGGGACTTAACGGCATAATCTTTACCTCACGTAAGAAAAGCCCGTTAAGTGTAGTTCCCGAAAACCCGGTAAGCGAAGCGCCACCGGGCGGGTAAATCAGTTCTTTTTCACGAACTCGGATTTCAGTTTCATTGGACCGAAGCCGTCAATTTTGCAGTCGATGTTGTGATCGCCTTCAACCAGACGGATGTTCTTCACTTTGGTGCCGATCTTCAGCATGGAAGAGCTGCCTTTCACCTTCAGATCTTTCACTACGGTGACGCTGTCGCCGTCGGCCAGAAGGTTGCCGTTCGCATCTTTTACGATGAGGGTATCGCTGTCCTGCGACGGCTCGGCGTCATTCCATTCGTGTGCGCATTCCGGGCAGATGAACATGCCATTATCTTCGTAAGTGTATTCAGAATTGCATTTCGGGCAGTGTGGGAGTTGCATGTCGGTATCCTCAAAAAAGTGTTAACACGCTGGAAAGTGCCAGCTAAATGACGGCAGAGTGCCGAAAAAGGCGGCAAGTATAACGCAAATCCACACTTTTGTCGGTGCTATTGCATAATAAAAAAAATGCAAAAATTGTGCGGCGAGTGACACTTGCTGTCAGTCAGTTAAGCGATGCTTTGATGCATTAAGACGATGGAAAGAAATGATGCTAAATATATCGAATATTTTATTGCATCAAATTGCTACGCTCTTCCATTTCGGATAAGGTTAAGCAACAAGTTGTTATTTATCCATGTTCACCAACGCCATTCATCCCATGGTGGTGGGGAGTTACCTCTCTTTTTAGGTGGGTAAATAGCAATGATATATCCTGATGTTTCCTGAAAATGAGCTACGCTTTTTATCTTTTGGCTTTCCGGCCAAGGGGGCCGTTTTACGCGCCTTGCAAGGATGGTTATTTATTTCTGATAGCCATCAATTAGTTATATTTTGCGAACATGTTTCCATACGTGATCATATAAGCCGAAACAGCATAATCAAAACAAAGTGGCTTAATAAAAGTAATAAATTTGCGTTAAGGAAAGGCTTTTATCATGCACACACAGACCATTTTTGAATTAAGCCAGGAAGCTGAGCGTCTGTTACAGCTCGCGCTACAGAATCTTGAGACCTTGAAATCAATGCCAGGTTCGATGCTGGATAGCGCGACGGCCGCGGTGAGAGGCGTTAATAATAATGTACTGCCCTTACATTTCAGCGCCCGAGGCGTCGATGCTCAGCAGGCGATGCTAAATAATGAATTACGCAAAATAACCCGCCTCGAAATGGTATTGGCCATTGTCGGGACCATGAAGGCGGGTAAATCAACCACCATTAATGCGATTGTGGGTACCGAGGTATTGCCGAACCGCAACCGGCCAATGACTGCGCTCCCGACGCTGATCCGCCATACGCCGGGTCAGAAGGAGCCGGTACTTCATTTCTCGCATGTCTCTCCTATTGACGCGTTGATCCTGCAACTGCAGAAAAAGCTCTGCGATGACGATCGCGGCAAGCTGGCTCAGCGTCTTGAAATAGATAAAGACATGAATACCCTGCTGGAGCGTATCGAAAAAGGTGAGCCATTTGAAAAGCATCATCTGGGCGCGGAGCCGATATTCCATTGTCTGAAAAGCCTTAACGACCTGGTGCGCCTTTCTCAGGCGCTGGGTGTGGATTTTCCGTTTTCTGAATATACGGCCATTGAACATATTCCGGTCATTGAGGTGGAGTTTGTGCATCTCGCAGGGCTGGATGTCCATCTGGGTCAACTGACGTTACTCGACACGCCGGGGCCAAATGAAGCCGGACAGCCGCATCTGCAAAAAATGCTCAGCGAGCAGTTGGCTCGCGCCTCGGCTGTCCTCGCGGTGATGGACTATACCCAGCTCAAATCGATTTCCGATGAAGAGGTCCGTCAGGCGATCTCGGTGGCGGGGAAATCGGTCCCCCTGTATGCGCTGGTCAATAAGTTCGATCAGAAAGACCGTAACAGCGACGACGAGGAACAGGTCCGGGCGTTGATTTCCGGCACATTAATGAAGGGGAATATTTCGCCTGGGCAGATTTACCCGGTTTCTTCGATGTGGGCCTATCTGGCCAATCGTGCCCGCTATGAGATGGCCGCTAACGGACGGCTCCCTGATCATCAGACGCAGCGCTGGGTGCAGGATTTTGCCGAGGCAGCGCTGGGACGTCGCTGGCGAACAGCCGATCTGGACGATATCGACCATATCCGTCATGCCGCGGACCTGCTGTGGGAAGACTCGTTGTTTGAACAACCCATCCGTAAGTTGATTTATGCCGCGTATGCCAACGCCTCGCTGTTTGCCCTGCGTTCGGCTTCCCACAAGCTGCTCAACTATGCGCAGAATGCCCGGGAATATCTCGATTTTCGCTATCAGGGGCTGACCGTCGCTTTTGACGAGCTGGAGCTGAATATTGCCCGGCTTGAGGACGACATGGCGCAGATAAAAACGCGCCAGAGCGTGGTCAGTGATGAAGTGCAACACGAAGTTGAAGAGGCGCTTAGCGCAACGGATGAGTTCATGGCGCGGCAAAAGCACGCGCTGCAACAGGCGATTGGGCAGGTCTTCAGTCACAGCAATATTATGGGGGTCGCTGGTATCGACCCGCTGAGTGTCCGAAACGACGCAGTGGAAGAGGCACGACATCTGGTGCTGGACGACGAAGGACAGGCGCAGGTTGTACTGAGCAAGATCAGCTCCTCATGTGAACTGATCATGCTGGATGCGCAGGATAAGATCTGTCGAGAGCTGGTGCTGCGCTTCGATCAGCTTGAATCCACGCTGGCACGCTCGCTGAATGAGGCCATGCGCCCCATAGAAACGCGGATTAAAGCGCAGCTGAGCCATGCGGGCTTTCGGGCGCGGATCAGTTTCCCTGCGTTTCAGCCTAATCAGCTGAACTTCAATACGCGTGCGCTGTTCAATGATGCCATTGCGATGGATAACCGTCCTGCCGGACGAACTTCGGGTGCGGGCAGCATGCGTGAAACCGTCTCGCGCTGGTTGAACAATCCGGGCTGGGGCTGGGAGGACGCTGTCGCGACGCGCACACGATACGTCATCGATATCGCGCAGCTTCATGACAAATTTAAACTCCATATCGACCAGTTTTGTGAACAAATCGGTAAAGCTTTAGCCGCGCAGGTCGATGTCTCTGTTACGGCAGGTATGGCGACTTTCTTTGCAGAATTTTCATTATGCCTGACCGGGTTACAGGAAAGCTTGCGTGATAGTCTCGCAGTGCGTCAGCAAAATGCGCATTCGACCCGAGCGCTCAGCCAGATGCTGAAGCAAAGTCTTACGACTGCAACGTGGATTCAGGAAGATACCCGACTGTTACGCGATGATATTCAAACCCTATTCGCGGCAGAGCAACCATGACAACACAGGTACTGGACGGTCCCGGGCGGACGCTGGAGTGTATTCATCCCAAATTTATGGTCGATCTGGTTCAGGGCGTGGACGCTGCGCGTCATCCCCATCTGGGGCCGCAGCAGCTGCAGTTTCGTGAGCGTTTGACTCAGGAAATCATGACGCACACCCGGCTACGTCCGTGGGCGATGGCGGGAATGTTGACCGAAAATACGGCATTGCGTCTGGGGCTGGCGGAGAAGCTGGCTGGAATGCTCGATCCTGGCCATCTGGCGCTGACCCGTATGACCGATAAATTGCTGGCGCTTCGGCAGCAGACGAACCCGCGCACCGTTCAGCCTCCGGGTCTGATACAGCAGTATGAAGAACTCACCGCTCACTTTAGCCAGCGCGCGGCTTATAAAGAGAAAGCGCTGACGCAGCGTGGGCTCACGGTTCAGGCGGGCGAGCATAGTGAGCAGATTTTTACCCGCTGGCGTGCCGGTCAATACGACAGTTGGTCTTTGGCTGGCCGCTGTTACGTTGTTCTGGAAGAATTACGCTGGGGGGCGTTTGGTGATGCGTGCCGCCTGGCAAATGACGATGTGGCGGCCATGCTCAAGGATAACCTGCGCAGCATGGCGGCGAATTATCTTGCTCAGGGTATTAATGCCTCTCCCACCACCCGACACTTTTACCATCAATGGCTGACAACATCCGCATCCCCCGGTCTGATGGATTATAAGGATATGCTGGGCTGGTTGGGGGACTGGTGCCTGGCGGATAAGCATCCGGTGTGCTGGTCGGTGACGCAGAGCTGGCAGACTGTCGCGCTGGGCATGCCGAGGCTCTGTTCGGCAAAACGGCTGGTGGATGGGATGGTGGAAGAGATTTTTGGCTGATCCCTTCCCCCTCACCCTAACCCTCTCCACGCAGGGGAGAGGGGATGGTTTGGTGTGGTTTTTAATGATTCATTTCTATTGGTTTCGGTTCAGGCAGCGTCTCTTGCACATTTCCGTAGCGTTTCGCATACAGCGCCGTGATGATGGGGACCAGAATCGCGGTGACAATTACGCTGGCGGCAACCAGCGCTGTGGCTGACGCGGCGACCGGTTCGAAGGCTGGGTTAATTTGGGCAATAATCACCGGGTTTGCGACGGCAGCCCCGGCGGCCGAAGACGCGGCGACACCCGCGGTTCCGTTTCCGCCTCCAATCACGCGGTCGGCAATAATCAGCGGAATACCGGTGATGATGATGACGGCAACACCCAGCACAATACCCAGCAGGCCGGTATCCAGAATCACGTTCAGGTTGATGGTGTTACCCAGTGCGAAACCAAAGAACGGGATCAGTACCGGCGTAGCTTTACTGAAGAAATCGCGCAGATCGTGATCCAGATTACCCAGCGCAAAACCGATCAGGAATGGCAGGATCGCACCGACAAAGTGGTGAGGTTCAAAGGAGGCAAGACCGGCAGAGCCCAGGATCAACATGGTCATCAGCGGGCCGGACTCCAGCGACATCAGCACGAACGCGCCGGATTCTTCTTTGGTGCCGTACTGATTCATCAGGCTGGCATAAAGACCACCGTTGGTCATATCCATCGCTGACACGATGGCGAGCACGGATAATCCGGCAAAGAATCCGGTCTGAATGCCGTTCTCCGGAATGAACATCGCACAGATCATGGCAACAACCCAGGCGACGGCAATTTTTGTGATAACCAGTGTTCCTGATTTGCGTAATACCGTACCCGTGGCACGTAAATTAATGGATGCACCGATACAAAAGAACCATACCGCCAGAATCGGTACCGTTCCGCTAATCATGCCTTTTGTGAATCCACCAAAATAAGCGCCGGTATTCGGTGCCAGTGTATTTAAGATCGCACCAAGTACCAGCGGAACCAACATCATACCGCCGGGGATACGTTCTATAGTGGCTTTAATCTTCATGTCTAACCCTCGCATCTCGCCCCGCGTATCTGGCGGAAGGCTTCAAAAATAGATAAATAAATTCAATGAATTACCAACCTTCAGGAAGGGGCTAATTCGTTATCCATGCAATAAAATTAAATGAGTGTCTTCCGTTTCTTTTGTTCGAAAGCACTAGAGATGATGTTTGCGGATTTATGATGCGATCTTTGGAATTGCGATTCAATGAAAATAAAACAGTGTTTTAGTTATCTTGATCACATAATGAATGTAAACAAAGCATGCGGCGTTTTATTATTAAAATTTATGTAAATTCGATGTGACGGAATGTGGCTTAATCCTTTGCTGCGCACCGAATAATAACGGACGGAAGCATATTTTTTTGCGCGCTTGAGAAAGTACGCATTCTCAGGAATTGACAAAGTCTGACATGATTTGACGAACGGGAAAAAGATATGTGAAGTTGATCACATATATAAACGCTGGTAGGGTAAAAAGGTCACTAACTGCCCAGACAGGCGTCAACAGGTTCGGTTGTATCGACGTGAAACGTCAATGTAAGTAAACCTGCTACGCTTGAATAAGGCGATTCGCATGGAGCGAATCCCAGGTTCACAGAACGCGAGTTAACTGTGGAACGGACAGGGCTAAGTCTACGAGGAAAGCTATGCTAAGAAGGAAAAAGGTTAAACCCATTACGCTTCGCGATGTCACGATTATCGATGACGCAAAACTGCGTAAAGCGATCACCGCCGCCTCGCTCGGTAATGCGATGGAATGGTTCGATTTTGGTGTTTACGGTTTTGTTGCCTATGCATTAGGTAAAGTGTTCTTCCCCGGTGCCGACCCAAGCCTGCAGATGATTGCCGCGCTGGGTACGTTCTCCGTTCCCTTCCTGATTCGCCCGCTGGGTGGTCTGTTCTTCGGTATGCTCGGTGACAAATACGGTCGCCAGAAAATACTCGCTATCACCATTGTGATTATGTCGATCAGTACCTTCTGTATCGGCCTGATACCGTCCTACGCCACCATAGGCATCTGGGCACCGATTCTGCTGCTGCTCTGTAAGATGGCGCAGGGCTTCTCCGTCGGGGGCGAGTATACCGGTGCGTCGATCTTCGTTGCGGAGTATTCACCTGACCGTAAGCGTGGCTTTATGGGCAGCTGGCTGGACTTCGGTTCGATTGCCGGGTTCGTGATGGGCGCGGGCGTCGTGGTGCTGATTTCAACCGTCGTCGGTGAAGAGAACTTCCTCGACTGGGGCTGGCGTATCCCGTTCTTTATCGCGCTGCCGCTGGGCATCATCGGTCTTTACCTGCGTCATGCGCTGGAAGAGACGCCAGCGTTCCAGCAGCACGTTGAAAAGCTGGAGCAGGGCGACCGCGAAGGGCTGCAGGAAGGTCCGAAAGTATCGTTCAAAGAGATTGCCACTAAACACTGGCGCAGCCTGCTGACCTGTATCGGTCTGGTGATTTCCACCAACGTGACCTATTACATGCTGTTGACCTACATGCCGAGCTACCTGTCGCATAACCTGCACTACTCGGAAGATCACGGTGTGCTGATTATTATCGCCATCATGGTGGGTATGCTGTTTGTGCAGCCGATTATGGGGCTGCTGAGTGACCGCTTCGGTCGTCGACCGTTCATCATTCTCGGCAGCGTGGCGCTGTTTGCGCTGGCGATCCCGGCCTTTATTCTGATCAACAGTAATGTGCTGGGGTTGATTTTCGCGGGGCTGCTGATGCTGGCGGTGATCCTGAACTGCTTTATCGGGGTGATGGCGTCAACATTGCCTGCGATGTTCCCGACGCACATTCGTTATAGTGCGCTGGCTGCGGCGTTCAACATCTCGGTTCTGATTGCGGGCCTGACGCCGACGCTTGCCGCCTCTCTGGTGGAAAGCACGCAGAACCTGATGATGCCTGCTTATTATCTGATGGTTATTGCAGTCATTGGTCTGGCAACCGGTCTTACCATGAAGGAGACGGCGAACCGTCCTCTGAAAGGGGCCACGCCTGCGGCATCCGATATCCAGGAAGCGAAAGAGATCCTGCGCGAGCACTACGATAACGTAGAGCAGAAGATAGAGGATATTGACGCAGAGATTGAAGAGCTGCAGAAGAAGCGCTCCCGCCTTGTTGATCAACATCCACGGATTAACGAGTAATAATGAAACCCGCCGCTGGCGGGTTTTCTTTTATTAGCATCCGGCGGCAATATAGTCGCCGTTGGCGCTGATGGGGATCACCGTCAGGAACAGGACGGTGGCGAACAGAATCAGCACGATCCCTCCCGCAATTTTCACGACCGGCACCAGCCAGCTCAGCGATGACCCGCCGCCGAAATACGCCACCGTGCGTTCACGGGCATAACGTACCGCCAGCGAGAGACCCATAATAGAAAGCGCGGTACCCAGTGACATGGTCATCACCGCGGCGATCCCCCAGGTGACAATGCCGAGCGCATTCGAGAACATCAGGATCATGATGGCGCCGCTGCACGGTCGCGCGCCAATCGCCATCACCACGCCCAGCCGCGTTTTCCAGTCGCCTTTTGTCAGCTCGGCTCCTACGCCATGATGACCACAACCGCAATGTTCATCATGCGGGTGGAAGGGCTTGATGGAGGAGATTGTCATTCGACGCGGCCGCAGGCTTTTCAGTGCCTGATAAATCACATATGCGCCGAATGCACCAATAAGGACGGCGCTGACCTTCTCTACATACCATCGGCTGGTGCTGATATCCCCCGAGGCGAGGTTAAACCCTATCGCCAGTATAAAGACAAAGAGTATGGCGCTGACGCCCTGCATCAGGCTGCCGAGAAACGGCACAACCCGGGCGGCCAGTTCGCTTTCTTTATTTGTACTGAGATAGGTGGTGACAATGAATTTGCCATGTCCCGGTCCGATGGCGTGAAGTACGCCATAAAGGAAGGAGCCGGTTAGCAGCCACAGACCGCCGCTGTACTGATGGTTATTCAGCTGGAGCAAGTACATCACCAGATAGCGATGTAAGGTGATTTGGGTGGCGAGGCACCACTGAATAAAGGCGTTCCAGTGCGTATGAAGCGTAAAACCTGCAAAGAGGAGTACCAGCACCATTAGTCCTGCTGTAGGGATGCGCCAGTCACGGGTGAGACGTTGTGTGGTCATGGGAGGAGCCTGCAGGGGGAATATTTGTCGCTAGTATAGTGGATTTGAAGGGCGACTGTGGATAAGTCTGTGCGTAAAAAGGTATAAGGCGGGGTTTTGCTGTGGAATGCAGCAGTCAGTCATTTTTCTGTCATTTAGCGGTTGCGGCCTGCTGATAACTCCCTATAATGCGCCTCCATCGACACGGCGGATGTGAATCACTTCACAAACAAGCGGTTCGGTTGAAGAGAAAAAATCCTGAAATAACGGGTTGACTCTGAAAGAGGAAAGCGTAATATACGCCACCTCGCAACGGTGAGCGAAAGCCGCGTTGCACTGCTCTTTAACAATTTAT
>NZ_JAIHAZ010000024.1:0-41305 GCF_019718755.1 Enterobacter sp. RIT637
AACTTCGTAATGAATTACGTATGTTCACTCAGAGACTTGGTATTCATTTTTCGTCTTGCGACGTTAAGAATCCATGTCACTTTGAGTGCCCACACAGATTGTCTGATAAATTGTTAAAGAGCAGTGCCGCTTCGCTTTTCGCAGCGGCGCGGGGTGTGCATATTACGCTTTCCCGCTTCAGAGTCAAGCGTTTATTTTCGCTTTTCTCTGCTGACCCGGCGGCGTGTGTGCCGTTGTTCCGTGTCAGTGGAGGCGCATTATAGGGAGTTATTCTGAGGTGACAAGGGGAAATTTAAAAAAAGTTTCTGTCCGTGCTTTTTTTCACCAACATCGGTGAAATCAAGCTACAAATTGTTCTATTTGATGTATCTGCAACCACAATCACACCCGAGGTGGCATACTTATCAGCATGAATCATTAAGGAATAAAAGCGATGCCCTTAAGCGCACAACAGCTGGCAGCCCAAAAAAACCTGTCATATGTCCTGGCAGAGAAGCTGGCTCAGCTGATTTTAGCGGGTAAATATGCCCCGGGTAGTATCCTGCCGGGCGAAATGGAGCTGGGAGAACAGTTTGGGGTTAGCCGCACAGCCGTTCGCGAAGCAGTGAAAACGTTAACGGCAAAAGGCATGGTGCTCCCGCGTCCACGCATTGGCACGCGAGTGATGCCCCAGGCTAACTGGAACTTTCTCGATCAGGAGTTACTCTCTTGGTGGATGACTGAAGATAATTTCCATCAGGTCGTCGATCATTTTCTGGTGATGCGCAGCAGCCTCGAACCTCAGGCATGTCTGCTCGCCGCCACGCTCGGAACTGCCGAACAAAAAGCCCAGCTTAATACCTTAATGGCAGAGATGGCCTACCTGAAAAAACACTTTAACCGCGAACGCTGGGTTGAAGTCGACATGGCCTGGCATGAACATATTTATACGATGAGCGCCAACCCGTTCCTGACCTCCTTTGCTTCATTATTCCATTCGGTGTACCACACTTACTTTACCTCTATTACCCAGGATGAAGTGGTGAAGCTGGAGCTGCACCAGGCAATTGTAGACGCCATTCAGGAGAGCGACGGGCAGCGGGCCCTGAGCGCGTGTCAGACATTGCTGGCCGCACCCACCCACCAGCAGGTGACTAAATGACAAAGAAAAAAGCGCGCAGCATGGCCGGATTGCCGTGGATTGCAGCCATGGCGTTTTTTATGCAGGCACTGGATGCCACTATCCTTAACACCGCACTTCCCGCGATAGCCCAAAGCCTCAACCGTTCCCCACTGGCGATGCAGTCCGCTATCATCAGTTACACCCTGACGGTCGCGATGCTGATCCCCGTGAGCGGGTGGCTGGCTGACCGTTTCGGCACCCGTAAGATATTCATGCTGGCCGTGACGCTTTTCACGCTCGGCTCTCTGGCCTGCGCGCTCTCAACCTCCCTCACGGAGCTGGTTATCTTCCGCGTGCTTCAGGGGATCGGTGGCGCGATGATGATGCCCGTCGCGCGTCTGGCGTTATTGCGAGCCTATCCGCGCAGCGAATTACTCCCAGTGTTGAATTTCGTCACCATGCCAGGTCTTGTCGGCCCGATACTGGGTCCGGTACTCGGCGGGGTGTTTGTCACCTGGGCGAGCTGGCACTGGATCTTCCTGATTAATATTCCGATTGGTGTGGCGGGCCTGTTTTATGCCCGCAAATATATGCCGGACTTCACCACGCCAAGGCGCAGCTTCGATATGGGCGGCTTTTTCCTGTTTGGCCTGAGCCTGGTGCTGTTCTCCAGCGGGATGGAGCTGTTTGGCGAGAAGATCGTCGCGACGTGGTTAGCGCTCTCCGTTATCCTCGGCGGTATTCTGTTATTCCTTCTTTATATACGTCACGCGCGCCGTCACCCGACACCGTTAATCTCCCTGGGGCTCTTTAACACCCGAACGTTTTCCGTAGGGATAGCGGGCAACATAGCGTCACGTCTGGGGACAGGCTGTGTGCCGTTCCTGATGCCATTGATGCTGCAGGTGGGCTTCGGCTACCCGGCCCTGATTGCTGGCTGCATGATGGCGCCCACGGCGATGGGCTCAATTCTGGCGAAATCAACCGTCACGCAGGTGCTGCGCTGGTTTGGCTATCGTAAGACGCTGGTTGGCGTGACGGTGTTAATCGGTCTGATGATTGCGCAGTTCTCGCTGCAGTCCGCCGCGTTACCCGTCTGGATGCTGATCCTGCCGCTGTTTGTGCTGGGCATGGCGATGTCGACGCAGTTCACGTCGATGAACACCATCACCCTCGCCGACCTGACTGACGAGAACGCCAGCAGCGGCAACAGCGTACTGGCCGTCACACAGCAATTGTCGATAAGTCTGGGGGTTGCCGTGAGTGCGGCTGTGCTGCGGTTTTATGAAGGCTTCGACAGCGCGAATACCGTTGAGCAGTTCCACTATACCTTTATCACCATGGGCGCACTTACCGTGGTATCGGCGCTGGTCTTTATGCTGTTAAAACCGAAAGACGGCCGAAACCTGATTAAAGAGCGTCACAAAGAGAAAGCTAAACCGAACCGCGTTCCATCAGAACAGGAGTAAGCTGCAGGCGTTGCTGTTGCAGCGTGGGCTGCGCCATACGGTGGATCAACACATCGATGGCCAGCTCGCCCAGTTCATCTTTTGGCTGATGGATCGTGGTCAGCGGCGGCGTCATGTAGCTGGCCAGTTCGATATCGTCGTAGCCAATCACCGCCATATCGTCCGGCACGCGTAGCCCCGCCTGATACAACGCCTGGTAGGCACCAAACGCCATCGCGTCGTTACCAATAAACACCGCCTGCGGGCGCGGCTTTTGCGCCAGCAGCTTCTGCATCGCCTCGAAACCGCCGTTAAATTCAAAATCACCGGTGATCCGATAGCCATCAGGAATGGCAAGCCCCGCCCGTTCCATGGCAGAGAGATACCCTTCCAGACGCAAACGCGCAGGAGTTTTATCCAGCGGCCCCGTAATACAGGCAATACGAGTGTGGCCTTTATCAATCAGATGCTGAGTCGCCATATCACCGCCCAACAGGGAGTTATCCTGAATCAGATCGCTGGTGCCGTCGAACGGCGCCCAGTCCATCATTACTGTGGGAATAGAAGGATAACGCTGGATGATCTCTTTCGAGGGCTGGTGCGTTTCGGTGCAAAGCAGCAGTAGCCCGTCGACGCGTTTTTGCATCAGCGTCTCCAGGTTGCGGTTCATGCGCTGCTCGTCGCCTTCGGTATTGCACAGCACCAGGCTGTAGCCACGCTCGAAGCAGCTGCGCTCCACGCCGCGCACAAGTTCAGAATAAAAAGGGTTGGTACTGGCGGTGATCAGCATACCGATGGTGCGCGTCTGGTTGAGCTTAAGGCTGCGCGCCAGCGCCGACGGCGCATAGTTGAGTTCTTTTATCGCCGCGTCGACTTTTTCCCGAATCGCCTCGCTGACGAAGCGATCGTTATTGATGACGTGAGAGACCGTCGAGGTAGAAACGCCCGCCATGCGGGCGACATCTTTCATTGTGGCCAAGCGTTACCCCTGCTGACTTAAGAATTCATCGATCTCTTTACGCCACGGAACGGAAGGCTGGGCACCCTTACGCGTCACCGCAATCGCGGCGGCAGCATGTGCGAAGCGGATGGCCTCATCCATTGCTCTTCCTTCCAGTAGCGCCGTCACCAGCGCCCCGTTAAAGGTATCTCCCGCTGCGATGGTATCAATCGCTTTGACCTTAAAGCCCGGCACGCGGCGGCCTTCGCCGTTGACGCTTGCCCACACCCCACGGCTACCAAGGGTGATAATCACGGTGCCGATGCCCTTATCGTGCAGCGCACGCGCGGCTCGCGCGGCATCGTCATCATTTTCAACGCGGATGCCCGTCAGCTTTTCGGCTTCGGTTTCGTTCGGCGTAATGATGTCCACCAGCGCCAGCAGCTCGTCTGATAATACACGGGCTGGGGCCGGGTTAAGTACGACAGTAGTATGATTTTCATGCGCAATTCTGGCAGCGGCCAGCACGCTTTCAACCGGTGACTCCAGCTGCATCAGCAGGGCTTCGGCTCTGCCGATGATTGCTCGTTGCGCTTCTACGCGTTCCGTCGTCAGCGCAGCGTTAGCGCCAGCATGAATACCGATGACATTCTCACCTTCCGTGTTGACGAAAATCAGCGCCACGCCAGTAGATTCCCCTTCGACTACGCTCACTGGCGCAACATCAATGTTGTCGCTCGCCAGCTGTTTGCGTACGCGCTCACCGGTATCGTCATCACCCGTGCAGGCGATAAACGCGATATTCGCCCCGCTGCGTCCGGCGGCGACGGCCTGGTTTGCGCCTTTACCACCAAAGGCTACCTGGTACTGGTTACCCGTGACGGTTTCGCCCGGCGTGGGGAAGGTTTCAAGGTTAAGAATGTGATCGGCATTGATACTGCCAAGGACGACGAGGTTGCCTGCGGTTTTCATGGTTGGGTTGTCCATCTGAGAGCGCCACCGGTGTTACCCGGTGGCGTATGCCACACTTTTCTTTATTGGTGTCCCTCAGGCAGCCAGCGACTGCCTGATTCGCCTTTTACTGCTTGATGACCAGCTTCAGGTCAACCGGGTATTTGGCCTGAACTTTTTCGCCCTTCAGCACTTTGTCGGCAGTTTCAACGCCAGTGGCGCCAATCTGCTCAGGCAGCTGAGCGATGGTCGCAGCCAGTTTGCCATCGTTTACTGCTTTTTCACCATCCGGCGTGCCGTCAAATCCGACAACCATCACATCAGATTTACCTGCGGTCTGCAGAGCACGCAGCGCGCCGAGCGCCATTTCGTCGTTCTGCGCGAATACCGCCTGCACGTCAGGATGTGCGGTCAGCAGGTTCTGCATAACGTTCAGACCTTTAGTACGGTCGAAGTCTGCCGGCTGGCTGGCCAGCACGTTGAATTTGTGTGCAGCCACAGCCTGCTGGAAGCCTTCGCCACGCTCGCGCGCTGCGGACGTACCGGCAATCCCCTGCAGTTCGATAACTTTCGCGCCTTCACCGGCTTTCTTCGCGATGTAATCACCGGCGATTTTACCGCCCAGCACGTTATCAGACGCAATGTGGCTCACAACTTCGCCTTTCGTTGCCTGACGGTCCAGGGTGATCACCGGAATTTTAGCCTGGTTTGCCATCTTCACGGCGTTACCTACGGCATCGGAATCGGTTGGGTTGATCAGCAGAATTTTAGTGCCACGAACGGTTAAGTCCTGAACGTTAGCCAGCTCTTTCGCCGGGTTGTTCTGTGAATCCAGCACCACCAGGTTGTAGCCCAGCTTGTCCGCTTCTTTCTGCGCACCGTCCTTCAGGGAGACGAAGAACGGGTTGTTCAGGGTAGAGACAACCAGCGCGATGGTATCTTTCGCCATGGCGTTAGCACTTACGGTTGCGCTCAGCGCGACAGCAGAAACCAGGGTAGCCAGTTTTTTCATGTTCATATCTAAGATGTCCTGTAGTGTCGTCAGTTACTGTTTTTTGTTGTCTACCAGTACCGCCAGCAAAATCACCACTGCCTTAACGATCATCTGGTAATAGGAGGAAACACCTAACAAATTCAAACCATTATTCAGGAAACCAAGAATCAGTGCGCCGATCAATGTCCCAACAATGCGACCTTTACCGCCCGCAAGACTCGTACCGCCCAGAACCACTGCCGCGATAGCATCCAGCTCATATCCCGTACCTGCCGTAGGCTGTGCGGAAGAGAGGCGCGCCACTTCGATAATGCCCGCCAGTGACGCCAGCAAACCGCACAGGGAGTAAACGATAATTTTGACTTTATTGACGCTGATGCCGGACAGGCGCGTTGCCGCTTCGTTACCGCCCAGCGCGTAGATATAACGGCCCAGACGGGTGTGGTGCAGCATGTACCACGCCGCCAGGAAGACAATAGCCATGATCCAGACCGGGGTTGGGACACCCAGCGGGCGACCAATACCGAACCAGCCGAACAGATCCGCGTTATCGGTAAAGCCGGTATTAACCGGGCTGCCGTTGGTGTAAACCATGGTCACACCGCGTAGCAGCAGCATCATCACCAGCGTGGCGATAAACGCCTGAACGCGGCCTTTTGCCACAATAACGCCGGTTACGGCACCAATCGCTGCGCCTGCCGCTAGGGCAGCGGCCACGGCCACCAGCGCGTTGACTTCAATGCCGACAATCGAAGCGGCGATCGCACCGGTGAGCGCCAGCAGGGAACCGACGGACAGATCGATACCCGAGGTCAAAATCACCAGCGTCATGCCGACCGCCATAATGGCGTTCACCGACGTCTGCTGCAGAATGTTAAACAGGTTATTAACGGTGAAGAAATTCGGGCTCATGGTCGACACAATCGCGATCAGCACCAGCAGGGCAATCAGCGATTTTTGTTCCATCAGCCATGCCTTTGTGAAATAGCGGCGACCAGAAACAGCCTGGGTAGTCATCTTCTTACTCCTGATTCACGCGATTAAGCTTGCCCACAGCGGCAGCCATCAGAACTTCCTGGGTGGCCTGCTCGCGAGTGAATTCACCGCCGAGATGCCCTTCATGCATGACGATAATGCGATCGCTCATGCCTAATACTTCTGGCATCTCGGAAGAGACCAGAATGATGCTCAGACCGTCGGCTTTGAACTGGTTAATCAGCTGATAGATCTCTTTCTTCGCGCCCACGTCCACGCCGCGGGTCGGCTCGTCAAGGATCAGCACTTTCGGGCGCGTCATCAGCCCGCGCGCAATCGCCACTTTCTGCTGATTCCCGCCGGACAACAGGCCAATCGCCTGCTCCATTGACGGGGTTTTAACGTTAAAGAGGCGGATAAAATCGCTCACCGCCTGCTGCTCGTCTTTATGCTTCAGCGTACCGCCGCTGTGGCTGAAATAGCGCAGCGCGGTCAGGGACATGTTCTCTTTTACCGACATCCCCAGCACCAGGCCGTCGCGCTTGCGGTCTTCGGAGATATAGACGATGCCGTTCGCCAGGCCATCCTGCGGAGAGCGGGTGACCACTTCATGACCGTCGAGGGTGACATAACCGCTGGTGCGCGGCAGTGCGCCGTACAACACTTTCATCAGCTCGGTACGTCCTGCCCCCATCAGGCCCGCCACGCCCAGGATCTCGCCCTGGCGCAGGGTAAAGGTCACGTCGTTCACGCCCGGACCGCAGAGGTTGTCCACCTTCAGGCGGATCTCACCCGGCGCTTTCTCCAGATGCGGATACTGATCTTCGAGCTTACGTCCCACCATCATTTCGATGAGCGTATCTTCGGTCAGTGTGGCCACTTCGCGCTCGGCAATAAACTGCCCGTCGCGGAAGACGGTGACGTCATCGCAGATTTCGAAGATCTCTTTCATGCGGTGAGAGATGTAGACAACCCCGCGCCCCTGCGATTTCAGCTCGCGGATAACGCGGAAGAGAGATTCGGTTTCGGTATCGGTCAGGGCGTCGGTCGGTTCGTCCATAATGATGACCTTCGACTCAAAGCTCAGCACCTTGGCAATTTCCACCATCTGCTGATCGCCAATGGAGAGATCGCCGACCAGACGGTCGCTCTTAAAGCGCAGGTTCAGCTTCGCCAGCAGCTTGTCCGCTTCGGCATACATGGTTTTCCAGTCGATTTTGCCGAACCGGTTAACAAACTCGCGGCCGAGGAAGATGTTTTCCGCAATGGTGAGCTGAGGGATGAGGTTCAGCTCCTGGTGAATAATACCGATGCCCGCTTCCTGAGAGGATTTCGGGCCATTGAAGGTGGTCTCTTTGCCCAGCCAGACGAGTGAACCGGCATCGCGTTGGTAGATACCGGTCAGCACTTTCATCATGGTGGATTTGCCGGCACCGTTCTCGCCCACCAGCGCCATCACGCGCCCGGGATAGACGTTCAGCGCCGCGCCGGAGAGGGCTTTTACGCCCGGGAACGACTTATCGATCCCTTTGAGTTGCAGTAATGCGTCCATGATGGCCTCAGAAGGTGACGCCAGCACAGAGAATGATATTCGCATACGGGGAACACTCCCCGCTGCGAATCACCGCCTGACTGTCTGCGGTTTGTTGTTTGAACTGTTCGTGCGTCGTGTAACGAATTTCTATGGTGTTTCCCTGGTGTTGTTGCAGTTGCTCAATGTGGCTGAGCAACGTTTCGTGGAGTTGCGGATTATGTTGTTTGATTTCCGCCGCGAGAATGGCCGCCTCAACCTGCATCTCCGCGGTCACGACTTCCAGTACCTGCATAAACGAAGGAACACCCTGCGTTAACGCCATGTCGATACGGGTTGTGCTGCGCGGAACCGGTAAGCCTGCATCGCAAACCACCAGCGTATCGGTATGCCCAAGACGGGAAATAACCGATGAGATTTCTGAGTTGAGAACCGTGCCTTTCTTCATTTTCTTGCTCCACTAGCGAAACGTTTCGCTAAAAGTAGTGTAGCCCCAGAAATGTTCAGAAAACCATCATGACGTAACAGATTTGTGATCGACGTCGAAACGTTTCGCTAAGTGAAATATGGAGACAATTATTGTGGGTTGGCGAGGGGTTTGGTAGGCCGGGTAAGCGAAGCGCCACCCGGCATTTTCAAAAGGGATTAGATCTCGACCTGCGTTCCCAGCTCAATCACGCGGTTAGGCGGGATCTCAAACTGGTCAGGCGCACGCAGGGCGTTACGCTGCAGGATGAGATAAAGCTTGCCGCGCAGGCGCAGATACCACGGGCGCTTGCCGATGATCAGCGACTCGTGCGACATAAAGAACGACGTCTCCATCATCCGACAGCTCAGCCCTTCCAGGCCGCAGCGGTGGAACACCTCTTCCACGTTTGGCGTTTCACGCCAGCCGTAGCTCGCCACCACGCGCCAGAAGGTCGGCGACAGCTGCTCAATCTGCACGCGACGGACGTTATGAACATACGGCGCATCTTCTGTGCGCAGCGTCAGCAGGATCACGCGCTCGTGCAACACTTTGTTGTGCTTGAGGTTATGCATCAGCGCGAACGGAATGACGTTCAGCGCGCGAGACATATATACCGCGGTCCCCGGCACGCGAACCGGCGGGGATTTCTCCAGAGAAGCGATCATCGCCTCCAGAGAGTTCCCGTGCTCGTGCATGCGGCGCAGCAGGCGGAAGCGCTCGCTTTTCCAGGTGGTCATGACAATGAACATCACCAGACCCAGCGTCAGCGGCAGCCAGCCGCCGGAGACAATTTTGTCGAGGTTCGCAGAGAACAGCGGCACGTCGATGCACAGGAAGCCCACCAGAATCATCGCCACGAGGAATTTATTCCAGTGCCAGTTACGGTACGCCACCGTGGTGGAGAGAATCGACGTCAGCACCATCGTCCCGGTCACGGCAATACCGTACGCCGCCGCCAGGTTACTGGAGTGCTCGAAGCTGACGATAACAATGACAACAGCGAAATAGAGCAGCCAGTTAATGAAAGGAATGTAGATCTGGCCGGACTCCATCTCCGAGGTATGGATGATGCGCATCGGCGAGAGATACCCCAGACGCACCGCCTGGCGCGTCAGAGAGAACACGCCGGAAATCACCGCCTGAGAGGCAATGACGGTCGCCAGCGTCGCCAGGATCAGCATCGGCACCAGCGCCCAGTCCGGCGCCAGCAGGAAGAATGGGTTCTTGATCGCCTCTGGGTTTGTAAGCAGCAGCGCGCCCTGGCCGAAGTAGTTCAGCACCAGCGACGGCAGCACCACAATAAACCATGCCACGCGGATAGGCAGTTTCCCGAAGTGGCCCATATCAGCATACAGCGCTTCCACACCGGTAATAGAGAGCACGACGGCACCCAGCGCCACGAAGGAAACCACTTTGTATTCGAGGAAGAAATGCACCGCCCAGTAAGGGTTCAGCGCATGCAGCACTTCCGGGTTGGCGATAATGCTGCGCAAGCCAAGCGCAGCCAGGACCAGGAACCAGGCCAGCATAATCGGCGCAAACAGTTTCCCCACCAGCCCGGTACCGTGCTTTTGGATCACAAACAGCAGCGTCAGAACGATAATGGCTAGCGGAACCACCCATGTCTCGAGCTGTGGCGCGATAATTTCAAGCCCCTCTATCGCCGAGAGCACCGAGATAGCGGGCGTTATCACCACTTCCCCGTAGAAGAAGCTGCCGCCAATCAGCCCGATGATCACGAGCACCGACGTCATTCTGGCAGAGGTATTGCGTCCGGCAAGGGACATCAGCGTCAGGATACCGCCTTCGCCCGCGTTATCTGCACGCATGACGAAAGAGAGATATTTAACGGAAACGACCAGAATCAGCAGCCAGAAGATGAGTGACAGGAAGCCAAAAACGGCATCGCGTTCAACACCAAACCCAAACTGGCCGGACAAACATTCACGAAGCGTATACAGCGGGCTGGTGCCGATATCACCATAGACAACCCCGATCGCCGCAAGCGTAATTGCGGGTAATGATTGCTTATTATCAGTGCTCATAGACTAGTCTTTTCGTTTAAATAACAAATGTGTGCCTAGTCCCTTGGCCCACAAAAAGCGCACAGTATGCACGATTCACTGCAAAATCGTACCCCTAAATGCAACCGCATTAATGTAGCGCAAAGTAAATTGCGCCGCACTTCAGTCTATTACCAGCCCTGACCGAAACGTCTATACTCGCTTCAATTGGCCGCCACGACGGCGAAAGGATGCAAAACTATTATGGCTCACTCACATTTATTAGCAGAAAGAATTTCCCGCCTCAGCAGCGCGCTGGAGAAAGGCCTTTACGAGCGTAGCCACGCCATTCGCCTCTGTCTACTGGCGGCATTGAGCGGTGAAAGCGTGTTTTTGCAGGGTCCACCGGGCATTGCCAAAAGCCTGATTGCCCGCAGGCTCAAATTTGCTTTTCAGAACGCCCGCGCCTTCGAATATCTCATGACCCGGTTTTCCACCCCCGAAGAAGTGTTTGGTCCGCTTTCCATTCAGGCGCTGAAAGATGAAGGGCGCTATGAGCGTTTGACGGCCGGGTATCTGCCTGAGGCTGAAATTGTCTTTCTTGATGAGATCTGGAAAGCCGGCCCGGCGATTCTGAATACCCTGCTGACGGCGATTAACGAACGTCGGTTCCGCAACGGCGCCAGCGAAGAGAAAATCCCGATGCGCCTGCTGGTGGCCGCCTCTAACGAACTGCCTGAAGCCGACAGCAGCCTTGAAGCGCTGTATGACCGCATGCTGATCCGCCTGTGGCTGGACAAAGTGCAGGATAAATCAAATTTCCGCTCCCTGCTGATAAGCCAGCAGGACGAGAACGAAAATCCGGTGTCTGCTTCGCTGCAGGTCACCGATGAGGAGTATCACCAGTGGCAGCAGGATATCGGCAAAATCACCCTGCCCGACGCGGTCTTTGAGCTGATCTTCATGCTGCGCCAACAGCTTGATTTACTCCCTGCAGCACCTTACGTCTCTGACCGTCGTTGGAAAAAAGCGATCCGTCTGTTGCAGGCCAGCGCCTTGTTTAGCGGTCGTGATGCCGTTGCGCCCATCGACCTCATCCTGCTAAAAGACTGCCTGTGGCACGATGCCGAAGGGATGAACCTGATGCAGCAGCAGCTCGACGTTTTGATGACCGGGCACGCATGGGGCCAGCAGGCGATGCTCAACCAGCTGGGGGCGATTGCCCAGCGGCGCATCCAGCTCCAGCAGCAGCAAAGTGATAAAACCGCGCTGAAGGTGAATCGCCTTGGGGGCATGTTCGCCCGCAAGCCGCACTATGAGCTTCCTGCCGATCTGACTGGTACGACGCTAACGCTGCTGCTCCAGCAGCCGCTCAAACTTCATGACATGCAGGTAGTCCACATTACGATTGAGCGCGAAGCGCTGGCGCAGTGGCTGGATAAGGGCGGTGAGATCCGCGGCAAGCTCAACGGTATTGGTTTTGCCCAGCCGCTGACGATGGAAGTGGACAGCAGCCAGCATCTGGTGATCCGCGACGTCAGCCTACAAGGATCGCGTCTGGCGTTGCCGGGCACCGCTTCGGACAGCGTGCCGGAGGAGATCAAACAGCAACTGGAAGCGCTGGATACGGAATGGCACCAGCAGCACACGCGCTTCAGCGAGCAGCAAAAATGCCTCTTTATTCATAGCGACTGGTTAGGTCGCATCGAAGCCAGCCTGCAGGACGTCAGCGCGCAGATCAAACAGGCGCGTCAATGCTAACGCTGGACACGCTCAACGTGATGCTGGCAGTCAGCGAGGAGGGGTTAATTGAAGAGGTGGTCATCACCCTTCTGGCCTCTCCGCAGCTGGCGGCCTTCTTTGAAAAATTCCCCAAGCTCAAAAAGGCGATGACTGACGATCTCCCGCGCTGGCGCGATAATCTTCGCCAGCGATTTAAGGAGACGGAAGTCCCGCCTGAATTGACGGAGGAGGTCGCCAGCTATCAGCAGTGCCAACGGCTGTCGACGCCGCAGTTTATCGTTCAGCTGCCGCAAACCCTTACGCTGCTTGATAAAGTCCACTCTCCGTTTGCCAGCCAGGCGCGGGCGCTGGTCACGGATAACGCCACTTTTACCCCGGCGCTGCATACCCTTTTCCTACAGCGCTGGCGCCTCAGCCTGGTCGTTCAGGCCACAACGCTGAACCAGCAGCTGCTGGATGAAGAGCGTGAACAGCTGCTCAGCGAAGTTCAGGAGCGTATGACGCTGAGCGGCCAGCTTGAAGAAGTGCTGGTAGAAAATGAAAACGCCGCCGGACGTCTGTGGGACATGAGCGCCGGGCAGTTGAAGCGCGGTGACTACCAGCTGATCGTCAAGTACGGCGATTTTCTAACGCAGCAACCCGAGCTGATGAAGCTTGCGGAACAGCTTGGCCGCTCGCGGGAGGCAAAATCGATCCCAAAGAAAGACGCGCCGATGGAAACCTTCCGCACGCTGGTCCGCGAACCGGCCACCGTGCCGGAGCAGGTGGATGGATTGCAGCAAAGCGACGATATTTTACGCCTGCTGCCGACCGAGCTAAGCACGCTGGGGATGACCGAGCTGGAATATGAGTTTTATCGTCGGCTGGTGGAAAAACAGCTCCTCACCTATCGACTGCACGGGGAATCCTGGCGCGAGAAGATAAGCCAGCGTCCTGTGGTTCATCAGGACTTTGATGAGCAGCCGCGCGGGCCTTTTATTGTCTGTGTGGATACGTCCGGATCGATGGGCGGGTTTAACGAGCAGTGCGCGAAGGCGTTCTGCCTGGCCCTGATGCGCGTCGCGCTTGCCGATCGGCGCCGCTGCTTCATCATGCTGTTCTCCAGCGAGGTGGTGGGCTATGAATTGACGAACCAGCAGGGGATCGAGCAGGCGATCCGCTTTTTGAGCCAGCGTTTTCGCGGTGGTACCGATCTGGCCAGCTGCTTTCGCAGCATTGTGGAGCGTATGCAGGGCGGTGACTGGTACGACGCCGACGCGGTGGTGATTTCCGATTTCATCGCCCAGCGGCTGCCGGATGACGTGGTGAATAAAGTGAAGGAGTTACAGCGGGTGCACCAGCACCGTTTCCATGCCGTCGCAATGTCCGCACATGGAAAACCCGGCATCATGCGCATCTTCGATCATATCTGGCGCTTTGATACCGGGTTGCGTAGCCGTCTGCTCAGACGCTGGCTGCGTTAATTAAAGAAGAGAACCGACGCTTTCACGCACCTGCTGCGGCCATACGCCACACTGCACCTGACCGATATGTGGCAACTGAAGCAGCAACATGGTCAGACGGGACTGGCCGATACCGCCGCCGATCGTCTGAGGCATTTCACCGCGCAGCAGCGCCTGGTGCCACTCTAATTTGAGGCGATCTTCATCACCGGTAACGGCCAGCTGGCGCTTCAGGGCGTCAGCATCCACGCGGATCCCCATGGAAGAGAGTTCGAACGCATCTTCCAGAACCGGGTTCCACACCAGAATGTCGCCGTTCAGACCCGCAAATTCGGACTCCCCCGCAGTGCTCCAGTCATCATAATCCGGCGCACGAACGTCGTGGCGTTTGCCGTCAGACAATTTCCCGCCGATCCCGATCAGGAAAACGGCACCTAACTCTTTGGCAATTGCTCGCTCACGGCCTTTGGCATCCAGATCCGGGAAGCGGCTCAGCAATTCCTGGCTGTGAACAAAGTGGATCGTTTCCGGCAGGAACGGTGCCAGACCAAACTCTTTGCTCACTGCCGCTTCGGTGGCTTTGATCCCGGCGTAGATTGCTTCAACGGTAGATTTCAGCGTGCCAACGTGACGCTCGCCGTCACCCATCACGCGCTCCCAGTCCCACTGGTCAACGTAGACGGAGTGAATTGGAGTGAGGCGGTCTTCATCGGGACGAAGGGCTTTCATGTGCGTGTAAAGCCCTTCGCCCGCGCTGAAGTCATGTTGCCCCAGAGTTTGACGCTTCCACTTCGCCAGGGAATGAACCACTTCGAACTGGGCGTCTGGCAGTGTTTTCACTTTCACCTGTACCGCTTTTTCGCATCCAGACAAGTTATCCTGCGTTCCGTCACCCACGCGGCTGAGAATGGGCGCCTGAACTTCAATCAGGCCAAGTTTCTCTTCCAGCTGGCGGGAAAAATGGGATTTAACGAAACTGATCTGGCGTTGTTTTGCAATGTAAGCGGTTTTCATTATTTATACTCCTGCGTCCTGTTGGTAATGATTAAGCAACAGAACCGGCACTTAATTCAATAACCCATCAACAAAAAGCCTCGTTCACTTTTGATTCGTTAAAATAAGACGCTAGAATAGAGGTATTCATTAATCTTCATAAGAAAAAGCTATGGAAAATTATCAGATCGACAATCTGGACCGCGGCATCCTGGAGGCCTTAATGGCCAATGCACGCACCGCCTACGCCGAACTGGCGAAACAATTTGGCGTCAGCCCAGGGACCATTCACGTTCGCGTAGAGAAAATGAAGCAGGCGGGGATCATTACCGGCGCACGCATTGACGTCAGCCCAAAGCAGCTGGGTTATGACGTCTGCTGCTTTATCGGCATCATTCTTAAAAGCGCCAAAGACTATCCTTCCGCGCTGGCGAAACTGAACGCGCTGGATGAAGTCACCGAGGCGTACTACACCACCGGGCACTACAGCATCTTTATTAAGGTGATGTGCCGATCGATTGATGCTCTCCAGCAGGTACTTATCAACAAGATCCAAACAATCGATGAAATTCAGTCCACCGAGACGCTGATCTCCCTGCAAAACCCGATCATGCGTACCATCCGCCCCTGATCGGGCAAAAGCATACCCACATTTTCCACAGGTAGATCCCAGCTCGCTCACAGCGTACAATGATCGCCTCTTTATCTGAGTGAGCGATCAATGGCGGACATTACCCTTATCAGTGGCAGCACTCTTGGCGGTGCGGAATACGTGGCGGAACATCTGGCTGAGAAGCTGGAAGATGCAGGCTTTTCCACAGAAACCTTGCACGGGCCGTTACTTGAAGATCTCCCGGCTGACGGGGTCTGGCTGCTGATTACCTCCACGCATGGCGCGGGGGATCTCCCGGATAATCTGCAACCTTTATATGACGAACTGCTGGAACAACAGCCTGACCTGTCAAACGTCCGTTTTGGCGCGGTGGGGATCGGCAGTCGTGAATATGACACATTCTGCGGTGCCATAGAGAAAGTTGAAGCCGCTGTCACCGCGTGTGGAGCAAAACAGCTGGGTGAAACGCTCAAGATCAACATCCTCGATCATGACATTCCGGAAGATCCGGCCGAGATCTGGCTAGCAGATTGGAAAAATTTACTCAAAAACGCTTAAAGATCGCGCGAACAGATGTGGATAACTCTGGTTAAAAGCTCGTATTAACCCGTAGTTATCCAAAGAACAACTCTGGTGATGTTTTTGGCCTGTGTATAAAGTCGCGATCTGATCCCAGCTTATACGTTTCAGGATCACCGATCATTCACAGCAAACGATCCTTCCTAACCTGATGATCTTATTTGTCGGATCGGACTTATCCACAACAGACCGCGATCCTAATAAGAGATCACAATAGAACAGATCTCTAAATAAAAAGATCTTCTTTTTAATAGCCCAGGATCCCAATGCTTTCTCGAAAGACTAAAGTTGAGTAGAATCCACGGCCCGGGCTTCAATCCATTTTCATACCGCTTTACGCGAGGCAAACCACCATGTTTTATCAGGATCCTTTTGACGTCATCATCATTGGCGGGGGTCACGCAGGCACTGAGGCCGCTATGGCCGCAGCGCGAATGGGTCAACAGACCCTGCTTTTGACACACAATATCGACACGCTGGGACAAATGTCCTGTAATCCGGCGATTGGCGGCATTGGGAAAGGACACCTGGTAAAAGAAGTGGATGCACTTGGCGGCCTGATGGCGAAAGCGATCGATCATGCAGGCATCCAGTTTAGGATACTAAACGCGAGTAAAGGGCCTGCCGTTCGGGCGACCCGTGCACAGGCAGACCGCGTGCTTTACCGTCAGGCTGTGCGCACCGCGCTGGAGAACCAGCCAAACCTGATGATCTTCCAGCAGGCTGTTGAAGATCTTATCGTCGAGAACGATCGCGTCGTGGGTGCCGTGACCCAGATGGGTCTCAAGTTCCGCGCAAAAGCGGTTGTGCTGACCGTCGGGACATTCCTGGACGGGAAAATTCATATCGGTCTGGATAACTACAGCGGTGGCCGTGCTGGCGATCCTCCGTCTATCCCACTGTCACGTCGTCTGCGTGAGCTGCCGCTGCGCGTCAGTCGCCTGAAAACAGGTACGCCGCCGCGTATCGACGCGCGTACCATTGATTTCAGCGTGCTGGCGCAACAGCACGGTGATAACCCAATGCCGGTCTTCTCGTTCATGGGCAATGCGGCGCAACATCCGCAGCAGGTACCGTGCTACATCACGCATACCAACGAGAAAACCCATGACGTGATCCGCAATAACCTCGATCGCAGCCCAATGTATGCTGGCGTGATCGAAGGGATCGGCCCGCGCTACTGCCCGTCGATCGAAGACAAGGTGATGCGCTTTGCCGATCGTAACCAGCACCAGATCTTCCTGGAGCCGGAAGGGCTGACCTCGAACGAAATTTACCCAAACGGCATCTCCACCAGCCTGCCGTTCGATGTACAGATGCAAATTGTTCGCTCAATGCAGGGTATGGAGAACGCAAAAATCGTTCGCCCTGGCTACGCTATTGAGTACGATTTCTTCGACCCGCGTGACCTGAAGCCAACCCTGGAAAGCAAGTTCATCCACGGTCTGTTCTTCGCGGGCCAGATTAACGGCACTACCGGCTACGAAGAAGCCGCAGCGCAGGGTCTGCTGGCCGGTCTGAACGCCGCCCGCTTCTCTGCCGAGAAAGAGGGCTGGGCGCCGGGTCGTTCCCAGGCTTATCTGGGCGTGCTGGTTGACGATCTCTGCACGCTGGGTACCAAAGAACCGTACCGTATGTTCACCTCGCGCGCGGAATACCGCCTGATGCTGCGCGAAGACAACGCCGACCTGCGACTGACCGAAATGGGCCGCGAGCTGGGTCTGGTGGATGATGAACGCTGGGCGCGCTTTAACGAGAAGCTGGAACGCATTGAGCAGGAACGCCAGCGCCTGAAAACCACCTGGGTGAATCCGCAGGCGGAAACCGCTGCCGAAGTGAATGCTCACTTAACAGCGCCGCTGTCGCGTGAAGCCAGCGGGGAAGATCTGCTGCGCCGTCCTGAAGTCACCTACGAGAACCTGGTCAAACTGACCGCGTTCGCGCCGGGCCTGGAGGATGCAGAAGCGGCTGAACAGGTCGAAATCCAGGTAAAATACGAAGGTTACATCGCGCGTCAGCAGGATGAGATCGAAAAACAGCAGCGCAACGAAAACACGCTGCTGCCGGAAATGCTGGACTACCGCCAGGTGACGGGCCTTTCCAACGAAGTGATCGCTAAGCTGAACGATCACAAACCTGTGTCGATCGGCCAGGCTTCCCGTATCTCCGGCGTCACACCTGCCGCGATTTCGATTCTGCTGGTGTGGCTGAAAAAGCAAGGCATGCTGCGCCGCAGCGCGTAATTGGCATTGCCTTTGGCGGGTGGCGCTTCGCTGACCCGCCCTACTTATTCGTAGGCCCGGTAAGCGGCAGCGCCACCGGGCGAAAAATCTCTAAACAGGTATTCACCGTGCTCAATAAACTCTCTCGTCTGCTGGATGAAGCAGGTATTTCGCTCACCGATCACCAGAAAAACCAGCTGGTGGCCTATGTCGATATGCTGAACAAATGGAACAAAGCGTACAACCTCACGTCAGTGCGCGATCCCAACGAGATGCTGATACGCCATATTCTCGATAGCATCGTGGTGGCGCCGTATCTGAAGGGCGAGCGCTTTATCGACGTGGGTACGGGACCTGGTTTACCGGGCGTTCCGCTGTCGATTGTTCGGCCTGAGAGCCATTTCACGCTGCTGGATAGCCTTGGAAAACGTATCCGCTTCCTACGCCAGGTTCAGCACGAGCTGAAGCTTGAGAACATCACGCCGGTCCAGAGCAGGGTAGAAGCGTTCCCTGCAGAGCCACCGTTTGATGGGGTGATTAGCCGTGCATTCGCCTCGCTCAACGATATGGTGAGCTGGTGCAAGCATCTGCCTGCGAAGGAAGGGCGTTTTTATGCCCTGAAAGGACTCGTCCCTGAGGACGAAATTGAGCAGCTCCCGGAAGGTTTTGCCGTGGAATCAATTGAAAAATTAAAGGTACCGCACCTTGAAGGTGAGCGTCATCTGGTGATTCTTAAGCCAAACAATTTTTAAAAATTAAATAAAAAATTGGGAATTTGTGCTGTTCTTATTGTGTTAAAAACCAGCACATTTCCGGGGATTATTCTGAGTTAAATTTAACCTTGTTGTTACCATGGTTTTTCTTGTAGTTAACGTTGTGGCTATTGTTCAGCGTTAAGATAATCAACTACGAAAATATCAGGCTGCTAAAAGTGAAAAGTCGCAACAAGAAATCAATGTTAAATTTTTATTAAGAATGTCAATAAAAGGTTTTTGTTGTATACAGGGTTGTTTTGAAAATAGTTGCGATATTTTGTCTTTAATTTCATAAGGATGAAATAATCGGATTTACGTCTTTGATAAATACAACCTTATCGTAAATGTGCATTTTGTGATCTCGTGCACGCTTTATCGCCAACGTTTTCGCGCTGTTTGCAGTTTTGCCAGAAGGTCAATGCGGACGACAAAAGTTGAAAAACAGCGGCGGGGAAAAATATTTAAACATTTATTCACCTTTTCGCTACTTAATGTTTGAAATCACGGGTGCGCACCGTATAATTTGACCGCTTTTTGATGCTTGACTCTGAGCCTTAAAGGACGTTTTATACGACACGCGGCATACCTCGAAGGGAGCAGGAGTAAAAACGTGATGTCTGTGTCGCTCTTGAGTAGAAACGTTGCTCGTAAGCTTCTGTTCATTCAGTTTCTGGCTGTGATAGCAAGTGGACTGCTGTTTAGCCTCAAAGACCCCTTCTGGGGCATCTCCGCCGTGTGCGGGGGTTTGGCGGTGGTTCTGCCAAACGTGTTGTTTATGATTTTTGCCTGGCGTCATCAGGCGCATACACCTGCCAAAGGCCGCGTGGCCTGGTCCTTCGCCCTCGGCGAAGTGTGTAAGGTGTTGCTGACCTTTGCTCTACTGGTGATGGCGCTGGCGGTTTTGGAAGTGGTATTCATGCCGCTGATAGCAACGTGGGTTTTGGTGCTGGTGGTACAAGTTCTGGCTCCAGCTGTAATCAATAACAAAGGGTAAAAGGCATCATGGCTTCAGAAAATATGACGCCGCAGGATTACATAGGTCACCATCTGAATAACCTTCAGCTGGACCTGCGTACATTCTCGCTGGTGGATCCACATAACCCCCCGGCCACCTTCTGGACGATCAACATTGACTCCATGTTCTTCTCGGTGGTTTTGGGTCTTCTGTTCCTGGCCATGTTCCGCGGTGTTGCTAAACGAGCGACCAGCGGTGTACCAGGGAAATTCCAGACGTTCATCGAAATGATCATCGGCTTCGTCCATGGCAGCGTCAAAGACATGTACCATGGCAAGAGCAAGCTGATTGCTCCGCTGGCCCTGACCGTGTTCGTTTGGGTTTTCCTGATGAACCTGATGGACCTGCTGCCAATTGACCTGCTGCCGTTCATCGGCGAGCACATCTTCGGCCTGCCTGCGCTGCGTGTTGTACCGTCTGCGGACGTGAACATCACCCTGTCGATGGCGCTGGGCGTGTTTATCCTGATTCTTTTCTACAGCATCAAAATGAAAGGCGTAAGCGGCTTTGTGAAAGAGCTTACCTTGCAGCCGTTCAACCACTGGGCGTTTATTCCGGTCAACCTGATCCTGGAAGGCGTTAGCCTGCTGTCCAAACCTGTTTCACTGGGTCTGCGACTGTTCGGCAACATGTATGCGGGTGAGCTGATTTTCATTCTGATCGCGGGTCTTCTGCCGTGGTGGTCACAGTGGATTCTTAATGTGCCATGGGCCATTTTCCACATCCTGATCATTACGCTGCAAGCCTTTATCTTCATGGTTCTGACGATCGTCTATCTGTCGATGGCGTCTGAAGAGCACTGATTTTTTACCAACACTACTACGTTTTAATTGAAACAAACTGGAGACTGTCATGGAAAACCTGAATATGGATCTGCTGTACATGGCTGCCGCTGTGATGATGGGTCTGGCGGCTATCGGTGCTGCGATCGGTATCGGCATCCTCGGGGGCAAATTCCTGGAAGGCGCAGCGCGTCAACCTGATCTGATTCCTCTGCTGCGTACTCAGTTCTTTATCGTTATGGGTCTGGTGGATGCAATCCCAATGATCGCTGTAGGTCTGGGGCTGTACGTGATGTTTGCTGTCGCGTAGTAGTAGTTTTAAAACCCCAAGCCACAGAAATTAAAGAGGTATTGTGCTGTGAACATGAACGCAACAATCCTCGGCCAGGCCATCGCGTTTATTCTCTTTGTCTGGTTCTGCATGAAGTATGTATGGCCGCCTTTAATGGCTGCCATCGAAAAACGTCAGAAAGAAATTGCTGACGGTCTGGCTTCCGCAGAACGCGCTAAGAAAGATTTGGACCTTGCACAGGCCAACGCGACAGACCAGCTGAAAAAAGCGAAAGCTGAAGCTCAGGTAATCATTGAACAGGCTAACAAACGCCGTTCACAGATCCTGGACGAAGCCAAAGCTGAAGCAGAACAGGAACGTACTAAGATCGTGACACAAGCTCAGGCTGAAATTGAAGCTGAGCGTAAACGTGCTCGTGAAGAACTGCGTAAGCAGGTTGCGATTCTGGCTGTTGCTGGCGCCGAGAAGATCATCGAACGTTCCGTGGATGAAGCTGCTAACAGCGACATCGTGGACAAACTTGTCGCTGAACTGTAAGGAGGGAGGGGCTGATGTCTGAATTTGTTACGGTAGCTCGCCCCTACGCCAAAGCAGCTTTTGACTTTGCTGTCGAACACCAAAATGTCGATCGCTGGCAGGATATGCTGGCGTTTGCCGCTGAGGTGACGAAAAACGAACAAATGGCTGAGTTGCTTTCCGGTGCATTAGCACCAGAAACCCTCGCCGCGTCGTTTATCGCCGTGTGCGGAGAGCAACTGGATGCCAACGGCCAGAACCTGATTAAGGTGATGGCAGAAAATGGTCGTCTCCGTGTGCTCCCGGATGTTCTTGAGCAGTTTGAGCACTTACGTGCCCTCAGTGAAGCAACCGCAGAAGTCGAAGTGACTTCCGCGACTGAACTGAGTGATGAACAGCTTGCGAAAATCACCGCCGCGATGGAAAAACGTCTGTCACGCAAAGTTAAGCTGAATTGCAAAATCGATAAGTCTGTAATGGCAGGCGTAATCATCCGCTCGGGTGATATGGTCATTGATGGCAGCGTACGCGGCCGTCTTGAACGCCTTGCAGACGTCTTGCAGTCTTAAGGGGACTGGAGCATGCAACTGAATTCCACCGAAATCAGCGAACTGATCAAGCAGCGCATTGCTCAGTTCAGTGTTGTGAGTGAAGCTCACAACGAAGGTACTATTGTTTCTGTAAGTGACGGTGTTATCCGCATCCACGGCCTGGCCGATTGTATGCAGGGTGAGATGATTTCCCTGCCGGGTAACCGTTACGCTATCGCACTGAACCTGGAGCGCGACTCCGTAGGTGCAGTTGTGATGGGTCCATACGCTGACCTCGCCGAAGGCATGAAGGTTAAGTGTACTGGCCGTATTCTGGAAGTGCCGGTTGGCCGTGGCCTGCTGGGTCGCGTTGTTAACACCCTGGGTGCGCCAATCGACGGTAAAGGTCCGGTTGAGCACGATGGCTTCTCCCCAATCGAAGTTATCGCACCGGGCGTTATCGACCGTCAGTCCGTTGATCAGCCAGTGCAGACTGGTTATAAGTCCGTTGATGCCATGATCCCAATCGGTCGTGGTCAGCGTGAACTGATCATCGGTGACCGTCAGACCGGTAAAACCGCAATGGCAATCGATGCCATCATCAACCAGCGTGACTCCGGCATCAAATGTGTGTACGTGGCTATCGGCCAGAAAGCGTCCACCATTTCTAACGTGGTTCGTAAACTGGAAGAGCACGGCGCACTGGCTAACACCATCGTTGTGGTAGCAACCGCGTCTGAATCTGCTGCACTGCAATACCTGGCGCCTTACGCCGGTTGCGCAATGGGCGAATACTTCCGTGACCGCGGTGAAGATGCGCTGATCGTATACGATGACCTGTCTAAACAGGCTGTTGCTTATCGTCAGGTTTCCCTGCTGCTCCGTCGTCCACCTGGACGTGAAGCATTCCCGGGCGACGTATTCTACCTCCACTCTCGTCTGCTGGAGCGTGCTTCCCGCGTTAACGCGGAATACGTCGAGAACTTCACCAAAGGTGAAGTGAAGGGTCAAACGGGTTCTCTGACCGCTCTGCCGATCATTGAAACCCAGGCGGGTGACGTTTCTGCGTTCGTTCCGACCAACGTAATCTCCATTACCGATGGTCAGATCTTCCTGGAAACCAACCTGTTTAACTCCGGTATTCGTCCGGCGGTTAACCCAGGTATCTCCGTATCCCGTGTGGGCGGTGCTGCTCAGACCAAGATCATCAAGAAACTGTCCGGTGGTATCCGTACCGCGCTGGCACAGTATCGTGAACTGGCTGCGTTCTCTCAGTTCGCATCCGATCTGGACGAAGCAACCCGTAAACAGCTGAGCCACGGTCAGAAAGTGACCGAGCTGCTGAAGCAGAAACAGTACGCGCCAATGTCTGTTGCTCAGCAGGGCCTGGTGCTGTTCGCGGCTGAACGCGGTTACCTCGAAGATGTGGAACTGGCGAAAATCGGTAGCTTCGAAGCCGCTCTGCTGGCTTACGTTGACCGTGATCACGCTCCGCTGATGCAAGAGATCAACCAGACCGGTGGCTATAACGACGAAATCGAAGGCAAGCTGAAAGCTATCCTCGATTCCTTCAAAGCAACCCAGTCCTGGTAATCGTCCGGCGGCTTGTCTCACGACAAGCCGCCTGGCATTGAGGAGAAGCTCATGGCCGGCGCAAAAGAGATACGTAGTAAGATCGCAAGCGTCCAGAACACGCAAAAGATCACTAAAGCGATGGAGATGGTCGCCGCTTCCAAAATGCGTAAATCGCAGGATCGCATGGCGGCCAGCCGTCCTTATGCAGATACCATGCGCAAAGTGATTGGTCACCTTGCGAACGGGAATCTGGAATATAAGCACCCTTACCTGGAAGAACGCGACGTTAAGCGCGTGGGCTACCTGGTGGTGTCGACCGACCGTGGTCTGTGTGGCGGCTTGAACATTAACCTGTTCAAAAAACTGCTGACGGAAATGAAAGCATGGTCTGAGAAAGGCGTTCAGTGCGATATCGCAATGATCGGCTCTAAGGGCGTTTCTTTCTTTAACTCCGTGGGTGGCAATATTGTCGCTCAGGTGACCGGTATGGGTGATAACCCGTCCCTGTCCGAACTGATCGGTCCGGTTAAAGTGATGTTGCAGGCCTACGATGAAGGCCGTCTGGACAGACTGTATGTTGTCAGCAACAAATTTATTAACACCATGTCTCAGGTTCCAACGCTCACTCAAATGCTGCCTTTACCGGCATCAGAAGATGACGAGCTGAAGCAAAAAGCCTGGGATTACCTGTATGAACCTGATCCGAAACCGCTGCTGGATACCCTGCTGCGTCGTTACGTTGAATCACAGGTTTATCAGGGTGTTGTAGAAAACCTGGCCAGCGAGCAGGCCGCACGTATGGTGGCGATGAAAGCCGCGACCGACAATGGCGGCAGCCTGATTAAAGAGCTGCAGTTGGTATACAACAAAGCTCGTCAGGCCAGCATTACTCAGGAACTCACCGAGATCGTCGGTGGTGCATCCGCGGTATAACCAGGTTAATTCGTAGAGGATTCAAGATGGCTACTGGAAAAATTGTCCAGGTAATCGGCGCCGTGGTTGACGTCGAGTTCCCTCAGGATGCCGTACCGCGCGTGTACGATGCTCTTGAGGTACAGAATGGTAACGAGAGCCTGGTGCTGGAAGTTCAGCAGCAGCTCGGTGGTGGTATCGTGCGTACCATCGCAATGGGTTCTTCCGACGGTCTGCGTCGTGGTCTGGAAGTCAAAGACCTTGAGCACCCGATCGAAGTCCCGGTAGGTAAAGCAACACTGGGTCGTATCATGAACGTATTGGGTCAACCAATCGACATGAAAGGCGACATCGGTGAAGAAGAGCGTTGGGCTATCCACCGCGCAGCACCTTCCTACGAAGAGCTGTCAAGCTCTCAGGAACTGCTGGAAACCGGTATCAAAGTTATCGACCTGATGTGTCCGTTTGCGAAGGGCGGTAAAGTTGGTCTGTTCGGTGGTGCGGGTGTAGGTAAAACCGTAAACATGATGGAGCTGATCCGTAACATCGCGATCGAGCACTCCGGTTACTCCGTGTTTGCGGGCGTTGGTGAGCGTACTCGTGAGGGTAACGACTTCTACCACGAAATGACCGACTCCAACGTTCTGGACAAAGTATCCCTCGTTTACGGCCAGATGAACGAGCCACCAGGAAACCGTCTGCGCGTTGCGCTGACCGGCCTGACGATGGCTGAGAAGTTCCGTGACGAAGGCCGTGACGTTCTGCTGTTCGTTGATAACATCTATCGTTACACCCTGGCCGGTACTGAAGTATCTGCACTGCTGGGTCGTATGCCTTCAGCGGTAGGTTATCAGCCAACGCTGGCTGAAGAGATGGGTGTTCTTCAGGAACGTATCACCTCTACCAAAACCGGTTCTATCACCTCCGTTCAGGCGGTATACGTACCTGCGGATGACTTGACTGACCCATCTCCAGCAACCACCTTTGCGCACCTGGATGCAACCGTGGTACTGAGCCGTCAGATCGCGTCTCTGGGTATCTACCCAGCCGTTGACCCGCTGGACTCCACCAGCCGTCAGCTGGATCCACTGGTTGTTGGTCAGGAACACTACGACACCGCGCGTGGCGTACAGTCCCTGCTGCAGCGTTACCAGGAACTGAAAGACATCATCGCCATCCTGGGTATGGATGAACTGTCAGAAGAAGACAAACTGGTGGTAGCACGTGCGCGTAAGATCCAGCGCTTCCTGTCCCAGCCGTTCTTCGTTGCGGAAGTATTCACCGGTTCTCCGGGTAAATACGTTTCCCTGAAAGACACCATCCGTGGCTTTAAAGGCATCATGGAAGGCGAATACGATCACCTGCCAGAGCAGGCGTTCTACATGGTTGGTTCCATCGAAGAAGCCGTGGAAAAAGCCAAAAAACTTTAACGCCTTAATCGGAGGGTGATATGGCAATGACTTACCACCTGGACGTCGTCAGCGCAGAGCAACAAATGTTCTCTGGTCTGGTCGAAAAAATCCAGGTAACGGGTAGTGAAGGTGAACTGGGTATTTTCCCGGGTCACGCACCGCTGCTCACCGCCATTAAGCCTGGTATGATCCGCATCGTTAAACAGTTCGGTCATGAAGAGTTTATCTATCTGTCCGGCGGCATTCTTGAAGTGCAGCCAGGCAGTGTGACCGTTCTGGCCGATACCGCTATTCGTGGCCAGGATCTCGACGAAGCGCGAGCCCTGGAATCGAAGCGTAAGGCTGAAGAGCACATTAGCAGCTCTCATGGTGACGTGGATTACGCTCAGGCGTCTGCGGAGCTGGCCAAAGCGATCGCGAAACTGCGCGTTATCGAGTTGACCAAAAAAGCGATGTAACACCGGCTTGAAAAGCTCAAAAGCCAGTCTGGATACCAGGCTGGCTTTTTTTTTGCCTTAATTCATGATGAAAAAGATGTAGAATTTTAAGCATCAAACGTTTTTACTTCTCACTCAAACTACCGTCAGGATGCGTATGTCAAACAGTGCGATGAGCGTGGTGATCCTTGCCGCTGGCAAAGGTACCCGCATGTATTCCGATCTGCCTAAAGTGCTTCACACGCTGGCAGGAAAGCCAATGGTGCAGCATGTTATTGATGCAGCAAATGAATTGGGCGCTCGTCAGGTAAACCTGGTCTATGGCCACGGTGGCGATTTGCTGAAAAAGACGCTGTGTGACGACAAACTCAACTGGGTGCTTCAGGCTGAACAGTTGGGTACAGGTCATGCGATGCAGCAGGCGGCTCCGTTCTTTGCCGATGACGAAGACATCCTGATGCTGTACGGCGACGTCCCGCTGATCTCCGTTGAAACCCTGACCCGCCTGCGTGAAGCTAAACCGCAGGGCGGTATCGGCCTTCTCACCGTCGTACTGGACGACCCGAGCGGCTATGGCCGCATCACCCGTGAAAATGGCAAGGTGACCGGCATCGTTGAACACAAAGATGCCAGCGAAGAACAGCGCCAGATCCCGGAAATTAACACCGGTATCCTGATTGCCAACGGCGCGGATCTGAAGCGCTGGCTGTCTCAGCTCAACAACAACAATGCGCAGGGTGAATACTACATCACCGACATCATTGCGATGGCGTATCACGAAGGGCGTGAAATTGCCGCCGTTCATCCGGCGCGCATCAGCGAAACGGACGGCGTGAACAACCGTCTGCAGCTTTCCCGTCTTGAGCGTATTTATCAGTCCGAGCAGGCTGAAAAGCTGCTTCTTGCGGGCGTGATGCTTCGCGATCCGGCACGTTTCGATCTGCGCGGCACCTTGTCGCACGGGCGTGACGTTGAGATTGATACTAACGTTATTGTTGAAGGCAACGTCACGCTGGGCAACCGCGTCAAAATCGGCACCGGCTGCGTGATTAAAAACAGCGTTATCGGTGACGACTGCGAAATCAGCCCGTACAGCGTGGTGGAAGATGCCCGTCTGGATGTGGCTTGTACCATCGGCCCGTTTGCACGCCTGCGTCCGGGAGCAGAACTGCTGGAAGGCGCTCACGTGGGTAACTTCGTGGAAATAAAAAAAGCGCGTCTGGGTAAAGGCTCGAAAGCCGGTCATCTGACCTATCTGGGCGATGCGGAAATTGGCGACAACGTGAACATCGGCGCAGGCACCATTACCTGCAACTATGACGGTGCCAACAAGTTTAAAACCATCATCGGTGATGACGTGTTTGTGGGCTCTGATACCCAGCTGGTGGCGCCTGTTACCGTGGGTAACGGCGTGACCATTGCCGCCGGAACGACCGTTACGCGCGATGTGGCCGCGAACGAGCTGGTGTTAAGCCGCGTTCCGCAGGTCAGCAAGCAGGGCTGGAAACGCCCGGTGAAGAAAAAGTAACAACAAGGCGGATGGCGCTACGCTTACCCGCCCTACGATTGAGTATGCCTGATAAGGCGTAGCCGTCATCAGGCAAACCCGGGAGAGGAGATAAATATATATCTCCCCCCACAAGCAGTACCCATAAAAATAACCCCACTCTCTACAAGGCTCGGGGTGCCCGGAAAGGGCAAATACAGGTCAGCGACAACGCATGGCATAACGCCATAATCAGGAAATCTAACTATGTGTGGAATTGTTGGCGCAGTTGCGCAGCGTGATATTGCTGAAATCCTTCTCGAAGGTTTACGTCGTCTGGAATACCGTGGTTACGACTCAGCCGGTCTGGCTGTCGTCGATGCAGAAGGTCATATGACCCGTCTGCGTCGTCTCGGTAAAGTGCAGATGCTGGCCCAGGCCGCGGAAGAACATCCGCTGCACGGTGGTACCGGTATTGCGCACACCCGCTGGGCGACGCACGGCGAACCGTCTGAAGGTAACGCGCACCCGCATGTGTCTGAACACATCGTGGTCGTGCACAACGGCATTATCGAAAACCACGAACCGCTGCGCGAAGAACTGAAAGCGCGCGGCTACACCTTCGTCTCTGAAACTGATACCGAAGTGATTGCTCACCTGGTGCACTGGGAGCTGGAGCAGGGCGGCACGCTGCGCGAAGCGGTACTGCGCACCATTCCTCAGCTGCGCGGCGCCTACGGTACGGTGATCATGGATTCCCGCGACCCGTCCACGCTGCTGGCCGCGCGTTCCGGTAGCCCGATGGTTATCGGTCTGGGCATGGGCGAAAACTTCATCGCTTCTGACCAGCTGGCGCTCCTGCCGGTTACCCGTCGCTTTATCTTCCTCGAAGAGGGTGATATCGCAGAAGTGACCCGTCGCAGCGTGACCGTATTCGATACCAAAGGCGAGCAGGTGAAGCGTCAGGAGATCGAATCAAACCTGCAGTACGACGCGGGCGACAAAGGCGCTTACCGTCACTACATGCAGAAAGAGATCTACGAGCAGCCAAACGCCATCAAAAACACCCTGACCGGGCGCATCAGCCACGGTGAAGTGGATCTGAGCGAGCTGGGCGCAAACGCGAACGAACTGCTCGGCAAAGTTGAGCATATTCAGATCGTGGCCTGCGGCACCTCCTACAACTCCGGTATGGTCTCTCGCTACTGGTTTGAATCCCTGGCGGGCGTACCGTGCGACGTGGAAATCGCGTCTGAGTTCCGCTACCGCAAATCCGCGGTGCGCCGTAACAGCCTGATGATCACCCTTTCCCAGTCCGGCGAAACGGCGGATACGCTGGCAGCGCTGCGTCTGTCTAAAGAGCTCGGTTACCTGGGTTCGCTGGCCATCTGTAACGTCCCAGGCTCATCGCTGGTGCGTGAGTCCGATCTGGCGCTGATGACCAAAGCGGGTACCGAAATCGGCGTGGCCTCCACCAAAGCCTTTACCACTCAGCTCACCGTTCTGCTGATGCTGGTGGCGAAGCTGGCGCGTCTGAAAGGCGAAGATGCCTCCGTTGAGCACGACATCGTTCACGGCCTGCAGGCGCTGCCGAGCCGTATTGAGCAGATGCTGTCTCAGGACAAACGCATTGAAGCGCTGGCGGAAGATTTCTCTGACAAACATCACGCCCTGTTCCTGGGGCGTGGCGATCAGTATCCGATTGCGCTGGAAGGCGCGCTGAAGCTGAAAGAGATCTCGTACATCCACGCTGAAGCCTACGCGGCGGGCGAGCTGAAACACGGCCCGCTGGCGCTGATTGATGCAGATATGCCGGTTATCGTTGTGGCACCTAACAACGAACTGCTGGAAAAACTGAAATCCAACATCGAAGAAGTGCGCGCCCGCGGCGGCGTACTGTACGTCTTCGCTGATAAAGATGCCGGTTTCGCCAGCAGCGACAATATGCACATCATCGAGATGCCGCATGTAGAAGAGGTGATCGCACCGATCTTCTACACCGTTCCGCTGCAGCTTCTGGCTTATCACGTGGCGCTGATCAAAGGCACCGACGTTGACCAGCCGCGTAACCTGGCGAAATCCGTCACCGTAGAATAATCCCTTCAGACTCCACCTTCGGGTGGAGTTTTTTTATGACAATCTGTCATTTTCAGCTATTTTTTCAGTGTCACATAAAGAAAATATTACTGAAAATAGCATGTCACATTCCTCTTTAAGTCCCTGATAAACATATAAAGTTTTACGTAATTTTAAGTGAAATTTTCGTTGTCATAAAACTGTCATAATTCGTACATTTATCTGTCACCTGTTTGTCCTATTTTGCTCATCGTAGCCACTTAAACAATGATTTACGAAATCCTTGCAGGAGACATTATGAAAGTTATGCGTACCACTGTCGCAACTGTTGTCGCCGCGACCTTATCTATGAGCGCTTTCTCTGCATTCGCAGCAGCAAGCCTGACTGGTGCTGGTGCAACCTTCCCTGCGCCGGTGTATGCCAAATGGGCAGATACCTACCAGAAAGAAACCGGTAACAAGGTTAACTATCAGGGTATCGGCTCCTCCGGTGGCGTAAAACAAATTACCGCTAATACCGTTGATTTCGGCGCGTCAGATGCCCCACTGTCTGATGAAAAACTGAATCAGGAAGGCCTGTTCCAGTTCCCGACCGTGATCGGCGGCGTTGTGCTGGCCGTTAACATCCCTGGCCTGAAATCAGGCGAGCTGGTGCTGGACGGCAAAACCCTGGGTGACATCTACCTGGGCAAAATCAAAAAATGGGATGACGAAGCCATCACCAAGCTGAACCCGGGCATTAAGCTGCCTTCGCAGAATATCGCTGTGGTTCGTCGCGCTGACGGTTCCGGCACGTCCTTCGTGTTCACCAGCTATCTGGCGAAAGTGAACGAAGAGTGGAAATCTAAAGTCGGCTCCGGCTCTACCGTTAACTGGCCAACCGGTCTGGGCGGTAAAGGTAACGACGGTATCGCCGCGTTCGTACAGCGTCTGCCAGGCTCCATCGGTTACGTAGAATACGCTTACGCTAAGCAGAACAACCTGGCTTACACCAAACTGGTTTCAGCTGACGGTAAACCGGTTAGCCCGACCGAAGAGAACTTTGCTAACGCCGCAAAAGGCGCTGACTGGAGCAAATCCTTCGCGCAGGACCTGACTAACCAGAAAGGCGACAGCGCGTGGCCAATCACCTCTACGACGTTCATTCTGATTCACAAAGATCAGAAGAAACCAGAGCAGGGCACCGAAGTGCTGAAGTTCTTTGACTGGGCATACAAAAATGGTGGCAAACAGGCTAACGATCTGGATTACGCCAGCCTGCCAGACAGCGTGGTTGAGCAGATTCGTGCTGCATGGAAAACCAACGTGAAAGACAGCAGCGGTAAAGCGCTGTACTAACAGGATATATTTAACGAAGATGGCGGGTGGCGCTGCGCTTACCCGCCCTACGGTTTAATCTGTAGGCCCGGTAAGCGTCAGCGTCACCGGGCATATTCGTAAAAACGTCTCAACAGAAGAGTGATTTATGGCTGCAACCAAGCCTGCATTTAACCCTCCGGGTAAAAAAGGTGACATGATTTTCAGCGCGCTGGTCAAACTGGCTGCGCTGATTGTGCTATTGCTGCTGGGCGGCATTATCGTGTCTCTGATTTTCTCCTCCTGGCCGAGCATCCAGAAATTTGGGTTCTCCTTCCTGTGGACCAAAGATTGGGACGCGCCGAACGATGTCTACGGTGCCCTGGTGCCGATTTACGGGACGCTGGTGACCTCGTTCATTGCCCTGCTGATTGCGGTTCCGGTGAGCTTTGGTATTGCCCTGTTCCTGACGGAGCTGGCACCCGGCTGGCTGCGACGCCCGCTCGGTATTGCTATCGAACTGCTGGCGGCCATTCCAAGTATCGTTTACGGCATGTGGGGTCTGTTCATCTTTGCTCCGCTGTTCGCCACGTACTTCCAGGAGCCGGTCGGTAACGTGCTTTCCGCCATTCCGTTTGTGGGGGCCCTGTTCTCTGGCCCGGCTTTCGGTATCGGCATTCTGGCGGCGGGTGTGATCCTCGCCATCATGATTATTCCTTACATTGCGGCGGTCATGCGCGATGTCTTCGAACAAACGCCGGTGATGATGAAAGAGTCGGCCTACGGCATCGGCTGCACCACCTGGGAAGTTATCTGGCGTATTGTCCTTCCGTTCACCAAAAATGGGGTGATCGGGGGCGTGATGCTGGGCTTAGGTCGTGCGCTGGGTGAAACCATGGCGGTCACCTTTATCATCGGTAATACCTACCAGCTCGACAGCGCGTCGCTCTATATGCCGGGTAACAGTATTACCTCTGCGCTGGCAAACGAATTTGCGGAAGCGGAATCCGGGCTGCACGTTGCGGCGCTGATGGAGCTGGGTCTGATTCTGTTTGTTATCACCTTCATTGTTCTGGCGATTTCCAAGCTGATGATTATGCGTCTCGCTAAAAATGAGGGAGCACGCTAATGGCCACTCTCGAAATGCAAGCTACCGCTGAACTGGCGGAATCCCGCCGCAAAATGCAGGCCAGACGCCGCATAAAAAACCGCATTGCGTTAACGCTCTCGATGGCGACGATGGCATTCGGCCTGTTCTGGCTGGTGTGGATCCTCTTCTCGACGGTCGTTCGTGGAATTGACGGTATGTCGCTGGCGCTGTTCACCGAGATGACGCCTCCGCCAAACACGGCGGGTGGTGGTCTGGCGAACGCCCTGGCGGGCAGCGGCCTGCTGATTCTCTGGGCGACGGTCTTCGGCACGCCGCTGGGCATCATGGCAGGCATCTACCTGGCCGAATACGGTCGTAAATCCTGGCTGGCGGAAGTGATTCGCTTCATCAACGACATTCTGCTGTCCGCGCCGTCTATCGTGGTGGGTCTGTTCGTCTACACCGTCGTGGTGGCGCAGATGGAACACTTCTCCGGCTGGGCGGGTGTGATCGCGCTGGCGCTGCTGCAGGTGCCTATCGTTATTCGTACCACCGAGAACATGCTGAAACTGGTGCCGGACAGCCTGCGTGAAGCGGCTTACGCGCTGGGTACGCCGAAATGGAAGATGATCTCCGCGATTACGCTGAAAGCCTCTATCTCCGGGATCATGACCGGTATCCTGCTGGCGATTGCGCGTATTGCAGGTGAAACGGCACCGCTGCTGTTTACATCCCTCTCCAACCAGTTCTGGAGCACGGACATGATGCAGCCGATCGCCAACCTGCCGGTGACGATCTTTAAATTTGCGATGAGCCCATTCGCGGAGTGGCAGCAGCTGGCCTGGGCCGGGGTGCTGATTATTACCCTTTGCGTACTGTTGCTGAACATTCTGGCGCGCGTCATTTTCGCGAAGAAGAAACACGGTTAAATTTTTACGGCGCGGCACATCGCGGCGCCGAATGAGGAAATGAGTCAATGAGTATGGTTGATACTGCCCCGGGTAAGATTCAGGTTCGTGATTTGAACTTCTACTACGGCAAATTCCATGCCCTGAAGAACATCAACCTGGATATCGCGAAGAACCAGGTCACGGCATTTATCGGTCCGTCCGGCTGTGGAAAATCCACGCTGCTGCGTACCTTTAACAAAATGTATTCGCTCTATCCGGAGCAGCGCGCCGAAGGTGAAATCATCCTGGACGGCGAAAACATTCTGACCCAGGCCCAGGATATCGCTCTGCTGCGTGCCAAGGTGGGCATGGTGTTCCAGAAACCAACGCCGTTCCCGATGTCCATTTATGACAACATCGCTTTTGGCGTGCGCCTGTTTGAAAAGCTCTCCCGTGCCGATATGGATGAGCGCGTGCAGTGGGCATTGACCAAGGCCGCATTATGGAACGAAACCAAAGATAAGTTGCACCAGAGCGGTTACTCTCTCTCCGGTGGTCAGCAGCAGCGTCTGTGCATTGCGCGCGGTATCGCCATTCGCCCGGAAGTGTTGCTGCTGGATGAGCCGTGTTCAGCGCTGGACCCGATCTCAACCGGCCGTATTGAAGAGCTGATCACTGAGCTGAAGCAAGATTACACCGTGGTTATCGTGACCCATAACATGCAGCAGGCTGCGCGTTGTTCCGATCATACGGCGTTTATGTATCTGGGCGAGTTGATTGAGTTCAGCGATACGGACGCGCTGTTCACCAGGCCCGCGAAGAAACAAACCGAAGATTATATTACTGGCCGCTACGGTTGATTTGCCTTAGTGCATGTGGAGAAACCATGGACAACCTCAATCTTAATAAACACATTTCCGGCCAGTTCAACGCAGAGCTGGAAAGCATTCGCACCCAGGTGATGACCATGGGCGGCATGGTCGAGCAGCAACTTTCTGATGCGATCACGGCGATGCACAACCAGGACAGCGAGCTGGCGAAGCGCGTTATTGAAGGCGACAAAAACGTCAACATGATGGAAGTCGCTATCGACGAAGCCTGCGTGCGCATTATCGCGAAACGCCAGCCGACGGCGAGCGACCTGCGTCTGGTAATGGCGATCATCAAAACCATCGCCGAGCTGGAGCGTATTGGTGACGTTGCGGATAAAATCTGCCGCACCGCGCTGGAGAAGTTCTCTCAGCAGCACCAGCCGCTGCTGGTGAGCCTGGAGTCGCTGGGCCGCCACACCGTGCAGATGCTGCACGACGTGCTGGATGCCTTTGCGCGTATGGATCTGGACGAAGCGGTGCGTATCTACCGTGAAGACAAGAAAGTCGACCAGGAGTATGAAGGCATCGTGCGTCAGCTGATGACCTACATGATGGAAGATTCACGAACCATCCCAAGCGTACTGACTGCCCTGTTCTGCGCGCGTTCCATCGAGCGTATCGGTGACCGCTGCCAGAACATTTGCGAATACATTTTCTACTTCGTGAAAGGTCAGGACTTCCGTCACGTGGGCGGCGACGAGCTGGACAAGCTGCTGGCGGGTAAAGATCCGAAAGAGTGATGTTTGTGGCGGGTGGCGCTGGCGCTTACCCGCCCTACGTTAGCTTAACGCGTAATATTCCACCCGCGTGCTTTCCACAATTCAGGCAACTGCGCCAGATCGGTAAAGGTTGTCACGTTTGGATGATCGATCGGCTTGTTGTGCGGATCGGCGCAGAAGTAAAACACCTCCATCCCCGCATCAATCCCCGACTGCGCGCCCGCAGACGAGTCATCCACCAGAATGCAGTTCTCAACGTTAACGTTCATCGCTTTTGCCGCATGGAACATCAACGCCGGGTCTGGCTTCCAGCGCTGGATATCGTAGCCGCTGAACAGTTTTTCCGGGAAATGGTGCAACATCTCAAGCTTGCCCAGCGAGTGCTGCATTTTGCTGACCGGACCGTTAGAGACCACGCAGATTGGCACCGTCATCGCATCCAGCAGCGCGTTAGCCCCGGCGATAACCTCCAGCTCGGAGTCGAACAGGCGTGCGACCTCGGCGCGGTACACCGGTTCCAGATCGGCTTTCGCCAGATCCACACCGTGCTCCTGGTTAATAATGTCGATGATCTCGTACAGCTTCACGCCCTTAAAGCGTTTGAACACCTCTTCGAGATCGAGCGTTATGCCAAATTCCTGGAACATGGCCACATATGCGCGGGAACAAATGACCTCACTGTCGACCAGCGTTCCGTCGCAGTCGAAAAATACCGCTTCAATTCCGGACATGCCTTTCCCTTTTAACAAGTTTAACGTTTACGTACGGCAGTTTAACGAGACGCAATCGTTGCCGTATAAGCAAAATCAATGAAAAAAGTATCTCATAACCGCCACTATTGTCGCATTTTGGTATAGGATAGCGACGAATTTTCCCTCCTTGTTCGGAAATTGATGATGAGTCAACAACACACAACCCAGACATCTGGTCAGGGTCTGCTTGAGCGCGTGTTCAAACTGCGCGAGCACGGCACTACGGCACGCACCGAAGTGATCGCCGGTTTCACCACCTTCCTGACGATGGTGTATATCGTTTTTGTTAACCCGCAAATTCTGGGCGTTGCTGGCATGGATACCAGCGCCGTCTTCGTGACCACCTGTCTGATTGCCGCCCTTGGCAGCATCCTGATGGGCGTGTTCGCTAACCTGCCAGTTGCGCTGGCACCGGCAATGGGGCTGAATGCGTTCTTCGCGTTTGTGGTCGTTCAGGCGATGGGCCTGCCGTGGCAGGTTGGCATGGGCGCTATCTTCTGGGGTGCCGTTGGCCTGCTGCTGCTGACCATTTTCCGCGTGCGCTACTGGATGATTGCCAATATCCCGGTGAGCCTGCGCGTGGGTATCACCAGCGGTATCGGCCTGTTCATCGGTATGATGGGTCTGAAAAACGCCGGTGTGATCGTGGCGAACCCGGAAACGCTGGTGAGCATCGGCAACCTGACCTCTCACAGCGTGCTGCTGGGCGTGCTGGGCTTCTTTATCATCGCGATCCTCGCCTCCCGCAATATTCATGCGGCGGTGCTGGTGTCCATCGTGGTCACCACGCTGCTGGGCTGGATGCTGGGCGATGTCCAGTATCACGGAATCGTCTCCGCGCCACCGAGCGTCTCTACCGTTATTGGTCACGTTGACCTGGCGGGCTCCCTGAACCTCGGTCTGGCGGGCGTGATTTTCTCCTTCATGCTGGTGAACCTGTTTGACTCCTCCGGTACGCTGATCGGCGTGACCGACAAAGCGGGTCTGGCGGATGAGAAAGGTAAATTCCCGCGCATGAAGCAGGCGCTGTTTGTGGATAGCGTCTCTTCCGTGGCGGGTTCTTTCATCGGGACCTCGTCTGTGACCGCTTACATTGAGTCCTCTTCCGGCGTGTCCGTGGGCGGCCGTACGGGTTTGACGGCGGTAGTCGTGGGTATTCTGTTCCTGCTGGTGATCTTCCTTTCCCCGCTGGCGGGGATGGTTCCACCGTATGCGGCCGCAGGCGCGCTGATCTACGTTGGCGTGCTGATGACGTCCAGCCTGGCGCGCGTGAAGTGGGAAGATTTAACCGAAGCAGTACCGGCGTTTATCACCGCCGTGATGATGCCGTTCAGCTTCTCGATCACTGAAGGTATTGCGCTGGGCTTTATCTCTTACTGCGTAATGAAGGTCGGTACGGGTCGCTTCCGCGAACTGAGCCCGTGCGTGATCGTTGTGGCGCTGCTGTTTGTGCTGAAGATTGTGTTTATCGACGCGCACTAAGGTGCGGTTTGTGGTGTCAGGTGGCGCTTCGCTTACCTGACCTACTGACGAGTGTAGGCCCGGTAAGCGCTAGCGCCACCGGGCTTTTTTATCAGGCTTTAACCCGCTTAATATAATCCCCAAACGCGGTCAGCTGACCAGAAAGATGGTCACGCGTGCTCTGATCCACCACTTCACCCGTCTGCGGGTCGACCTTGTTCTGAATCACACCGCCCATAAACTCCGGCTTGTTCATCACCATCGCATCCAGGAACACCAGGATCTGGCGCAGGTGATACTGGCAGCGCGCGCCGCCAATCGCGCCCATTGAGCTGGTCTGGATCAGCACCGGTTTGCCTGATAGCGGCTGTTCAGGCAAACGGGACAGCCAGTCAATGGCATTCTTCAGGCCGCCCGGCACCGAGTAGTTATACTCCGGCGTGACGATGACCACCCCGTCAGCCTGGCGAATTTGCTCCGCCAGCGCCTCAACGCTCTGCGGGAACCCCTCTTCCTGCTGGACGTCAGCGTCATACAGCGGAATATCGCCAATGGACGGCAGGCCGCTAATTTCCATCCCCGCAGGTGCCAGCTGTGGCAGGGTGCGGGCGACCATCCCGTTAAATGAACCTTTGCGCAGGCTTCCCAGTAACGTAACAACTTTCAACGTATCAGACATGATTACTCCTGTTTCATCATGATGACCCTGAATGGATCAGCTAAGAGTGATTGCTTTTTCTGCCGGTAAACTGGTTAAACGCATCAGACGCGCGGCGGGCTCGTTGGCGCGCTCGGGCACATCAGGAAGGCTACGCCATCCCTGTTGACTGTCAAATTCCCAGATTTTCATGCGTTCGATGGCGGGGGTAACCGCAATGGACCAAATGAGCACATCCTCTGCGTCACTGAGCGCCTCTACCAGCGTGGCTTGAGTGGCACGCAGACGTCCGGATCCTGGCAGCAGCTGCAGCAGGCTGGCGTCGTCTGAGGCGCATCCACAGAGCTTGCGAATGCTCTGACGCAGGGTGATGAGTTGGGCTCGGGCTTCAACAGGATCGTTTTGATTGCGTACCCACAGCTTTTCATTGCTGGAGAGCGGGTAGTCGTTATGCGCGTTGGCACCATGGAAGCTGCGCGTCGCGCGCTGAAGTTCCATATCCAGTCCACAGTCACCCTCGGTAGTGAGCGCGACACCAATAATGTTGCCAGTATAGGCGATGGAAAACCGGGGGAGTTCCGGGTCAGCAAAGACCGGACGGCCTTCTGGCTGGATAATAATGTCCGGCAGCTCACTGGTACCGTAGAGCATGAACATAAGCTCAGCGAGAAGTGCTCTGGAGGCTAAAAACCGCGTCCTGCGGTGCTCCGGGAGCGTGAGTGCTTCGCTGTGACAGGCTGAAGAAATTCTGGCCGATACGAGATGTCCGTCTGTAAGTATCCCTCTTGCAAAGTGCGTTGCCATTTTTCGCTCCTTGATAATGGTCGTAATCGGTTAAACGGTTACATGATTATCGCTTAACTTGACTCCTGTTTTAATCAGTAAATGGGAGTAAGAGAAGCCTTAGGACCGAACTTTACATTTTCTTAGGCAAAAATTGGATCGCTGGCACCGTACAGCGCCTTGATGGTCTCCCGCAGCCAGAGGATTTTCGGATTATGGCTGTTCCGTTTATGCCAGATCAGCGTGAAGGGCACGGTAAGCTTTTCAGCCTGCGCTTCGTCAATGGGAATAGGCAGCGCGATCAGCTTCCGCTGGTGGAGTTGATTGTAGTGATGGCAGTAGTGCGGAGCCGTGGCGATATAGTTATGCCCGGGCTGCGCCGCCATAAACATCGACTGCTCAAACCCCGGCAGGCTCATGGCGATATTACGCTCGCGGCCCATCTCTCTTAGCACCTCGTCGAGCGCCCAGGTGTCGCTGCGTTCCCAGAAAATGCTGATATGCGGATAGCGCAGAAAGGTCTCCAGGTTCCACTCCTCCTGTAGCGCCGGATGATCCTCACGCAGATACACGCACGGACGGTCACTAAACAGGATCTCGTAGTCGATAAACCACGGCATTAGCTTCAGCAATTCACGCGAGCGCGGGTGCGTCTCGCGCCCGGTGAATCCCAGATCCACCTCTCCACGCGTAATGGCGTCCAGCGAGTCGTAATCCCAGTGACGCATCTTCACCGTTGCCTGCGGATAGCGCTGGTTCACCTGCTCCAGCAGGGCGTTAAAGCGGATCAGCATCAACGGCGTTTCGGCAGCCAGTTCGAACGTCAGCCCGCCCGGCGAATCATGGTGAAATTTATCGAGGATCTGATTACCAATCTGCATCCAGTCGGCCAGATCCTGCTCCAGGCTTACCGTCAGCGGCGTGGGCAGCAGCCCTAACGGCGTTTTCACAAACAGCGGGTCTTCGAACCAGTCGCGCAGCTTGGCCAGTGATTTACTCACCGCCGACGGCGTCACGTTCATCCGCTTCGCCGCTTTGGTGACGCTGCGCTCCTGCAGCAAAAGCTGCAGGCAAAGCAAGAGATTAAGATCGAGACTGCTGATGGGCTTCTTCATAATGCGCCGCGGGCTGGATGACCATAAGTAAGGTAATGCAGACCATGCTACAGCCAATCAGAATCCCGATCAGCATATTCAGCGCGTTAAGACCAAGAACGGCTGCCAGCCAGATCCACAGCGATGAACCGCAGACCTGCGCTATGCCCAATACCGAACTTGCTACGCCCGCGCGCAGCGAGAATGGCCCAAGCGCCTGGCTCATCGCCACGCCAAAGCCGACGGAAAAACCGGCGCAGATGAGCGTGATGCCCACCAGCATCACCGCGTGCGAACTCGCGGTTGCCAGAATCACGCCTGCGGTGAGGAACAGTGCCTGTGAGGCCAGCATCAGTGTGCGCTGGCGAAAGATATTCAGCGCAAACGGGGTCGAAAATGAGACCGCCATACTCACCATCGCGGTCAGTGCCATCACCGTTGAATACTGACCGCGATCGAAGCCCATGGTTTCCATCAGCAGGACAGGGGAAACGTTTACATAGGTCAGGATCACCGCCACGCTTAATGTAGTCACGGCCAGTCGGCTGAGGAAAAAGCGGTTAAGCAGCTTTTCAGCTGGCTGAAGGGTCGCGGTGTGGCCCGTATTCTGCGAGCCGGGATGGGTCTCTTTCAGTACGGTGATAGACAAAATAAAGACCAGTGCGCCCATCGCCGCCATAGTCCAGAACAGGCTCTGCCACGGGAATTTCAGCATAATCAGGTAGCCCACAACGGGTGCCAGCACCGGGATGATGCAGGTGATGCCGTTCAGCATCGACAGCACTTTGGCGCGGCGCTGGGCGCTTAAGGTGTCGCGCAAAATCGCAAAGGCCACGACGTAACAGCCACCCGCACCAATGCCCTGAATGAAGCGGCCTGAAAGGAACAAGGCGCTGTTCTGCGCCTGTGAGCAGAGAATGGACGCCAGGGCAAAGATGATGGCACCCGTTATCGCGACAGGCTGACGGCCTGCCTTATCCGCGATCTTCCCGGCAAACACCATCGACGACGCCATCCCCGCGAGGTAGGCCGAAAACGCGATGTGAAGCTGTGCCTCGCTGGCACCCAGATCGCGGGCGATGTGGGGGAGTCCCACCAGATACATATCTATGCCGGACGGATAAAGCAGAACCAACGCGAAACTACAAAACAGAAAACGAGCCATAAACCCCCCATGGATGCAGGCATGCAGAATAGGGGGATTAAGGGGATTAGGCGAGTTGCCATTTGGACAATGGTGATTGCCTATGAGGAAATCACCATCAATGAGCGGGCATTACTTACCGATACAGAAGCTCGAGAAAATTCTTCCCAGCAGATCGTCCGACGTAAACTCCCCGGTGATCTCGCTCAGATTCTGCTGCGCCAGACGCAGCTCTTCCGCCAGCAGCTCGCCCGCCCACGCGCCGATCAGCTGCGCTTTACCCTGAACAAGGTGGTTCGCCGCCTCTTCCAGCGCCTGCAGGTGACGGCGACGCGCCAGGAAGCCGCCTTCCATACTGGTGTCAAAGCCCATGCTCTGCTTGAGATGGTTACGCAGGTCGTCAACGCCCTCACCGGTTCGCGCCGACAGGCGAATCAGTGAGTGACCGTTCACATCGCTGATGCCCAGCGTTTCGCCGGTGACGTCCGCTTTGTTACGCACCACGGTGATTGGCAGTTTCGCCGGCAGACGGGCAATAAAGTCTGGCCAGATCTCAGCCGGGTCCACGGCGTCGGTCGTGGTGCCGTCCACCATAAACAGCACGCGGTCGGCCTGCTCAATCTCCTGCCAGGCGCGTTCGATACCGATGCGTTCAACTTCGTCGCTGGCATCTCGCAGGCCCGCGGTGTCGATAATATGCAGCGGCATCCCGTCGATGTGGATATGCTCGCGCAGCACGTCGCGGGTGGTTCC
>NZ_JAIHAZ010000025.1:0-39235 GCF_019718755.1 Enterobacter sp. RIT637
GCCAGGCGCGTTCGATACCGATGCGTTCAACTTCGTCGCTGGCATCTCGCAGGCCCGCGGTGTCGATAATATGCAGCGGCATCCCGTCGATGTGGATATGCTCGCGCAGCACGTCGCGGGTGGTTCCGGCGATATCCGTCACGATCGCCGCTTCACGGCCCGCCAGGGCATTCAGCAGGCTCGATTTCCCGGCGTTAGGGCGTCCGGCAATCACTACCTTCATCCCTTCACGCAGCAGGCTGCCCTGACGCGCTTCGGCGCGAACGGCGTCGAGATCGTTCATCACCTGGTTGAGCTGGGCTTCGATTTTACCGTCAGAGAGGAAGTCGATCTCCTCATCCGGGAAGTCGATAGCCGCTTCCACGTAGATCCGCAGGTGAGTAAGTGCTTCCACAAGATGATTCACGCGGGCGGAGAATGCGCCCTGCAGCGAGTTCAGGGCGGAGCGGGCCGCCTGTTCAGAACTGGCGTCGATCAGGTCTGCAATCGCTTCTGCCTGTGCCAGGTCGAGCTTGTCGTTGAGGAAAGCACGCTCGGAGAACTCACCCGGCTTCGCAATGCGCAGGCCAGGCAGGGTCAGAATACGTTTTAACAGCAGGTCGAGGATAACCGGGCCGCCGTGGCCCTGCAGCTCCAGCACGTCTTCGCCGGTAAAGGAGTTCGGGCCGGGGAACCACAGCGCAATGCCCTGGTCCAGCGGCGTGCCGTCGGAGTCCTTAAACGGCAGGTAATCAGCGTAGCGCGGCTTTGGCAGTTTACCCAGCACCGCTTCGGCCACCTCGCGCGCCTTCAGGCCGGAGATGCGCAGAATGCCTACACCACCGCGTCCCGGTGGGGTTGCCTGGGCGACGATAGTGTCGTTATGGCTCATGGTTGGTCTCGTTCAATACAAATAAAAAAGGCGGTCAATCGACCGCCCTTATTTTAGCGTTAACTTACCGAATCAGGACTTTTTCTTTTCGCGGCTATGCAGGCCACGTTTTTCCAGACCACGGTAAATCAGCTGCTGCTGGATGATGGTCACCAGGTTGCTGACGATATAGTACAGCACCAGACCTGACGGGAACCACAGGAAGAACACGGTGAAGATGACCGGCATAAAGGTCATGATCTTCTGCTGCATCGGGTCGGTCACGGTGGTCGGCGACATCTTCTGGATGAAGAACATCGTCACGCCCATCAGGATCGGCAGGATGTAGTACGGGTCCTGTGCGGAAAGGTCATGGATCCACAGGGCGAACGGCGCGTGGCGCAGCTCAACGGAACCCATCAGCATGTAGTACAGCGCAAGGAAGATTGGCATCTGAATCAGCAGCGGGAAGCAACCACCCAGCGGGTTCACTTTCTCTGCTTTATACAGGGCCATCATTTCCTGGCTCTGACGCTGTTTGTCATCGCCCAGACGCTCACGCATAGCCTGAATCTTCGGCTGCAGCATACGCATCTTCGCCATGGAGGTGTACTGCGCTTTAGTCAGCGGGTACATGATGCCACGAACGATGAAGGTGATAACGATGATGGAGAAGCCCCAGTTACCCAGGAAGCTGTGGATGAACTTCAGCAGCTTAAACAGCGGCTGAGAGATGAACCACAACCAGCCGTAATCAACGGTCAGATCCAGGTGCGGCGCAACAGCAGCCATTTTGTCCTGGATTTCCGGGCCGACCCACAGGGTGCTTGCCAGCTTACCGGTTTGACCCGGCTGAACCAGAACCGGCTGAGACTTGTAGCCGATGGCTGCAATACCGTTGCCGAGGTTCGCGGTGTAGAAATTGTTGGTACCGTCGTTATTTGGCACCCACGCAGTGGCGAAATACTGCTGCAGCATTGCCACCCAACCGCCTTTAGCGCTGACGTTCAGGTTTTCGTTATCGGCAATGGTGTCGAATTTGTATTTCTCGTACTTCGCATCAGGCGTGGAGTACGCCGCGCCGCGGAAGGTATGCAGCGCAAAGTTGCTGCTTCCGGTGTCACGGTGAGACGGCAGATTGATGGACTGCTTCAGCTGACCAAAGGTAGACAGTTCCAGTGGTTTCGCACCGGTGTTCTGTACGCTGTAGCCCACGTTCACCGCATACTCACCGCGTTTCAGGGTGAAGGTTTTGGTGAAGGTGTTGCCCGCGGCGTCGGTGTAGGTCATCGGGATAGCGAGTTCGTTCTGACCATCAGCCAGCACAAAGGTGTCTTTCTCGACGTTATACAGTGGACGCGCACCGTTAGCCGGGTTATCCGGGCCATCACGACCGGTCAGGCCGCTCTGAGCCTGATACAGGAACTCAGGTGTGGTTTCCAGTAACTGGAACGGTTCGGTAGACTTCAGCTCTTTCGGGTAGGTCAACAGCAGCGCCTGCTCAACATCACCACCACGGGTGTTGATAGTCAGCTCAAGCACATCGGTCTTAACCGTAATCTGTTTCCCCTGGCCACTGGCCGGTACGCCCTGGTCGGCGGCGCTACCCGCTGCGGTGGTCGTGGTCTGCGTGGTCTGCTGCTGGGGTTGAGGATTTTTATCCTGCTCCCATGCCTGCCAGATCATGAAAGACACGAACAACAAAGCGATGATAAGAAGATTGCGTTGCGAATCCATCGTTAGTGTTCTCTGGTATCAAAGGGTCCTGGAGGGACGGGGTCGTCTCCACCTGGGTGTAAAGGGTGGCATTTTAATACGCGTTTCACCGTCAACCAACTGCCTTTTATCACTCCAAACCTGCGCAATGCCTCAATTCCGTAGCTTGAGCATGTAGGCGTGAAACGGCAATGTGGCCCGAGTAGCGGACTAATCAGGCGTTGATAGACCCGAATGAGGGCTATCAGGACCCGTGAGCCAGGCGACAGTGGCGGCGCCATAATTTTTCCAACGCTTCCGAGAGAGCACGGTTATCGAGGTCGGCAACCCCTTTCTTCGCCACCACCACGAAATCCATAGAAGGCAGTTCGTGCTGACGTAAACGGAAGCTTTCACGCGTCAGACGTTTAATCCGATTGCGTTCATGCGCACGCTTAACATTTTTCTTGGCGACTGTGAGACCGATGCGGGGATGCCCCAGCGAATTTTGGCGGCCGAGGATGGTGATTTGCGGCGTGCCAGCCCGTAGTGGCTGCTGGAAGACGAAAGTGAAATGAGCGGGAGTTAACAAACGTAACTCCCTGGGAAATGCTAGCTTAACCACTCAGGGGTTAGCTTTATTACTTGGAAACGGTCAGACGAGCGCGGCCTTTAGCACGACGACGTGCCAGAACCTGACGACCATTTTTAGTAGCCATACGAGCACGGAAGCCGTGAGAACGGTTGCGCTTCAGTACAGACGGTTGAAAAGTGCGTTTCATGGCGATTTCTACCTAAACTTGAATAAATTCACTGACTTTTGCGTATACCCGAACGAGTTTCGAACGACTAACGCCTCAGCGTGGGTGATTAAAGAGGCCGGATTGTAATAATTGTACACTCCGGAGTCAATTCTCTTTCCTTATTTCCCGCGTATTTCCGCACGTTTTCGCGTGGAAAATGAGCAACGGACGACGCAGGAAGATGAGCATCACGCGCCGGGTCGAGGATTATACGGGCTCCCCAACAAAGCGCAAGGATCGTCCCGGATCTTCGTTAGATCATTTAAGCAATAAATTGTCTGTGCTCATTAATTTTTCCAATATGCGGGCTAAATCGTGGGGCACTCGCGTCAGGATCGTTTACACTTACCCGGTTTCGGATCTTCCTGTGGATAAATCGGGAAGAATCTGTGAGAAACAGAAGATCTCTGGCTCAGTTTAGGCTATGATCCGCGGTCCCGATCGGGATCCCAGGATCCTGGTCAGGATTAAATTGCAGATAGCAATTCGCACATCCCCCTTTTGCACAGGGTCATGTCGATGTGCGCCAACAATCATGAATATTCAATAGTTTTCTTTTATTGTTCGAGTGGAGTCCGCCGTGTCACTTTCGCTTTGGCAGCAGTGTCTTGCCCGATTGCAGGATGAGTTACCAGCCACAGAATTCAGTATGTGGATCCGCCCGTTGCAGGCGGAACTGAGCGATAACACGCTGGCTTTGTATGCGCCAAACCGTTTTGTGCTCGATTGGGTCAGGGACAAGTACCTTAATAATATCAATGGACTGCTGAACGATTTCTGCGGGTCAGATGCCCCACAGCTGCGCTTTGAAGTGGGCACAAAGCCGGTCACCCAAACCGTACGTGAAACCGTAAACGTAGCCGCGCCTGCTCAGGCTGCTCCTGCTCCGGCCCCTCGCGTCGCACCTGCTCGTCAGGGCTGGGATAACGTCCCTGCGCCCGCTGAGCCAACCTATCGCTCCAACGTTAACGTTAAGCACACCTTCGATAACTTCGTTGAAGGTAAGTCGAACCAGCTGGCGCGCGCGGCGGCCCGTCAGGTTGCTGATAACCCCGGTGGTGCCTACAACCCGCTGTTCCTTTATGGCGGCACGGGTCTGGGTAAAACGCACCTGCTGCATGCGGTGGGCAACGGCATTATGGCGCGCAAGCCCAATGCGAAAGTGGTGTATATGCACTCCGAGCGCTTCGTTCAGGACATGGTAAAAGCCCTGCAAAACAATGCGATCGAAGAGTTTAAACGCTACTATCGTTCCGTTGACGCGCTGCTGATCGATGACATCCAGTTCTTTGCCAATAAAGAACGATCGCAGGAAGAATTTTTCCATACCTTCAACGCCCTGCTGGAAGGCAATCAGCAGATCATTTTGACCTCGGATCGTTATCCAAAAGAGATCAACGGCGTTGAAGATCGTCTGAAATCCCGCTTCGGCTGGGGCCTGACCGTGGCGATCGAGCCACCGGAGCTGGAAACCCGCGTCGCGATCCTGATGAAGAAAGCCGATGAAAACGACATTCGCCTGCCGGGTGAAGTGGCGTTCTTCATTGCCAAGCGTCTGCGCTCCAACGTGCGTGAGCTGGAAGGCGCGCTGAACCGCGTTATCGCTAACGCCAACTTTACCGGTCGTGCGATCACCATCGATTTTGTGCGTGAAGCGCTACGCGATTTGCTGGCATTGCAGGAAAAACTGGTCACCATCGACAATATTCAAAAGACGGTGGCTGAGTACTACAAGATCAAAGTGGCAGATTTACTGTCTAAACGTCGTTCCCGCTCGGTGGCGCGTCCGCGTCAGATGGCGATGGCGCTGGCAAAGGAGTTAACCAACCACAGCCTGCCGGAAATTGGGGATGCGTTTGGTGGCCGTGACCATACGACCGTGCTGCACGCTTGTCGTAAGATTGAGCAGTTACGCGAAGAAAGCCACGACATAAAAGAAGATTTTTCCAATTTAATCAGAACATTATCATCGTGACGCTATGAAATTTACCGTTGAACGTGAACATTTATTAAAACCGCTGCAACAGGTGAGTGGCCCATTAGGTGGCCGCCCAACGCTGCCTATTCTCGGAAACCTGCTGCTTCAGGTCGCGGACGGTACGCTGTCGCTGACCGGCACGGATCTGGAAATGGAAATGATCGCGCGCGTTACGCTGACGCAGCCGCACGACGCGGGCGCGACCACGGTTCCGGCACGTAAGTTCTTTGATATCTGCCGTGGGCTGCCGGAAGGCGCTGAAATCGCCGTGCAGCTTGAAGGCGACCGTATGCTGGTGCGTTCTGGCCGCAGCCGTTTCTCGCTCTCCACGCTGCCTGCTGCAGACTTCCCGAACCTGGACGACTGGCAGAGCGAAGTTGAATTCACCCTGCCACAGGCGACGATGAAGCGTCTGATTGAAGCCACGCAGTTCTCCATGGCGCATCAGGACGTTCGTTACTACTTAAACGGCATGCTGTTCGAAACCGAAGGTGAAGAGCTGCGTACCGTGGCCACCGACGGCCACCGTCTGGCGGTCTGTTCTATGCCGATTGGCGATTCACTGCCAAATCATTCGGTGATCGTACCGCGTAAAGGCGTAATTGAGCTGATGCGTATGCTCGACGGTGGCGACACGCCGCTGCGCGTGCAGATCGGCAGCAACAACATCCGCGCACACGTGGGTGATTTTGTCTTCACTTCGAAGCTGGTTGACGGTCGTTTCCCGGATTATCGCCGCGTATTGCCTAAGAACCCGGACAAAACGCTGGAAGCAGGCTGCGATAGCCTCAAGCAGGCCTTTGCCCGTGCCGCGATCCTCTCGAACGAGAAATTCCGCGGCGTGCGCCTGTACGTGAGTGAAAACCAGATCAAAATCACCGCTAACAACCCGGAGCAGGAAGAGGCAGAAGAAATTCTGGACGTCACCTACGCCGGAACCGAGATGGAAATCGGCTTTAACGTCAGCTACGTGCTGGATGTGCTGAATGCACTGAAATGCGAGAACGTGCGCATTCTGCTGACCGACTCCGTTTCAAGCGTACAGATTGAAGATGCGGCCAGCCAAAGCGCGGCTTATGTTGTCATGCCAATGAGACTGTAATGTCGCTCACCCGTCTGTTGATCCGCGACTTTCGCAATATCGAAAGCGCGGATCTCGCTTTATCCCCTGGCTTTAATTTCCTGGTTGGCGCGAACGGCAGCGGCAAAACCAGCGTGCTGGAAGCCATCTATACGCTCGGCCACGGTCGGGCGTTTCGCAGTTTGCAGATTGGTCGCGTCATTCGCCACGAGCAGGAATCCTTTGTTCTGCACGGACGTTTGCAGGGGGCGGAGCGGGAAACCGCCATCGGCCTGACCAAAGACAAGCAGGGCGACAGCAAGGTGCGCATCGACGGTACCGACGGCCATAAAGTGGCGGAGCTGGCGCTGCTGATGCCAATGCAGCTGATTACGCCGGAGGGGTTTACTTTACTCAACGGCGGCCCCAAATACAGAAGAGCGTTCCTCGACTGGGGATGCTTTCACAACGAAGCCGGATTCTTTAACGCCTGGAGCAACCTGAAGCGCCTGCTCAAGCAGCGTAACGCCGCGTTGCGCCAGGTAACACGCTACGCCCAGCTGCGTCCGTGGGACATGGAATTAATCCCTCTCGCGGAACAAATCAGCAACTGGCGTGCCGAATACAGCGCAGGTATCGCCGAAGACATGGCCGACACCTGCAAACAGTTTTTACCCGAATTCTCTCTCACCTTCTCCTTCCAGCGCGGCTGGGAGAAAGAGACGGATTATGCCGAGGTGTTAGAGAGAAACTTCGAGCGCGATCGCATGTTGACCTACACCGCGCACGGCCCGCACAAGGCGGATTTCCGCATTCGTGCCGACGGTGCACCGGTGGAAGACACGCTGTCGCGCGGGCAGCTCAAGCTCCTGATGTGTGCGCTGCGCCTGGCACAGGGAGAGTTCCTCACCCGCGAGAGCGGAAGACGCTGCCTGTACCTGATAGATGATTTTGCCTCGGAACTCGACGACGCGCGGCGCGGGCTGCTTGCCAGCCGCTTAAAAGCCACGCAGTCGCAGGTTTTCGTCAGCGCCATTAGCGCTGAACACGTTATAGACATGTCGGACGAAAATTCGAAGATGTTTACCGTGGAAAAGGGTAAAATAACGGATTAACCCAAGTTGAAATGAGCGAGAAACGTTGATGTCGAATTCTTATGACTCCTCCAGTATCAAAGTCCTGAAAGGGCTGGATGCGGTGCGTAAGCGCCCGGGTATGTATATCGGCGACACGGATGACGGCACCGGTCTGCACCACATGGTATTCGAGGTGGTAGATAACGCTATCGACGAAGCGCTCGCGGGTCACTGTAAAGACATCGTGGTCACCATCCATGCGGATAACTCCGTCTCCGTCACCGATGATGGTCGTGGCATCCCAACCGGTATTCACCCGGAAGAGGGCGTCTCTGCTGCGGAAGTGATCATGACCGTTCTGCACGCAGGCGGTAAGTTCGACGATAACTCCTATAAAGTTTCCGGCGGCCTGCATGGCGTTGGCGTCTCCGTGGTTAACGCCCTGTCGCAGAAGCTGGAGCTGGTAATCCAGCGCGAAGGCAAAATTCACCGTCAGATCTATACGCACGGCGTGCCGCAGGCACCGCTGGCCGTCACCGGCGATACCGACAAAACCGGTACCCTGGTACGTTTCTGGCCGAGCCATGAAACCTTCACCAACGTCACCGAATTTGAGTACGACATCCTGGCGAAACGCCTGCGTGAACTGTCGTTCCTGAACTCCGGCGTCTCTATCCGCCTGAAAGATAAGCGTGACGGCAAAGAAGACCACTTCCATTACGAAGGTGGTATCAAAGCGTTCGTTGAGTATCTGAACAAGAACAAAACGCCAATTCACCCGAATATTTTCTACTTCTCCACCGAAAAAGACGGTATCGGCGTGGAAGTGGCGCTGCAGTGGAACGATGGTTTCCAGGAAAACATCTACTGCTTCACCAACAACATTCCACAGCGTGACGGCGGTACTCACCTTGCAGGCTTCCGTGCGGCGATGACCCGTACCCTGAACGCCTACATGGACAAAGAAGGCTACAGCAAGAAAGCGAAAGTCAGCGCCACCGGCGACGACGCCCGTGAAGGCCTGATTGCCGTTGTCTCCGTGAAGGTGCCGGATCCGAAGTTCTCCTCACAGACCAAAGACAAGCTGGTCTCTTCCGAGGTGAAATCGGCCGTTGAGCAGCAGATGAACGAACTGCTGAGCGAATACCTGCTGGAAAACCCGTCCGACGCGAAAATCGTGGTGGGCAAAATTATCGATGCGGCGCGTGCCCGTGAAGCGGCGCGTAAAGCCCGTGAAATGACCCGTCGTAAAGGCGCGCTGGACTTAGCAGGCCTGCCGGGCAAACTGGCTGACTGCCAGGAACGCGACCCGGCGCTGTCTGAATTGTACCTCGTGGAAGGGGACTCCGCGGGCGGTTCTGCGAAGCAGGGCCGTAACCGTAAGAACCAGGCGATTCTGCCGCTGAAGGGTAAAATCCTCAACGTTGAGAAAGCCCGTTTCGACAAGATGCTCTCTTCTCAGGAAGTGGCGACGCTCATCACCGCGCTGGGCTGCGGCATCGGCCGCGATGAGTACAACCCGGACAAACTGCGCTACCACAGCATCATCATCATGACCGATGCGGACGTCGACGGATCGCACATCCGTACGCTGCTGTTGACCTTCTTCTATCGTCAGATGCCTGAAATCGTTGAGCGTGGCCACGTCTACATTGCACAGCCGCCGCTGTACAAAGTGAAGAAAGGCAAGCAGGAACAGTACATTAAAGACGACGAAGCGATGGATCAGTACCAAATCGCGATCGCCCTTGATGGCGCGACCCTGCACGCGAACTCGCACGCCCCTGCACTGGCCGGTGAGCCGCTGGAGCGTCTGGTGTCCGAGTTCAACGCGACGCAGAAAATGATCACGCGTATGGAACGCCGCTATCCGAAAACGCTGCTGAAGGAGCTGGTTTATCAGCCAACCCTGACCGAAGCCGATCTGAGCGACGAGCAGACCGTGACCCGCTGGGTGAACGCCCTGGTGACCGATCTGAACGAGAAAGAGCAGCACGGCAGCATGTGGAAATGTGATATCCAGCAGAACGCCGATAAGCAGTTCGAGCCTATTATTCGCGTGCGTACCCACGGCGTTGATACCGACTATCCGCTGGAACACGAGTTTGTGACCGGTCCGGAATACCGCCGTATCTGCTCGCTCGGCGAGACGCTGCGCGGGCTGATCGAAGACGATGCGTTCATCGAACGTGGCGAACGTCGTCAGCCGGTAGCCAGCTTCGAGCAGGCGCTTGACTGGCTGGTGAAAGAGTCCCGTCGTGGTCTTGCGATCCAGCGCTATAAAGGTCTGGGCGAAATGAACCCGGACCAGCTGTGGGAAACCACCATGGATCCGGAAAGCCGCCGCATGCTGCGCGTAACAGTTAAGGACGCGATAGCTGCTGACCAGCTGTTCACGACCCTGATGGGCGATGCGGTTGAACCACGTCGTGCCTTCATCGAAGAGAACGCCCTGAAAGCGGCAAATATCGATATTTAATCGTCGTTATACCGCACGATAACTGGCCGCGCTTTAGCGCGGCTTTTTTGTGGGTGCAGGCATATCCAGCGACATCACGGACGGTAAACGGCTCGCCAGCGTATCTATCGCTATTCTTACCCTCAGCGGCAGATGCGGCGTCTGCTGCCAGACCGCATGAACGTTGAAATGCACATCCGGTGCCTGCTTCAGGAGCGGGACGAGTTTACCCTGGTGAATATCTTTGACGACCATCCAGCAGGGCAGCCATGCAATGCCGTGTCCGGCCAGCGCAGCGTCGCAGATCGCCTGCAAATCATCCATATTGAGCGACGATCGGGGCGTAAAGGTGTGCGACGTTCCTTCGTTATCCATCAGCTGCCAGGACAACACTCTGCCTGCGCTCAAATAGTTAATGGCCGTATGCTGGGGTAAATCTTTAACGCTTTGTGGCTGGCCTTTCTTCAGCAGATACTCCGGCGCGGCGCACAGCACCATGCGGTGTTCTCCCAGCTTTCTGGCGACCAGCACGCTGCTGTCCTGAAGCGTGCCGTTACGCACCGCCATATCAAACCCTTCCTCCACCAGATCCACCACGCGGTCGCTGAATGACATTTCCAGTTCAAGCCCGGGGTGTTCCTGCGCCAGCGCTATCAGCAGCGGAGCGACACACTGGCGACCAAACAGCACCGGCATGGCAACGCGCAGGCGACCGCTGACCTGCTGTTTCCCTGTTTCAAGCAGCGATTCCGCACCCCGAATCTCCTCCAGCGCGCGCAGGCAGCGTTCATAAAAAAGAGCGCCGTTATCGGTCAGACTCTGGCTGCGGGTGGTGCGGTGAAAAAGACGTACCCCCAGCCGCTCTTCAAGGCGGGCAATGCTTTTTCCTACCGCCGAGCGTGACAAATGCAGACGGATGGCGGCCTGAGCAAAACTTCCCGCCTCAACGGCGGCCACAAAAACAGGAATATCCTTCAGCGTATCGGTCATGGATTGTATCCATTATGGCGTCAATAAAGCGAAAACTTATCGCCACTGGCGACGGTTAGTCAACGGTAGACTGTCAGGACTAAAGCTCATCTGATGGCAGGAGAAATAAAATGACAGAGACAATGCAACGCTGGTCCATGGACGCCCTCGGGCGCGAGAACCTCAAGCTGACTCAGGCACCCGTTCCACAGCCCGGCCCGGGTGAAGTTCGCGTGCGGGTGAATGCCGTTGCGCTTAACTATCGCGATAAAATGGTTGTTGAAGGCACAATGCCGATCCCGCTTTCCTTCCCGTTTACCCCGGCGTCTGACATGGCCGGCGTAGTGGACAGCATTGGTGAAGGCGTTACGCGCTTCAAACCCGGCGCGCGCGTCATCTCAACCTTCTTCCCTGAGTGGATCGACGGTAAGCCGCAGGCGGACGCGCGCAATCTGCCCTATAAAACGTCCGGCGGATACTTCCAGGGTATGCTGTCCGAGTATGTGATTGTGAAGGAAGACGCGCTGGTGGCCTCGCCTGAGACTCTGGATGACGCCGAGGCCAGCACGCTGCCCTGCGCAGGGCTTACCGCCTGGTTTGCGCTGGTGGAACGCGGCCAGCTGCGCGCCGGGCAATCGGTGCTGGTGCAGGGAACGGGCGGCGTGGCGCTCTTTGCTTTGCAAATCGCAAAAGCGCACGGGGCTGAGGTGATTGTCACCTCCGGAAGCGATGAAAAACTGGCGCAGGCCAAAAAACTGGGGGCTAATCAGGGCATCAACCGTCTGAAGGGCGACTGGGCTGAAAATACGCTGGCGCTCACGCAGGATCGCGGCATCGACCATATTATCGAGACCGTAGGGGGAGAGAACCTGAAGCATTCCCTGCGCGCCGTTGCCGTTCACGGGCGTATATCGGTGATTGGCGTGCTGGCCGGGACGGAGATTACCCTCTCTGCTGGCGAACTGCTGCTGAAATCCCCCGTCATTCAGGGGATTGGCGTAGGGCACCGCCGGGCGCTGGAAGATTTCGTCCGCGCTGTGGATGTCACCGGACTGAAACCTGTGATCGAACATCGCTACCGTTTTAACCAGCTTGAAGAGGCGTTTGAACACCTCGATCGCGGGGCGTTTGGCAAAATCGTCCTCACCCGCGAGTAAGTCAGCGTTCCCCGGGATTTGCGTAAAAGGGGTGTTTCTGTTGCGCAATGTAGCTCTATTTTTGTGGGCTTAATCGCGTTAGCATGAGGCAGCACTCATTTATCCCGGGGATCTCATGGCTATCAAACTCATTGCAATCGACATGGACGGCACGCTGCTGCTGCCAGACCACACCATCTCTCCAGCCGTTAAAAACGCGATCGCCGCCGCCCGCGCGAAGGGCGTGAATGTGGTTCTGACCACGGGCCGTCCGTATGCGGGCGTACACAGCTACCTGAAAGAGCTGCACATGAATCAGCCGGGCGACTACTGCATCACCTACAACGGTGCGCTGGTGCAGAAAGCCGCAGACGGCAGTACCGTGGCGCAAACCGCGCTGAGTTACGATGACTACCTGTTCCTGGAAAAACTGTCCCGCGAAGTGGGGTCCCACTTCCACGCGCTCGATCGCAATACGCTTTATACCGCTAACCGCGATATCAGCTACTACACGGTACATGAATCCTACGTTGCGACCATTCCGCTCGTGTTCTGCGAAGCAGAGAAGATGGACCCGGCGACCCAGTTCCTGAAAGTAATGATGATCGACGAGCCCGAAATTCTGGATAAAGCCATCGCGCGCATTCCGGCAGAGGTAAAAGAGAAGTACACCGTGCTGAAAAGTGCGCCGTACTTCCTCGAAATCCTCGATAAACGCGTCAATAAAGGCACCGGCGTGAAATCGCTTGCTGATGCGCTGGGTATCAAGCCGGAAGAGATCATGGCGCTGGGCGACCAGGAAAACGACATCGCGATGATTGAGTTTGCGGGCATGGGCGTGGCGATGGATAACGCCATTCCATCCGTGAAAGAAGTGGCCAACTTCGTGACCAAATCCAACCTGGAAGACGGCGTTGCCTACGCGATCGAGAAGTTTGTGCTGCAATAACGCTTATTTTCGATCATCGGCCTCGGTTATCAACCGGGGCTTTTTTTTGCGCTGAATTTATTGAATTGTTCTTTTTGTGATCTGGATTGTAGTACAACATTAATTGATTGTACTACATTACAACCACGGCAAAGACGAACTCCCTCACGTTTGTACTGCAAAAGTGAGGCGAAATTCAGCGGTCGCGGTAAAGTAGTGATGGACACACAGAGCACAAGGACTCTCCATGACTCTCAATAAAACCGATCGCATCGTCATTACGCTGGGCACCCAGATTGTGGGGGGCAAATACGTTCCCGGTTCGCCGCTGCCGGCAGAAGCCGAACTGTGTGAGGAGTTTGAAACCTCGCGCAACATCATCCGGGAAGTATTCCGCTCGCTGATGGCGAAGCGCCTGATTGAAATGAAGCGCTATCGCGGCGCGTTTGTTGCTCCGCGCAACCAGTGGAACTACCTCGATACCGACGTACTGCAGTGGGTGCTGGAAAACGACTACGACCCGCGGCTTATCGGCGCGATGAGCGAAGTCCGAAACCTGGTTGAACCGGCCATCGCCCGCTGGGCGGCGGAGCGCGCAACCTCCGGCGATTTGGCGCAGATTGAGTCGGCTCTAAACGACATGATCGCCAATAACCAGAACCGGGAGGCGTTCAACGAGGCGGACATTCGCTACCACGAAGCGGTGCTGCAGTCGGTGCATAACCCGGTATTACAGCAGCTTAGCGTGGCGATCAGCTCGCTACAGCGAGCAGTATTTGAACGTACCTGGATGGGCGATGAGGCCAACATGCCGAAAACGCTCCAGGAACATAAAGCGCTGTTCGATGCGATACGGCATCAGGACGGCGATGCGGCAGAGCAGGCGGCGCTTACCATGATTGCCAGCTCGACACGAAGGCTGAAGGAAATCACATGACATCTCGCTACATCGCAATTGACTGGGGATCGACCAATCTGCGCGCCTGGCTTTATCAGGGCGAGCAGTGCCTGGAGAGCAGGCAATCAGAAGCAGGCGTGACGCGCCTGAATGGTAAATCCCCCGAGGCGGTGTTAGCAGAGGTCACACAAAACTGGCGCGATGGCGCCACGCCGGTGGTCATGGCGGGTATGGTCGGCAGTAACGTAGGCTGGAAAGTCGCGCCTTACCTGCCGGTTCCTGCCCTTTTCTCCGCTATTGGCGAGCAGTTAACGTCCGTTGGCGACAATATCTGGATCATTCCCGGTTTGTGCGTCTCTCGCGACGATAACCACAACGTAATGCGCGGCGAAGAGACGCAGCTGCTTGGCGCGCGCACGCTTTCTCCTTCTTCTGTCTACGTTATGCCCGGAACGCACTGCAAGTGGGTCCAGGCCGATGCTGAGCAAATCCACGATTTTCGCACTGTGATGACCGGCGAACTGCACCATTTGCTGCTCAACCATTCGCTGGTTGGGGCCGGTTTACCTGAGCAGGTTGCCTCGGCGGAGGCGTTTGCTGCCGGTCTTGAACGTGGGATCGCTTCTCCAGATGTTTTGCCGCACCTTTTTGAGGTTCGCGCCTCGCACGTGCTGGAAAATCTCCCGCGCGAGCAGGTCAGCGAGTTTCTCTCCGGCCTGCTGATTGGCGCAGAGGTCGCCAGCATGCGTGATTTCATCGCGCACGAGCAGGCCATCACGATTGTCGCAGGTGCATCGCTGACGTCGCGCTACGAGCAGGCGTTCCGCGCCGTGGGGCGTGATGTTGCAACGGTATCCGGCGACACGGCATTTCAGGCAGGAATAAGGAGCATCGCTCATGCAGTGGCAAACTGATCTTCCCCTTATCGCAATTTTGCGCGGCATCACGCCCGATGAGGCGTTAGCCCACGTCGGCGCGGTTATCGACGCCGGATTCGACGCGGTGGAAATCCCGCTTAACTCTCCAGAGTGGGAAAAAAGCATTCCGGCCGTGGTGGAGGCCTTCGGCGATAGGGCGCTGATTGGCGCAGGCACCGTGTTGCAGCCTGAGCAGGTGGATCGGCTGGCGAAGATGGGCTGCAGGCTTATCGTCACGCCCAACATTCAGCCTGAGGTGATCCGCCGTGCGGTGAGCTACGGCATGACCGTCTGTCCGGGCTGCGCTACCGCCACGGAAGCCTTTACTGCCCTGGATGCGGGTGCACAGTCGCTCAAAATTTTCCCATCATCGGCTTTTGGTCCGGACTACATCAAGGCGCTGAAAGCGGTATTGCCCGCCAGCGTGCCGGTCTTTGCCGTGGGCGGCGTAACGCCAGAAAACCTGGGCCAATGGATGAGCGCGGGCTGTGTGGGCGCGGGACTGGGCAGCGATCTGTATCGTGCCGGACAGTCCGTGGAACGTACCGCACAGCAGGCGGCAGCATTTGTGAAAGCGTATCGAGAGGCAGTGAAATGAAAATAACCAAACTCACCACGTACCGTTTACCCCCGCGCTGGATGTTCCTGAAAATCGAAACCGATGAAGGCGTTGTGGGCTGGGGCGAACCGGTGATTGAAGGGCGCGCGCGCACCGTTGAAGCGGCAGTACACGAGCTGGGCGAATACCTGATTGGTCAGGATCCGGCACGCATCAACGACCTGTGGCAGGTGATGTACCGCGCGGGCTTCTACCGTGGGGGGCCGATCCTGATGAGCGCCATCGCCGGTATCGACCAGGCGCTGTGGGATATCAAAGGCAAAGTGCTGAACGCGCCGGTCTGGCAGCTGATGGGCGGCCTGGTGCGCGACAAAATCAAAGCCTACAGCTGGGTCGGCGGCGACCGTCCTGCGGAAGTGATCGACGGCATCACGCAGTTGCGCAACATTGGCTTTGACACCTTCAAGCTCAACGGCTGCGAAGAGATGGGCGTTATCGACAACTCGCGTGCGGTAGACCGGGCGGTGAATACCGTGGCGCAAATCCGCGAAGCCTTCGGCAACGAGATTGAGTTTGGCCTGGATTTCCACGGCCGCGTCAGCGCGCCGATGGCCAAAGTGCTGATTAAAGAGCTGGAGCCGTATCGTCCGCTGTTTATCGAAGAGCCGGTGCTGGCCGAGCAGGCCGAGTACTATCCGAAACTGGCAGAACAGACCCACATTCCTATCGCGGCGGGTGAACGTATGTTCTCGCGCTTCGAGTTTAAACGCGTGCTTGAAGCGGGCGGGATTGCGATTCTGCAGCCGGACCTTTCTCACGCGGGCGGCATCACCGAATGCTACAAAATTGCCGGGATGGCAGAAGCTTACGATGTGGCGCTGGCACCGCACTGCCCGCTCGGGCCGATTGCGCTGGCGGCCTGCCTGCACGTCGACTTTGTCTCCCGCAACGCCGTGTTCCAGGAACAGAGCATGGGGATTCACTATAACAAGGGCGCGGAACTGCTCGATTTTGTGAAAAACAAAGAAGACTTCAGCATGGAAGGCGGTTTCTTTAAACCGTTAACGAAGCCGGGCCTTGGCGTGGAAATTGACGAAGCCAAAGTCATTGAGCTGAGTAAAAATGCGCCGGACTGGCGTAATCCACTCTGGCGTCATGAAGACGGTTCCGTAGCCGAGTGGTAAACCGCCGGATGGCGCTACGCTTATCCGGCCTACTCCCCCGTAGGCCCGGTAAGCGCAGCGCCACCGGGCAAAAAAACGTACATACAAAAATATAACCCTCTGTAAATTACAGGGCATGGTGAGCGGCTTCGCTATGCCCAAAATCTGGAGACAGATTGCGATGGATATTCCAGTTACTGCTGCAAAAACCGGGCGTCGCCGTTACCTGACGCTAATCATGATCTTTATTACCGTGGTCATTTGCTATGTCGACCGCGCCAACCTGGCCGTGGCATCGGCCCATATTCAGGAAGAGTTTGGCATCACCAAAGCGGAAATGGGCTACGTCTTCTCGGCGTTTGCCTGGCTGTATACGCTCTGCCAGATCCCCGGCGGCTGGTTCCTTGACCGCGTGGGTTCGCGTTTGACCTACTTCATCGCCATTTTCGGCTGGTCCGTGGCGACCCTGTTCCAGGGCTTCGCGACCGGGCTGATGTCGCTGATTGGCCTGCGCGCCATCACCGGGGTTTTCGAAGCGCCCGCGTTTCCAACCAACAACCGCATGGTGACCAGCTGGTTCCCGGAACACGAGCGCGCGTCTGCCGTTGGCTTTTACACCTCCGGGCAGTTTGTTGGCCTGGCGTTCCTGACGCCGCTGCTGATCTGGATCCAGGAGCTACTGAGCTGGCACTGGGTGTTCATCGTCACCGGCGGGATTGGCATTATCTGGTCGCTGATCTGGTTCAAGGTCTACCAGCCGCCGCGTCTGACCAAAAGCATCACCAAAGCCGAACTGGACTACATCCGCGACGGCGGTGGCCTGGTGGACGGCGATGCGCCGGTGAAAAAAGAGGCGCGTCAGCCGCTGACCAAAGCGGACTGGAAGCTGGTCTTCCACCGTAAGCTGGTGGGCGTTTATCTGGGCCAGTTCGCGGTGACCTCCACGCTTTGGTTCTTCCTCACCTGGTTCCCGAACTACCTGACCCAGGAAAAGGGGATCACGGCGCTGAAGGCGGGCTTTATGACCACCGTGCCGTTCCTCGCGGCGTTCTTCGGGGTGCTGCTCTCCGGCTGGCTGGCCGATAAGCTGGTGAAAAAAGGCTACTCGCTGGGCATGGCGCGTAAAACGCCGATTATCTGTGGGCTGCTGATCTCCACCTGCATCATGGGTGCCAACTACACCAACGATCCGGTATGGATTATGACCCTGATGGCGGTGGCGTTCTTCGGTAACGGTTTCGCCTCTATCACCTGGTCGCTGGTGTCGTCCCTGGCGCCGATGCGGCTGATTGGCCTGACCGGCGGCGTATTCAACTTTGTCGGCGGGCTGGGCGGGATCACCGTACCGCTGGTCATCGGCTACCTGGCGCAGGACTACGGCTTCGGCCCGGCGCTGGTGTACATCTCCGCCGTGGCGCTGATCGGGGCACTCTCCTACATCCTGCTGGTGGGCGACGTGAAACGAGTAGGCTAATCCCTGCGGATGTTTTACCCTGATGCACTCACCGTGCATCAGGGTATCCTCATGAAACAAATCACCTTCGCTTCCCGCCATCACCAGCTCACGAATATTAATACCTGGACGCCGGACAGCCGGTGGCTGGTCTACGACGTGCGCCCGTCCGGTGCGTCATTTACCGGCGAAACCATTGAGCGGGTCAATGTCGCTACGGGTGAGGTAGAGGTGATCTATCGTGCCACTGAAGGCGCGCACGTCGGCGTGGTGACCGTTCATCCGGCACAGGACAAATACGTCTTTATCCACGGCCCGAAAAACCCGGATGCAGACTGGCACTACGATTTTCATCATCGCCAGGGGGTGATTGCGCAAAACGGTCAGGTGAGCAATCTTGACGCGATGGATATCACTGCGCCCTACACCGCAGGCGCGCTGCGCGGCGGCAGCCATGTACATGTCTTCAGCCCGAACGGGCAGTTCGTCAGCTTCACCTATAACGACCACGTGCTGCACGAGCGCGATCCGAAGCTCGATTTACGCAACGTTGGCGTAGCTGCGCCTTTCGGCCCGGTGAACCCGCAGGGGAATCATCCACGTGAATATCCCGGAATCTTCTGGAGCGTGCTGGTCAGCCGCACCACGCCCAACCCGCAGCCGGGCAGCGATGAAATCAACCGCGCCTACGAAGAGGGCTGGGTGGGTAACGGCAGGCTAGCGTTTATCGGCGACACTCTCTCTGCGCAGGGCGAAAAAGTACCCGAACTGTTTATCGTCGACCTGCCTGAAGACGAGCAGGGCTGGAAACGAGCGGGCGATGCGCCGCTTCAGGGAACGCCAGAGACCCTGCCTGCGCCACCCGCCGGGGTGATGCAGCGTCGGTTGACCTTCACTCACCAGAACCGTTATCCGGGGCTGGTGAACGTGCCGCGCCACTGGGTGCGCAGTAATCCGCAGGGAACGCAGATCGCGTTTCTGATGCGGGATGATAACGGCATTGTGCAGCTGTGGCTGATCTCTCCCGAGGGCGGCGAGCCGCGCCAGTTAACCCATACGGAGAGCGGGATTCAGTCCGCGTTTAACTGGCACCCTTCCGGGAACATGCTGGGATGTGTGCTTGAAAACCGGATCGCCTGCTGCGACGCGCAGACCGGAGAGGTCACGTTTTTGACGTCCGATCACGACAATCCACCGTCAGCGGATGCGGTTGTGTTCTCGCCTGACGGGCGTGTTATTGCCTGGATGGAAGAGACGGACGGTTTCCGCCAGCTGTGGCTAACGGAAACCGCTGAGGACTAACGCGGGGGCATTGCAGCGGGCGGGATGACGGCGTTGGTCGCCAGATTTTCCTGCTCGCTTTTCTCAACGCGTGAGCGAACGGAACTGTCCGTGCGGAACATGTCCCACGGGAGCAGCAGCGTATCGGCGACTGCCGTGAAAGGCATATCCAGGATAACCAGAGATTTGGTTCCCCAGTTTGTATCTTCATCGGAAATCATGGCCGCACTGGCGCGCGTCCCCGGATATGTTCCTTCTTTACCGCCGGTGTGAGACATCACGCTCGAGCACCCGCAAAGTAATACAACCCCGCTGAACGCTGTCAGCTTTATCAGAACATTTTTCATCATCACTCAGTCATCGTTAATAACACTGCATCGACCTGCAACTCAGGGTTATAGCGAGCCTTACCCTAAATGAATAGCCCGAAAACCCCGCACTGTGGCAGCCATCGCAATTTAACCCTTTGTGCTGTTGTCCCAGTCTAAGCGACAACCCGCAAAGTGCAAAAAAATCTCACATCAATACGCTTGAAAAGCCCGTATCCAGACCCATTTTAAGAATGTAGCCCGATAACGAACTCGCCTGATGGGTGTTCGGGGGCGCAAAGGCCTGTCCATAGTGGAAGGCTATAATTTCTCGCTGATTTCAGGAGTTTTATTTATGCGTAACTTCGATCTTTCTCCGCTATACCGTTCTGCAATTGGTTTTGACCGCCTGTTTAACCATTTAGAAAATAACCAAAGCCAGAGCAACGGCTACCCTCCATACAATGTTGAACTGGTTGACGAAAACCACTATCGCATCGCGATTGCCGTCGCCGGTTTTGCAGAAAACGAGCTGGAGATCACCGCGCAGGACAACCTGCTGGTGGTGAAAGGTTCCCATACGGCCGAGCAGAAAGAACGTACCTACCTTTATCAGGGCATCGCCGAGCGCAACTTTGAACGCAAGTTCCAGTTAGCCGAGAACATTCACGTTAAAGGCGCGAACCTGGTCAACGGCCTGCTGTTTATCGAACTGGAACGTGTGATTCCGGAAGAGAAAAAACCGCGCCGTATCGAAATTAACTAATTACGCGGGTCGCGCGAGCGGCCCACTCAGACTTGCTTGCCGTAACGGGAGCATATGCGAATCCATCAGGATTTGCAGGAACAACTGCGCACAAAATTAAACTGTGCCGAACTCGCTTCTCAGAAGGAGATTTAGTATGCGTAACTACGATTTATCCCCCCTGCTGCGTCAGTGGATTGGTTTTGACAAACTGGCTAACGCCCTGCAAAGCAGCACTGAGCAACAGACGTTTCCGCCGTATAACATCGAAAAAAGCGACGATAACCACTATCGCATTACCCTTGCGCTGGCCGGTTTCCGCCAGGACGATCTGGACATCCAGCTCGAAGGCACGCGCCTGACCGTGAAAGGGTCGCCGGAAAAACAAGAAACCGAGACCAAATGGCTGCATCAGGGGCTGGTTAATCAGCCGTTTAGCCTGAGCTTTACCCTGGCAGACCATATGGAAGTGTCCGGCGCGACGTTTACCAACGGGCTGTTGCATATCGACCTGACCCGCAACGTGCCGGAGGCCATCGCGCCGCAGCGTATCGCCATTAGCGAGCGGCCGGCGTTAAACAGTTAATAGTGTGCGGGCTGATGCCCTCACCCCGGCCCTCTCCCACGGGGAGAGGGTGAAAAGATAAAGCCCTGCCCCGGCAGGGCTTTTTTGTGCGCCATCGCCCATACAGCCGCCCGCGGCTCTGAGAGAATCCTTATCATAACTAAGGTTATGCCAAGGAAGTGGATCATGAGTGATATCGCGTTAACCGTCAGCGTGTTGGCCCTGGTCGCTGTTGTTGGCCTGTGGATAGGGAATATCAAAATCCGTGGCGTCGGGTTTGGGATAGGCGGGGTGCTGTTTGGCGGCATTTTTGTCGGGCACTTTGCCGACCAGCTCGGGCTGGTCCTCAGCGCCGAAATGCTCCACTTCATCCAGGAGTTCGGCCTGATCCTCTTCGTTTATACCATCGGTATTCAGGTGGGGCCGGGGTTTTTCGCCTCACTTCGGGTCTCCGGATTACGGCTCAACCTGTTTGCCCTCGGCATTGTGGTGATGGGCGGGCTGGTCACCGCGATCCTGCATAAACTCTTTGATATCCCGCTGCCCGTGGTGCTGGGCATTTTCTCCGGGGCGGTCACCAATACGCCTGCGCTCGGCGCCGGGCAGCAAATCCTGCGCGATTTGGGTATCGAACCCGGCATAGTCGACCAGATGGGGATGAGCTACGCCATGGCCTATCCGTTTGGCATTTGCGGCATTCTGCTTTCCATGTGGCTGGTGCGGGTGCTGTTTCGCGTCAACGTTGAAAAAGAGGCGATGGATCATGAAACCACGCTCACCAACGGCCATATGCCGATCAAAACCATCAACATTCGGGTCGATAACCCTAACCTGAACAATATGGCGATTCAGGACGTGCCGATCCTGAACAGCGCCAATATCATCTGCTCCCGCCTTAAGCGTGACGATATGCTGATGGTGCCCGCGCCCGGTACCGTTATTCAGCAAGGCGATCTGCTGCACCTTGTCGGCCAGCCCGGAGATTTAAACAACGCCCGTCTGGTGATTGGTCAGGAAGTGGATACCTCGCTCTCAACCCGCGGCACCGATATGCGCGTCGAGCGCGTTGTCGTGACCAACGAAAAGGTTTTGGGTAAGAAAATACGCGATCTGCAGGTAAAAGAGCGTTATGACGTGGTGATCTCACGCCTTAACCGTGCGGGTGTTGAACTGGTTGCCAGTCAGGACGCCAGTCTGCAGTTCGGGGATATCCTCAACCTGGTCGGACGCCCTTCGTCCATCGACGCCGTGGCGGATATGGTAGGTAACGCCCAGCAAAAACTGCAGCAGGTGCAGATGCTGCCGGTGTTTATCGGTATCGGGCTCGGCGTGCTGCTCGGCTCCATTCCTCTGTACGTGCCGGGCTTCCCGGTGGCGCTCAAGCTGGGCCTGGCGGGCGGGCCGCTGATTATGGCGCTGATCCTCGGGCGTATCGGCTGTATCGGGAAGCTCTACTGGTTTATGCCGCCGAGCGCCAACCTGGCGCTGCGCGAGCTGGGCATCGTGCTGTTCCTGGCGGTGGTCGGGCTAAAATCCGGCGGGGATTTTGTTGATACCCTGGTTAAGGGCGAAGGGATGAGCTGGGTCGGCTACGGCATCTTTATCACGGCGATCCCGCTGCTGACGGTGGGCATACTGGCGCGGATGTTCGCCAAAATGAACTATCTGACGCTGTGCGGCATGCTGGCGGGCTCCATGACCGATCCGCCCGCTCTGGCCTTCGCCAACAACCTGCACGCCACCAGCGGCGCGGCCGCGCTCTCCTACGCCACCGTCTACCCGCTGGTGATGTTCCTGCGCATCATCACCCCGCAGCTACTGGCGGTGCTGTTCTGGGGGATGAGCTAGCAGGTCGTCCGGGTGGATGCGCCGCAGATGGTAGTCCACCTGGTAATCGCTGGTATTTCGGAACATGACTGAATAATTGAGGAACTCGCCGCTGTCGCTGTAGGAGAGAGACGTAATGCGCAGCAGCGGCGTCTGTTCCGGCAGGTTCATATAACCGGCCAGCGTTTTATCTGCCAGCACCGGCGTCAGGCTCTCGTAGTTGCCGCTGATGGTGATCCCGCACTCCTTCTCGATGTAATCAAACTTAGACCCCTCAAGATGCGCCAGTGACAGATTGCGGAAAAGCTTCACCGGCATAAAGCTGTCTTCCAGCATTAGCGGCTTCCCGTCCACGTAGCGCACTCGCCGGGAAAAGTAGATCCGCTCATCCACCTGAATCCGCAGCTGGCTGGCGATGGCGGGCGGGGCGGGCATCACTTCGAATTGTAAGACCTTACTCTGCACCTCTTTTCCCTGCTGACGCAGCACCTCCACCAGCCCGGTCAGGTTGGTGGTTTCGTGGTGAACGTCTTTGCGCGAGACAAAGGTTCCGCTGCCGTGCCGCCGCTCAACCAGCCCCCAGCTCACCAACAGATCCAGCGCCTTGCGGATGGTCATCCGCGCCACGCCGAACTCCTGCGCCAGCGCTTTTTCGCCGGGCAGCGGGCTGCCGATGTTGTAGTCCGACGAATTCAGCCGCAGCCGCAACCTGTCGGCGATTGATTTGTAGATCACCAGTAGACCTCTCTGCCCTTATCAGGGCGTGGATTGTGTCCTGACATGTCCATGTTTACCGCTAAAAGTAGACCTGATTGGTCAAAATAAAACCATGAATGCGATCACGAATCGCAGCGGCACGCCATGTTCGCGCATCAGTAAGTTCTTATGCTCACCTCAGGCCAGCAAAAAACCATAAAGGCCTCTACCCCTACAGGTTGTTTCATGAGGATTTAAAAATGCTCAGTCAAATACAACGTTTTGGCGGTGCCATGTTTACCCCGGTGTTGCTGTTTCCGTTCGCCGGGATCGTGGTGGGAATCGCCATCATGCTTCGCAACCCGCTGTTTGTCGGCGAAGCGCTAACGGCCCCCGATCATCTTTTCGCGCAGATTGTTCACATCATTGAAGAGGGCGGCTGGGCGGTGTTTCGCAATATGCCGCTGATTTTTGCCGTCGGCCTGCCGATTGGCCTGGCGAAGCAGGCGCAGGGCCGCGCCTGTCTGGCGGTGCTGATTAGCTTTCTGACCTGGAACTACTTCATTAACGCGATGGGGATGACCTGGGGCCACTTCTTTGGCGTCGACTTCTCCGCCGAACCGACGGCGGGTAGCGGGCTGGCGATGATTGCCGGGATCAAAACGCTCGATACCAGCATCATCGGTGCCATTGTGATCTCAGGCATCGTCACCGCCATCCACAACCGCTACTTCGACAAGCCGCTGCCAGTGTTTCTGGGGATTTTCCAGGGCAGCTCCTTTGTCGTTATCCTCGCGTTCTTCGTCATGATCCCCTGCGCCTGGCTGACGCTGCTGGGCTGGCCGAAAGTACAGATGGGCATCGAGTCCCTGCAGGCGTTCCTGCGCTCTGCCGGTGCGCTGGGCGTGTGGGTATATACCTTCCTGGAACGCATTCTGATCCCAACCGGATTGCACCACTTCGTCTACGGTCCGTTCATCTTCGGCCCGGCGGCGGTGGAAGGCGGGATTCAGGTCTACTGGGCGCAGCATCTGCAGGAGTTTAGCCAGAGTACCCTGCCGCTGAAAACCCTCTTCCCGGAAGGCGGATTCGCGCTGCACGGCAACTCAAAAGTGTTTGGCTCGGTCGGGATTGCGTTCGCTATCTGGTACACCGCGTCGCCGGAAAACCGCGTCAAGGTGGCGGGGCTGTTGATCCCGGCCACGCTTACCGCGGTGCTGGTGGGCATTACTGAACCCCTCGAGTTCACCTTCCTGTTTATCTCGCCGCTGCTGTTTGCCGTCCATGCGGTGCTGGCGGCGAGTATGGCAACGGTGATGTACGCCTTCGGCGTGGTCGGGAATATGGGCGGCGGCCTGCTGGACCAGTTCCTGCCGCAAAACTGGATCCCGATGTTCCATAACCACGCCTCGACGGTATTCACCCAGATTGGCATCGGCGTCTGCTTCACCGGAATTTACTTCGTGGTCTTCAAAACGCTGATCGAACGTCTGAACCTCAAAACGCCGGGCCGGGAAGAGAGCGAAATCAAACTCTACAGCAAGGCCGACTATAAGGCGGCGCGGGGGCAAACCACCGCCCCGGCGGCGGCCAGCCAGCAGGTCGGGCAGGCCGCCGGGTTCTTACAGGCGCTCGGCGGTGCGGCCAATATCGAAAGCATCAACAACTGCGCCACCCGCTTGCGTATTGCGCTGGTGGATATGGCGAAAACCCAAAGCGATGACGTCTTCAAAGCCCTCGGCGCCCACGGCGTGGTGCGACGCGGCAACGGCATTCAGGTGATTGTCGGCCTGCACGTTCCTCAGGTGCGCGACCAGCTGGAATCGCTGATGAAAACCCCTTTATCGAATGAACAAACCACCCTGACAGAGGCTATATCATGAAAAAATTCTCAGTTGTCATTGCAGGCGGCGGCAGCACCTTTACGCCTGGTATCGTCCTGATGCTGTTAGCCAACCGTGACCGCTTCCCGCTGCGCGCCCTGAAGTTCTATGACAACGACGGCGCGCGTCAGGAGACCATCGCCGAAGCGTGCAAAATCATCCTCAGGGAGCAGGCCCCGGAGATTGAATTCAGCTACACCACCGATCCGAAAGCGGCGTTTACCGATGTGGATTTCGTGATGGCGCATATCCGCGTGGGCAAATACCCGATGCGCGAAAAAGATGAAAAAATCCCGCTGCGCCACGGCGTACTTGGCCAGGAAACCTGCGGACCGGGCGGCATCTCCTACGGCATGCGCTCTATCGGCGGCGTGCTGGAGCTGGTGGATTACATGGAGCAGTACTCCCCGAACGCGTGGATGCTGAACTACTCCAACCCGGCGGCGATTGTCGCGGAAGCCACGCGCCGCCTGCGTCCGAACGCCAAAATTCTCAACATCTGCGATATGCCGATCGGCATTGAAGGGCGCATGGCGCAGATTGTCGGCCTGAAGGACCGCAAAGAGATGCGCGTGCGCTACTACGGCCTGAACCACTTCGGCTGGTGGACGTCGATTGAAGATCTCAACGGTAACGATCTGATGCCGAAACTGCGCGAATACGTGGCGAAAAACGGCTATGTCCCGCCTTCAGAAGATGCGCATACCGAAGCGAGCTGGAACGATACCTTTGCCAAAGCCAGAGACGTGCAGGCGCTGGACCCGGACACCATGCCGAACACCTACCTGAAGTATTACCTGTTCCCGGACTACGTGGTCGCGCATTCCAACCCGGAACGCACCCGCGCCAATGAGGTCATGGATCACCGTGAGAAGCACGTGTTCAGTTCCTGCCGGGCGATTATCGAAGCCGGTAACTCCGCCGCCGGGGAGCTGGAAATCGACGAACATGCGTCGTACATCGTCGATCTGGCGACTGCAATTGCCTTTAACACCCAGGAGCGGATGCTGCTGATTGTGCCAAACAACGGGGCCATCCATAACTTTGATGCCGACGCGATGGTGGAGATCCCGTGCCTGGTTGGCCATAACGGCCCTGAGCCGCTCACGGTGGGTGATATACCACACTTCCAGAAAGGGCTGATGAGCCAGCAGGTGGCGGTGGAAAAACTGGTGGTGGATGCCTGGGTGCAGCGCTCGTACCAGAAACTCTGGCAGGCGATCACCCTGTCGAAAACTGTGCCGAGCGCGTCCGTCGCGAAAGCGATTCTGGATGACCTGATCGAGGCCAACAAAGCGTACTGGCCAGAGCTGCATTAATCGTCCTGACCGGCATCGCCCGATGCCGGTCTCCTTGTCCTTGCCGATTTACGCTATGCTGAAGCCTGCCCGAAGCACGACAAGGAACCTTCATGAAAATTTCCCGCCTCGGCGAAGCGCCGGACTACCGCTTCTCTCTGGCTAATGAACGCACTTTTTTAGCGTGGATCCGCACCGCGCTGGGCTTTCTTGCCGCAGGGGTGGGGCTCGATCAGCTCGCGCCTGATTTCGCTACGCCGCTGATTCGTGAAGTGCTGGCGCTGCTGCTGTGCCTGTTCGCGGGCGTGCTGGCAATTTACGGCTACCTGCGCTGGCTGCGCAATGAGAAGGCGATGCGTCTGAAGCAGGATCTGCCCTATACGCGCGGGCTGCTGATCATCAGCACGATTCTGCTGACGGTGGCGGGCGTGGTGATGGTGCTGGTGTTCTATGGTGGATAGCCGCAAAGCGCGACGCGAAGCGGACCCTGGCCTGCAGCCGGAGCGGACGTCACTCGCGTGGCTGCGCACGCTGCTGGGGTATGGCGCGCTGATTGCCCTGGCGATTAAGCACAACTGGCACCGCACCGGGGTGCCATTCTGGATTTCTATAGTTGTGCTGGCGCTGGTGGCTATCATTTTATGGCGCTATACCCGCAGCCGTAACCTGATGGACGTAGCGCAGAACGATTTTGTACAACCGAAAGCGGTGCGCGATAAGTTCCTGATCGCGCTGGCCGTGCTGTCTCTGTCTTTACTCTTTGCAGTTACTCACATTCAGCAAATTGTGAGCTTATAAGCCCGGTGGCGGCTACGCCTTACCGGGCCTACAACTGCCGCGAACCGTAGGCCGGGTAAGGCGTAGCCGCCACCCGGCATAATTACTTCCCTTTCGCCAGATACTTCGCCATCTCCTCTTCCGGCACCATCCCGCCGCCCGTCGCCCACACCAGGTGGGTAACGTTGGTATGCGAATGAACGCGCACCGGCCCGGCCATCCCCGCCAGCGCCGACGGCTCCAGGCGGATCCCTTCCTCCTCCGCCAGCCAGCCGAGCATGTCGTACATGCTCTGGTCGGAAAGCGTATAGAACCCGTCGAGCAGGCGCTCCATCGCGCGGCCCACGAAGCCGGAGGCGCGTCCTACCGCTAGCCCGTCCGCCGCCGTCACGTTATCAATGCCCAGATCCTGCACGGCAATCTCATCGTGCAGGCCGGTGTAAACGCCCAGCAGCATGCACGGGGAGTGCGTCGGCTCCGCGAAGAAGCAGTGGACGTTGTCACCAAAGGCCAGCTTCAGGCCAAACGCCACGCCGCCGGGGCCACCGCCGACGCCGCACGGCAGGTAGACGTACAGCGGATGCTCCGCATCCACCACGCGGCCCTGTTCGGCAAACTGCGCCTTCAGGCGCTCGCCCGCCACCGCATAGCCCAGGAACAGGGTGCGGGAGTTTTCATCGTCAATGAAGAAGCAGTTCGGATCGCTTTCCGCCGCTTTTCGTCCCTGCTCCACGGCCACGCCGTAATCCTGCTCATATTCCACGACGATGACGCCGTGGCTGCGCAGTTTGGCTTTCTTCCACTCGCGGGCGTCGGCAGACATATGCACCGTCACCTTAAAGCCGATGCGGGCGCTCATAATGCCGATGGACATCCCGAGGTTGCCGGTTGAGCCTACCGCAATGCTGTACTGGCTGAAGAAGTCCTTAAAGCGCGGCTCCAGCAGAATGCTGTAGTCGTCTTCGAGGCTCAGCAACCCGGCTTCCAGCGCCAGTTTTTCCGCATGGGTCAGCACCTCATAGATGCCGCCGCGCGCTTTAATTGAGCCGGAAATCGGCAGATGGCTGTCTTTTTTCAGCAGCAGCGTGCCGGGAATAGACTTCGTAGATTCTTTCTCCAGCCGCGCCTGCATCGCCGGGATCGCGACCAGTTCGGATTCGATAATCCCACCTGTTGCCGCGGTTTCCGGGAAGGCTTTTGCCAGATAGGGTGCGAAGCGTTTCAGGCGCGCGTGCGCGTCGTCCACGTCGGCTTTGGTCAGCCCGACGTACGGCAACCCTTCTGCAAGCGTCGTGGTGCGCGGGTTAAGCCAGGTGGTTTCTTTCAGGGCAATCAGTTCCTCAACCAGAGGAAACTGTGCGGTTAAAGTAGTGATAGTTGCGTTTTCCATAATACGTCTCTTCGCGCTCAGATAATGAAGGAAAGCAGGAATGTGCCGCCAAGTGCAAGCACCGAGGCGATAAACGTCGCCGTCGTATAGTATTTGAAGGTCTCATTCAGGGTCGCGCCGCAGTATTGCTTCACCAGCCAGAAGAGGGAATCGGTGACGATCGTGCAGCCAATGGCGCCGGAACCGATGGCAATGGTGATGATCTCCGGGCTCACGTTCGGGTAGAGCGGCAGCATCGGCGCGACTATCGCCGTGGCGCCCATCATCGCCACCGTCGCGGAGCCGACGGCGGCATGCAGCACCAGCGCCACCAGCCAGGCGAGCAGGATAGGGTGCATATGCAGGTTCGAGAGAATATGCGCCAGCGAGTCCGCCAGTCCGCTGGTTTTCAGGATGGCGTTAAACGCGCCGCCCGCGCCGATAATCAGCAAAATGTTGGCGATAGAGCCGAAGCCGTGCTCGGTGTGCGTCAGCATCGTGCCCATGCCCATATGCTGGCGTATCCCCAGCAGGTAGTAGGCGACAAACACGGCGATAAACATGGCGGTGATCGGGTTGCCGATAAACTCCAGCAGCGTATACAGCGTGCCTTCTTTTGCCATATTCAGCTCGGCGATGGTTTTCACCAGCATCAGGGCAATCGGTAGCAGCACCGTGAACAGCGTGGCACCCAGCGACGGCAGAGTGTGCTCTTCCCGCACCTTCAGGTCTGAAAATTCCGCCGGAACCGGTTTAAACGGCAGACGGTTGCCGAGCAGTTTCAGGAACAGCGGGCCGCCGACCAGAGAGGCCATCAGTCCCACCATCAAACCGTAGACAATGACCGTTCCGACGTCCGCGCCTAGTTTATTGGTCACAAACAGGGCAGCAGGATGCGGCGGCACCACGCAGTGCACCGCCATCAGCGCGGTACAGAGCGGAATGGCCAGCTTGAGCAGCGATGTGTGGGTTTTTTTGGCGATGGAAAACGCCAGCGGGATGAGCAGTACTACGCCCACTTCCACGAACAGCGTGATCCCGCAGATAAGGCCCACCAGCACCATAATCACGTCCGCCGACAGCCAGCGGCAGCGCTGCAGTGCGATCCCGATGCGCTCGGCCGCGCCGGAGACTTCCATCATTTTGCCGAGAATTGTGCCCAGACCAATCACCGCCGCCAGGAAGCCCAGCGTACCGCCAATTCCGCTCTCGATGGCGTTCACCATATCCAGCGGGCTCATCCCCATCATCGCGCCGACGAAAAAGCTCGCCAGCAGCAGCGCGAGGAACGGGTGAAACTTCAGTTTTACGATGGTTAAAATAATCAACACGATGCTGACCAGCAGCGTTGCCACAACCCAGATCTGAGATCCCATATCTCACCTCACCCTTATGTCATCTGTGGGTATTGGACGAAAAAACGGCGTGGGCTGACAAACGATATAAATTGGCGTTCAGATGAGCCAGATTGGATCAACTGAGTGACTGCGCTCTAAAAAGCGCACTTAATCCGTATTAGGTTCACATAAATTCACCCTTGAGCGGTATGCTGAACGCAGAAACCCCGCGCGAGAATTGTGATGACCGATGCAAATGAAGCCAGAAACCGGCTGTTAAACGGCTGGCAGCTGTCGAAAATGTACACCTTTGAAGTGGCCGCCCGGCATGAGTCCTTCGCCCTGGCGGCGGAGGAGCTGTCGCTCAGCCCCAGCGCGGTGAGCCACCGCATCAACCTGCTGGAAGAGGAGCTGGGCATTCAGCTGTTCGTCCGCTCGCACCGTAAAGTCGAGCTGACGCAGGAGGGGAAGCGCGTTTACTGGACGCTAAAATCGTCCCTCGATACCCTGAATCAGGAGATCCTGGATATCAAAAACCAGGCGCTGTCCGGCACGCTGACGGTCTACTCTCGCCCGTCGATTGCCCAATGCTGGCTGGTGCCCATGCTGGGGGACTTTACCCGCCGCTACCCGTCGATTTCACTCACCATCCTGACCGGCAATGATTACGTCAATATGCAGCGAACCGGCGTCGATCTGGCGCTCTATTTCGACGATACGCCGCCGAACCACCTCTCTCATCACTTCCTGATGGATGAGGAGATTTTGCCCGTCTGCTCACCGCAGTATGCCCGCGAGCATGAACTGCTGAAAAACCCCGATAACCTCAGCCACTGCACGCTGCTGCACGATCGTCAGGCCTGGAGCAATGATTCCGGCACGGATGAGTGGCTGAGCTGGGCGCAGCACTTTGCGGTGAATATGCCGCCATCGTCGGGCATTGGTTTCGATCGCTCCGACTTAGCGATTATTGCGGCCATTAACCATGTCGGCGTCGCGATGGGCAGAAAGCGGCTGGTGCAGAAACGGCTGGAACGAGGCGAGCTGATCGCCCCGTTTGGTGAAAAGACCCTGAAATGTCATCAGCACTACTATATCTCGACGCTTTCTGGCCGTCAGTGGCCGAAAATAGACGCCTTTATCGGCTGGCTGAGAGAGCTGGCGGGTTGAAGAATTATTACGCTTTCGCTCTACACGAAATGTGAAAAAGCGTGCTAAATACAGGTAATGCTTTCGATTTATCCAGGGTAAACCGTGCTAAAGCCTTTTATTGCCACTGCGTTGCTGATCTCTTCCTGCTGGGCGATTGCCGCTGAGCCGCCGCTGACGGCTGCCCACTATGCGCAGCAGCTGGGCGTCGGGATGGATGTGGACTGGGCGCGCACCGAGCGCGGCATACGTGAATTCGATCCGCTGGTGGTCCGCGATTTTCGTGCAAAAGGCATTACCCACGTGCGCATCCGCGTGGCCGATGAGCCGACGGAAGCGCGGCTGATCCACCTGCGCAAGCTGGTAGAAGCCTGCGAGCAGTATGGCGTGATCCCGATTATCGCTTATCAGGCTGATGAATATAAAAACGACCCAAAAGCCGATAACGAGAAAGAGACGATCAACTGGTGGATTGCCGTGGCGCACTATTTCGGTCAGAGCTACCCGCTGCTGGGTTTTGATCTCATTTATGAACCGACCGACAAGCTCAACCACAACCTCTCGTCATTAAACCGCGTGTATGAAAAAACCATTAAAGCGATCCACGACATCGACCCGCAGCGCATGATCTTCATTGCGCCACGCCTGCGCGCCGCGCCGGAGGATTTAGCCAGCCTGAAGCTGCCCGCGCACAGTCAAAACTACCTGCTGGCGGAGTGGCATATTTTCCCGTGGGGGCCGCTGAAAAATAGCGGTAAATACCCGTGGACCTCCGGCACGGCGGCGGAGAAAGCGGCTATCCATAATCGCATCAATACCGCGCTGCGCTGGCAGCAAAAAACCGGGCACGTTAGCTGGGTCGGGGGATGGGGCGTCGGGGAGTCAAACCACCTCACGCCAACCGCGTCGCAAATGGCCTTCGCCACCTTTATGGCCTGCGAGCTGCAAAAGGCCAAAATCCCGTATGCGCTTAACGCGGATTTCCAGTTTTACGACGGGGAAGAGGGGTCCTGGCGGCCCGCGGCAGAGCCGTTATTGCAGGCGATGATTGCGCCCGTCTGTGAAAAGCCCGGCGAGAAGCCGGGCCATCATGCGGTTAAACCGGCTGCTCGTGATGTGGGACACGCGACGCCAGCGGCAGCCAGCACAGTAAAATCAGCAGCCCCATCAGCGTCATCAGCAGGCCCAAACTAGCCTGCCCGGTCTGCGGCATCATGGCCGAGAGCCAGGCCAGCACGCCGGAACCGATGTTCTGCAAACCGCCCACCAGCGCGCCAGCCGTGCCTGCAAGGAACGGGAACGGCTCCATCGCGCCGCTGGTGGCGAGCGGGAACAGCATCCCCGCGCCAAAGAAGAACAGCGCAGCCGGGATGAGCAGCGTCCAGACCGACATCACGTCAAACAGCCCCGGGATCCACATCATCAGACCCGCCAGCAGGCAGCTGATCACCGACTGCCACATCAGGGTGGAGAAGCGTTTGTTCGGGCGTCCGGCAAACCACGCGCCGAAGAACGCCGCCGGGATCGGCAGAATAAACAGAATACTCACCACCATGCTGCTCAGGCCCAGTCCCGCGCCCAGCAGCACGCCGGAGCAGGCTTCGAACACCGCAATGCCCGCCAGGCCACCGATCAGCATCAGCAGGTAGCAGGTAAACGAGCCGTTACCGAACAGCGTCTTATAGCTGGTGATGAGCTTCGTGCGCGGCGCGTCCTGCGGGCGCGTTTCTGGCATCCAGCGCGCCATGCTAAAGGTGACAATCACGCACAGCACCAGCAGGAAGGCGTAGCAGGCGCGCCAGGACCACATCGTGTCCAGCAGGCCGCCAATCAGCGGGGCCAGCAGTGGGCTGACCAGAATCCCCATATTCAACAGGCTGTTGGCATGACGGAGCTGGGTGCCCTGATACATATCGCGCGGTAAGGTACGCGCCATTACCCCACCGACGCCCGTCCCGACGCCCTGCAGGGCGCTGGCGGCAATCAGTACGGTCAGGCTGTGCGTGGTAATGGCAATTACTGTCGCCACCATGAAAATGCTCATGCCTACCAGGATAACCGGGCGCCGCCCGACGCGGTCGGACAGCGGGCCGTAGAAGAGCTGCGAAACGCCATAGGTCAGCAGGTAGGCTGCCATTACGCTCTGCACCGCGCCCTCGCGGACGTTTAATTCCTTTGCCATGTCGGCAATCGCCGGAATGTAGATGGTTTGCGCCATCTGACCGACGGCCACCAGTAACACCAGCATCAACAATAAGTTAACGTTCCTTTGTTTTTTCATGTCGCTGAATACTTTTGCCAAAAGAGAAAAATGAAGAATAAGTGACTGCGCATTCCCATAAATGCGCGAGGAATCTACCACAGTGAGATGACAATTTAAGCATTGTCGTGGTGAATGAAAAAACCGGGAAAGGCAGGATTTGTAAACAATAACGGCAACTAATGTTGCCAGTGATTTACGCCAGGCGCAGCAGAATGGCGCCGCCTGCAATTCCCAGCGCTGCGGCGATGCGCAAACCGGCAACCTTCTCTTTTAAAAGGACAAACGCGATCAGCGCGCCAAAGAGTATGGAGGTTTCACGCAGCGCCGCGACCACCGCCAGCGGTGCCTGCGTCATTGCCCAAAGGGCCAGACCGTAAGAGCCCATGGTGCCAACGCCGCCGAGCAACCCCTTTTTCCAGTGCAGGCGCAGGTAGCCGGACGCCTCGCGCCGACGTGCCACCATCGCCCAGCTCAGCAGGCAGAAGCCGTTCATAAAGAAGGTCCACAGCGTATAGCCCAGCGCGGTGTCCGATAACCGCACACCGGTGCCGTCCACCAGCGTGTAGCCTGCGATGAAACAGGCGTTCAGCAGCGCGAGCCAGATCCCTTTGCGTGACTGCATGCGCCCGTTCATCGCCATCGCCAGAATCGACAGGCAAATTACCCCAATCCCGGACCAGGCGAGCCACGAAAGGCTATCGCCGAGCGCCAGTACGCTGATCAGCGCCACCAGCAGCGGGGCGGTGCCGCGCATCAGCGGGTAGGTCTGGCTCATATCGGAGACCTGATAGGTCTTCGCCACCAGCACGGTGTACACCACCTGTAAGGCGCAGGAGACGATCAAAAACGGCCAGCTTGCAGCAGATGGCTGTGGGGAAAACGGCAGTAAGACCAGAGCGATAACCGTGGCGGAGCCGCTGACGCTTATGGCGGAATAGAGCTTGTCCGTTCCGGCTTTGACGATGGCGTTCCAGCTGGCATGCAGCAGCGCAGCGAAGAGCAAAATGCAGAATACGGTGATGGTCATGGCGTATCGGGTGATGAATTGTCACTCAACTGTAACATTCACATCCTGAAGCTGCCAGACGGTTACACCGCACAAAAAAGGCGGTGCGTCACCCGCGGTTCGTCTGAGACCAGCGTAAAACCCGCTTGATGATAAAACCCGTAGGCGCTGTCCGGCGCGTGGGTATTCAGGAAATCAAACCAGATGCTGGCATCGGCCATGACCACGGTCAAAAGCTGTTTGCCAATGCCCAGCCCGCGGCACTTCTCGCTGACGTAGAGATGGCGAATGCGCCCGGCGCGCGGTTGCTGGCTGAACGGATCGCGGTTGAGGCCGCACACGCCGACCAGCCTGCCGTTAAGAAACGCGCCCAGCAGCTTTTCACCCGGTGCGTTAAAGCGGTTCTCACCGCGCTGCCAGTTCTCTTCCAGCCTGCGCAGCATGTTGAAATTCAATGCGATACTTTCAGCCTTCAGGGCGATATACCCCGGTTCATCCGGTGTGACAGGCTCAATTAACAGACGCGACATAGCATTCCCTCGTTATTAAAGAGGGGCGGTTGCCCGCCCCTCTCAGGTGCGACTTGAACCTGAATTACCGAAGGAATTTCAGGACAGCATCAAGCAGTTGCAGTACTGCAACAATGAGTTTGAGGATAAGTATCACCATATCCACTACGCTCATACGCGTCTCCTTTTGGTTAAAAGGAGCACGATGCTGGCGTACCTTTCCGCCGCCTGTTGCCAGCACCTGGATTGACGTAACACAGTGTGCTCACTTCAGGGGGTTAAGGCACTGACGGCACCACCCGTTTCAGCCAGGACTTCATTGCGCCGGTAGAACTGCGGCCCCCTCGCTCACTGCGAACACCCTCAGTATAGATAAATACTGTATGCATGAACAGTATTTTATGGACAAAATTTGGAAGGCGATCCATACTCAAAAACGTCAAAATCCGTGCCGGAATTGCGCGTTCGTCTTGGATCGCGTATACTTTTTGCGTTGACGTAACACAGTGTGTTCTGCGGCGACCAACCGCAAAACCCTGATAAAAACCTCGCTCCGGCGGGGTTTTTTGTTTTCATCCCCCAATAAACGAAACGTGATCCCTGACGCATTTTTGCGCAGATGAAAATATTTCCATTGTCACGCCTGAAAACCTGTGTTTGTATAAATTACATCAATGATTCCAAACACAGGTCCCCAATGACTTCATCCATCTTCACTTCGACCCTACTAAAAACTGCGCAACCAGCCGCAGTGGTCGTCGTGCGTGTGGTGGTGGTCGTCGGCAATGCGCCGTAGGGACTGGATCAACACACGAATCCAAAACCCCGCCGGCGCAAACCGGGCGGGGTTTTTCGTTTAGGACCCTCCCCGGAAAGCTGGCTCAGAATAAAAGGACTGGAGCATGGCAAGTTCGGGCACAACATCCATCAAGACGCGTTTTACTGGCGCGCAGCTGATCGTTCATCTGCTGGAACGGCAGGGCATCACCACGGTTGCGGGCATCCCGGGCGGCACGGTGCTGCCGCTGTACGATGCGTTAAGCCAAAGCACGCAGATCCGCCACGTGCTGGCGCGCCACGAGCAGGGGGCAGGCTTTATCGCTCAGGGCATGGCGCGTACGCAGGGCAAACCAGCGGTCTGTATGGCCTGCAGCGGCCCGGGCGCAACCAACCTGGTGACCGCCATCGCCGACGCGCGTCTCGACTCCATTCCGCTGATCTGCATTACCGGCCAGGTACCGTCCTCGATGATCGGCACCGATGCGTTCCAGGAAGTGGATACCTACGGCATCTCTATCCCCATCACCAAACATAACTATTTAGTTCGCGATATCAGCGAGCTGCCTCAGGTTATCAGCGATGCGTTCCGCATTGCGCAGTCCGGCCGCCCGGGCCCGGTGTGGATAGACATTCCTAAGGATGTCCAGACCGCAGAGATCGAGATCGACGTGCTGCCCGAGCCGGGCGACCGTGCCCCCGCGCCGGAATTCAGCGCTGAGAGCGTGCGCGATGCCGCCGCCATGATCAACGCCGCTAAACGCCCGGTGCTCTATCTGGGCGGCGGAGCGATTAACGCTGCGGATGAAATCCGCGAGTTTGCGGAAAAAGCCAACCTGCCGACCACCATGACCCTGATGGCGCTGGGTATGCTGCCTAAAGCGCACCCGCTCTCTCTCGGCATGCTGGGCATGCACGGCGCACGCAGCACCAACTACATCCTGCAAGAGGCTGATTTGCTGATTGTTATGGGCGCACGTTTTGATGACCGGGCGATTGGCAAAACCGAGCAGTTCTGCCCGAATGCGAAGATCATTCACGTGGATATCGACCGCGCCGAGCTGGGTAAAATCAAGCAGCCGCACGTGGCGATTCAGGGCGATGTGGCCGAGGTGCTGGCGCAGCTGATCCCGCAGACGGACGCAGCCGAGCGCGCCGACTGGCGTCAGCTGGTGGCCGATCTGCAGCGCGAATTCCCGGGCGCCATCCCAACCGAAGGCGACCCGCTCAGCCACTACGGGCTGATCAACGCTGTGGCCGCCTGCGTGGACGACAGCGCGATTATTACCACCGACGTCGGGCAGCACCAGATGTGGACCGCCCAGGCCTACCCGCTGAACCGTCCACGCCAGTGGCTGACCTCCGGCGGCCTCGGTACCATGGGCTTCGGCCTGCCCGCAGCCGTGGGCGCGGCGCTGGCGAATCCGGACCGCAAGGTCATCTGCTTCTCCGGCGACGGCAGCCTGATGATGAACATTCAGGAAATGGCGACCGCGGCCGAAAACCAGTTAGACGTGAAAATCATCCTGATGAACAACGAGGCGCTCGGTCTGGTGCACCAGCAGCAGAGCCTGTTCTACAAGCAGGGCGTGTTTGCGGCGACCTATCCGGGGATGATTAACTTTATGCAGATTGCCGCCGGTTTTGGCCTGCATACCTGCGATCTGAACGCGGAAGAAGACGCCCACGCGGCGCTGCAGGCGGCGATTTCTCGCCCCGGCCCGGCGCTGATCCACGTGCGTATCGACCCTGAACAAAAAGTGTATCCGATGGTGCCGCCGGGTGCGGCAAATACTGAGATGGTGGGAGAATAAGCCATGCAGAAACAACATGATAACGTCATTCTGGAACTCACCGTCCGCAACCACCCTGGCGTCATGACCCACGTCTGCGGGCTCTTTGCCCGTCGGGCGTTTAACGTGGAAGGCATTCTCTGTCTGCCGATTCAGGGCAGCGAGCACAGCCGCATCTGGCTACTGGTCAACGATGACCAGCGTCTGGAGCAGATGATGGCGCAGATCGACAAGTTGGAAGATGTTACCAAAGTGGCTCGCAACCAGTCCGATCCCACCATGTTTAACAAAATTGCGGTGTTTTTCGAGTAAATCCCTTAAGGTTAGAGGCTTTTGCCGGATGGCGCTGCGCTTATCCGGTCTACAAGGACTTTACACGTAGGCCGGATAAGGCGTTTACGCCGCCATCCGGCGTGTTCACGCATCAGGATCAAACCATGACCACCATCGCTCTCATCGACGACCACCTTATCGTCCGCTCCGGATTTGCCCAGCTTCTGAACCTCGAACCGGATTTTCAGGTCGTGGCCGAGTTTGGCTCCGGTCGTGAAGCGCTGGCGGGCCTGCCGGGGCGTGGGGTGCAGGTCTGTATCTGCGACATCTCGATGCCGGATCTCTCCGGGCTGGAGCTGTTAAGCCAGCTGCCGAAAGGGATGGCGACGATTATGCTGTCGGTCCACGACAGCCCGGCGCTGGTCGAGCAGGCGCTCAACGCGGGCGCGCGCGGCTTCCTCTCTAAACGCTGTAGTCCCGACGAACTGATTGCCGCGGTGCGCACCGTCTCCACCGGCGGCTGCTATTTAACGCCGGATATCGCCATCAAGCTGGCGGCCGGACGTCAGGATCCTCTCACCAAACGCGAGCGTCAGGTTGCGGAAAAACTCGCGCAGGGAATGTCGGTAAAAGAGATTGCCGCCGAGCTGGACCTGTCCCCGAAAACCGTACACGTTCACCGCGCCAACCTGATGGAAAAACTCAACGTCAGCAACGACGTCGAGCTGGCGCGCCGCATGTTCGACAGCTGGCAATGAGTTCCGCTTTTTCACGGCTGATCGCCGTCGTCGCCAGCTTTTTTATCTTCTCCGCCGCCTGGTTCTGCCTGTGGAGCATCAGCCTGCACCTGGTGGAACGCCCGGAGCTGGCGGTGCTGCTGTTTCCCTTCGGGCTGCGTCTGGGGTTAATGCTCCAGTGCCCGCGCGCCTACTGGCCGGTTTTGCTGGGCGCAGAGTGGCTAATGCTGGTCTGGCTGGCGCAGGAAGTCGCTCTGGCGCATCTGCCCTTATTGATGACCGGAAGCCTGCTTACGCTTCTCCCGGTTGCGCTCATTTCCCGCTACCGTCACCAGCGCGACTGGCGCACGCTGCTGCGTCAGGGGGCGGCGCTGATTGCCGCCGCGTTGTTACAATCCCTGCCGTGGATTGGCGAGAAGGAGATGCTCAACGCCCTGCTGCTGACCCTCACCGGCGGCCTGACGCTCGCCCCGACCTGCCTCGTGATCTGGCACTACCTCACCAGCACCGTCTGGCAGCCGCTCGGCCCGGCGCTGGTTTCTCAACCAGTGAACTGGCGCGCCCGGCACCTCATCTGGTATCTGCTGCTGTTTGTGGTGAGCCTGTGGCTCCAGCTTGGCCTTCCCGCCGAGCTTTCACGCTTTACCCCATTTTGCCTTGCGCTGCCGATCATTGCCCTGGCCTGGCACTACGGCTGGC
>NZ_JAIHAZ010000026.1:0-30651 GCF_019718755.1 Enterobacter sp. RIT637
ATCGATGTTCTGGTACATACCGACGTACATCAGGTCCCAACGGTCTGCCAGGGTGATTGCACCGTGGTCCAGCACACGCCACATGGAGCCGTCGTTATCGATGCTGCCGCCCTGTGGGATACCTTTGCCGTTAGAGGTCATGGAGTCCGTACCGTACTGCAGAACGAACTTGTTGAAGCCCTTCATCATGCTCTGGGTGTGTTCAGCGGTGAACAGCCAGCCATCTTTAGAGGCGCCAGGCTGCAGGTAATAATCGTCTGGAATGTTGGTGTGACCGTAATCAACACCCAGCTCCAGCGTACCGCCCGGGTTGGTTTCCAGACCCGCTAAACGGACATCGAAGACATCGTTTGGCACGACGTTGTCGTAAATACGGTCGCCGTTCGCATCACGATCGGCGAAGGTTGCAGAACCACCGGACTCAGAAGAACGGGTTGCAGCCAGAGACAGTTTACCGAAGCCCAGATCGATGTTTTCGATACCCGCACCAGGACCAGAAATATCCCAGTAGTAGAAGTCGATCATGTGGACGTCATGACGCTGATAGAAACGCTTACCGGCCCAGATGGTGGAGCCTGGCAGCCATTCAATCAGGTTTTTACCCTGCACGTTTGCTTCACGGAAGGCCGGGCTGGTGGATTCCCAGTCGTTCTGCTGAGAAACGGAATACGCGACGTTAGTGTCGAAATAGAAGCTCTTATCGCCCTCTTTCCACACTTCCTGGCCAAGTTTCAGTTCGGCGTAGGTTTCACATTCGTTACCGAGACGGTATTTACTTTGTGCACCTGTTGCCTGGAAACATTGTTGTTCACCGCCACTCCCGGTCCAGCCAATGCCGGAACGAGCATAACCTTTAAAGTCCACGGCGCCTGCCTGGGCAGACAGGATGCCTGCCGCAACGGCGATTGCCAGAGGGACTTGTTTGCGCAGAGTAATCATCATTCTATCTCCTGAGATCATTGCTTTTCTTTGAACACTTCACCTGTCGGTTTCGTGTCTTCTTTTGGGATTGCTTAAACGCCTGGCTCTTTGTGCAGCCGACGACATGCAGTGCCATCCTCACGGAACAGATGACAACGCTCTGGCGGCAAGCCGATAGCGAATGTGGCACCCTCTTCTACCAACACCACGTCATTCTGGCGGTAGACCAGGTTCTGACGGATGGCGGGGATCTGGATATGAATCTGTGTTTCGTGACCAAGCTGTTCGACGACCTGAACAACACCTTCCAGCGTCACATCGGCGATGTGGCTAGGCAGTAAATGCTCAGGGCGGATACCCAGGGACATGTTAGCCCCGACCTGTACGTTGGCGCTGTCGACCGGCAGCCAGACCTGCTGGCGGTTTGGCAGCTCCACCTGTACCTGTTCAATGGCTGTCGCGGTCACTTTGACGGGCAGGAAGTTCATCTTTGGCGAGCCAATAAAGCCCGCAACAAAGCGGTCTGCCGGGTAGTGATAGAGCTCCAGCGGTTTGCCTACCTGCGCCACGCGGCCGGCATCCAGCACCACGATTTTGTCAGCCAGAGTCATCGCTTCGACCTGATCGTGGGTGACGTAAATCATCGTGCGGCCGAGACGCTTGTGCAGACGGGAGATTTCGATACGCATCTGGACGCGCAGGGCGGCATCCAGGTTTGAGAGAGGTTCATCGAGCAGGAACACGCGCGGCTCGGCCACCAGCGTACGGCCGATTGCCACGCGCTGACGCTGACCGCCAGAAAGCGCTTTTGGCTTACGCTCCAGCAGGTGAGCGAGCTGTAACACTTCCGCTACCTGCGTCACGCGCTGGTTGATCACGTCTTTCTTCGCGCCAGCCAGCTTCAGGCCAAAGGACATGTTTTCCGCAACGGAAAGATGGGGATAAAGTGCATAAGACTGGAACACCATACCGACGCCACGTTCGGCAGGCGGGATGTCGTTCATCCGGGTATCACCGATCAGCAGATCGCCGCTGGTGATGGTTTCAAGACCGGCAATCATACGCAGCAGAGTAGATTTACCACAGCCTGATGGGCCAACAAACACCACGAACTCGCCTTCAGTGATGTCCAGATTGATGTCTTTAGACACCACTACGTCGCCCCAGGCTTTCGTTACATTACGCAGCTGTACGCTCGCCATGCCCTTCTCCCTTCGTTACAACCTGTCACCGACAGAAACATTCAAGATAAGTTCACTATGGGGTATCCATTACTTTCGTGAATCCTCCACCCCCTGCCTTTTTTATGGGGGAGGAGGCGGGAGGATGAGAGAGCAGGCTCTGCGACCGCGGCTGGGGGGCTGAGGCAAAATTCGTGAAGCCACCTGCAAAATTCGGTGGGTTTTTATGTGCGCCAGCACTCATAACTTAAATTTATGCAACAGGGATCACACAAACGGGGGGTGGGGCGTAGGGGCTGGGAGGATGGAAAGAGGATGTCAAATAAGGAGACTGAGTCACGTTGAACCACCTCAGTGTATCCACGAGCACATCACCAAAAAAGGATGGCAGATATGAAGATCAAGACTGGCGCACGCGTTTTCGCATTGTCCGCCCTGGCAGCAATGATGATTTCCGCACCGGCTCTCGCCAAAATTGAAGAAGGTAAGCTGGTTATCTGGATTAACGGCGATAAAGGCTATAACGGCCTGGCCGAAGTGGGTAAGAAATTCGAAAAAGATACGGGCATCAAAGTCACCATCGAACACCCGGACAAACTGGAAGAGAAATTCCCGCAGGTTGCTGCGACCGGCGATGGCCCGGACATCATCTTCTGGGCGCATGACCGTTTCGGCGGCTACGCACAGTCTGGTCTGCTGGCCGAAGTGACTCCAGATAAAGCCTTCCAGGACAAGCTGTTCCCGTTCACCTGGGACGCCGTTCGCTATAACGGCAAGCTGATCGCTTACCCGATTGCGGTTGAAGCCCTGTCTCTGATTTACAACAAAGACCTGGTACCAAACCCGCCGAAGACCTGGGAAGAGATCCCGAAACTGGATAAAGAGCTGAAGGCGAAAGGTAAATCCGCTCTGATGTTCAACCTGCAAGAGCCGTACTTCACCTGGCCGCTGATTGCTGCCGACGGCGGTTACGCGTTCAAGTTTGAAAACGGCAAATATGACGTGAAAGACGTGGGCGTGGACAACGCGGGCGCGAAAGCGGGTCTGACCTTCCTGGTTGACCTCATCAAGAACAAACACATGAACGCGGATACCGACTACTCCATCGCGGAAGCGGCGTTCAACAAAGGCGAAACCGCGATGACCATCAACGGTCCGTGGGCCTGGACCAACATCGACAAGAGCAAAATCAACTACGGCGTGACGCTGCTGCCAACCTTCAACGGCAAGCCGTCTAAACCGTTCGTTGGCGTGCTGAGCGCGGGCATCAACGCCGCCAGCCCGAACAAAGAGCTGGCGAAAGAGTTCCTGGAAAACTACCTGCTGACCGATCAGGGTCTGGATGAAGTGAACAAGGACAAACCGCTGGGTGCCGTTGCGCTGAAATCCTTCCAGGATCAGTTAGCGAAAGACCCACGCATCGCGGCCACCATGGATAACGCCCAGAAAGGCGAAATCATGCCGAACATCCCACAGATGGCCGCATTCTGGTACGCCACCCGTACTGCGGTTATCAACGCTGCAAGCGGTCGTCAGACTGTCGATGCTGCGCTGAAAGATGCTCAGGGTCGTATTACTAAGTAAGTCTGAAAAACGGCGGGTGGCGCATGCGCTTACCCGCCCTACGACTACGGCACGATCCGTAGGTCAGGTAAGCGCAGCGCCACCTGACGATAAGTTTCCACCGTTGTAGAGGAAGAACCCCATGGATGTCATTAAAAAGAAGCACTGGTGGCAAAGCGACGCGCTGAAGTGGTCAGTGATAGGTCTGCTGTGTCTGCTGGTGGGTTACCTTGTTGTTTTAATGTACGTACAAGGGGAATATCTGTTTGCCATCATGACGCTGATTTTAAGCTCTGCTGGCCTGTATATTTTCGCCAACCGTAAAGCCTACGCCTGGCGCTATGTCTACCCGGGCGTGGCCGGGATGGGGCTGTTTGTTCTCTTCCCGCTGATCTGTACCATCGCCATTGCGTTCACCAACTACAGTAGCACTAACCAGCTCGCGCAGGAACGTGCAACGCAGGTGCTTCTGGACCGTTCTTATCAGGCGGGTAAAACCTTCAACTTCGGCCTGTATCCTGCGGGTGACGAGTGGAAGTTAGCACTCACTGATGGAGAGAGCGGCAAAAACTATATCTCCGATGCGTTCAAATTTGGTGGCGAGCAAAAGCTGGCCTTAAAAGAGGCTGCGGCCCTGCCGGAAGGTGAACGTGCTAATCTGCGCGTCATTACCCAGAACCGTCAGGCGCTGACCCAGCTCACCGCCGTGCTGCCAGACGAAAGCAAAGTGACCATGAGCTCACTGCGCCAGTTCTCAGGTACGCAGCCACTCTATACCCTGGCGGACGACGGCACCCTGACCAACAACCAGAGCGGCGTGAAATATCGCCCGAACAACGATATCGGTTTTTATCAGTCTGTGAATGCAGACGGTAACTGGGGTGATGACAAACTCAGCCCGGGCTACACCGTCACCATCGGCTGGGATAACTTCACCCGCGTGTTTACCGACGAAGGCATCCAGAAACCGTTCTTCGCCATCTTCGTCTGGACGGTGGTCTTCTCGGTGCTGACGGTGATCCTGACCGTTGCCGTGGGCATGGTGCTGGCCTGTCTGGTCCAGTGGGAATCCCTGAAGGGCAAAGCGATTTACCGCGTGCTGCTGATTCTGCCGTACGCCGTACCGTCGTTTATCTCGATTCTGATTTTCAAAGGGCTGTTTAACCAGAGCTTCGGTGAAATCAACATGATGCTGAGCGCGCTGTTCGGTATCAAACCGGCCTGGTTCAGCGACCCAACCACCGCCCGCTCGATGATTATCATCGTGAACACCTGGCTCGGCTATCCGTACATGATGATCTTGTGCATGGGCCTGCTGAAGGCTATCCCGGACGATCTGTACGAAGCCTCGGCGATGGACGGCGCGGGCCCGTTCCAGAACTTCTTCAAAATTACGCTGCCGCTGCTCATTAAGCCGCTGACGCCGCTGATGATTGCCAGCTTCGCCTTTAACTTTAACAACTTCGTGCTGATTCAGCTGTTGACCAACGGCGGCCCGGACCGCCTTGGCACCACGACGCCAGCAGGCTATACCGACCTGCTCGTGAGCTACACCTACCGCATCGCCTTCGAAGGGGGCGGCGGTCAGGACTTCGGTCTGGCGGCGGCGATTGCCACCCTGATCTTCCTGCTGGTAGGCGCCCTGGCGATTGTGAACCTGAAAGCCACACGTATGAAATTCGACTAAGGAGGGCACTGATTATGTCTATGGTCCAACCCAAATCTCAGAAACTGCGCCTCCTCGCGACGCACTTAGGCCTGCTGATTTTCATCGCGGCGATCATGTTCCCGCTGCTGATGGTTATCGCCATCTCCCTGCGTTCGGGTAACTTCGCCACCGGGAGCCTGATCCCGGACGAAATTTCCTGGGAGCACTGGAAGCTCGCGCTGGGCTTCAGCGTTGAACACGCGGATGGCCGCGTCACGCCGCCGCCGTTCCCGGTGCTGCTGTGGCTGTGGAACTCGGTGAAAATCGCAGGCATTACCGCGATCGGCATCGTGACGCTCTCCACCACCTGCGCCTACGCCTTCGCCCGCATGCGTTTCCCGGGCAAAGCGACGCTGCTGAAAGGGATGCTGATTTTCCAGATGTTCCCGGCCGTACTGTCGCTGGTGGCGCTGTATGCCTTGTTTGACCGCCTGGGACAGTACGTACCCTTTATCGGTCTGAACACCCACGGCGGCGTGATCTTCGCCTATCTTGGCGGCATCGCATTGCATGTGTGGACCATCAAAGGCTATTTCGAAACCATCGACGGCTCGCTGGAAGAAGCGGCGGCGCTGGATGGCGCAACCCCGTGGCAGGCGTTCCGCCTGGTGCTGCTGCCGCTGTCAGTGCCGATTCTGGCGGTGGTGTTTATCCTGTCGTTTATCGCTGCGATCACCGAAGTACCGGTTGCCTCACTGTTACTGCGTGATGTGAACAGCTACACCCTGGCCGTGGGTATGCAGCAATACCTCAACCCGCAAAACTACCTGTGGGGCGACTTTGCCGCGGCGGCCGTACTTTCTGCCATCCCGATTACCGTGGTGTTCCTGCTGGCCCAGCGCTGGCTGGTGAATGGCCTGACGGCGGGCGGTGTGAAAGGTTAAGTTTCATTTGTTATGCCACTGCAACCCTCAACTTTAGACGTATTGTATTGACCCAACTTGTGACTGTTGTTAGGCGCTCTTCGGAGCGCCATTTTTTTATTCGCGTTTCAGCCGCTTCGAGTTGCACAGCCAGAGGGTGATCACCAGCAGCAGGATCGCCGCCGAGTAGATCAGCACGTCGAGCGGGGATTTATGATCGACGATGATCAGCCGCACTATCGCGGTGATACCAATGTAGACAAAATAACGCAGCGGGAAGTGAAAGCCGGACTGAAAGTACTTCACAATCAGGGCGATAAATTCAAAGTAGAGAAAGTAGACCACCAGGCCTTCCACCAGCGCATATTTGCTGGTTTGTTCAGGGGCAAACAGCACATCCGCCAGATGCACCGTCTCTTTACCCAAAAAGACGACCAGTATCAGGCCAAGGCTCAACAGACCGAGGTTCAGCACGGTCTGGAGGATCGTTGAGATAAACTCAACGCGCGGGCGAGTCAGGGATGTCATACAGCACCTCATTCTCCAGGGCGAGGTTCCTGTATAACGCAAAAATGTGACGGGGATCTATATTTTTTAATTATGTTTTATGTAGGGAGAAAACCGATGGAGCGTAAACAAACCGGGGTTCGCAACGTGACCTGTGGCGACAATGTGATCGTATATGAACCTGCGAACCTATACGACTGTGTACTGGGCAACGGCGTATTCGTCGGCCCGTTTGTTGAAATCCAGGGCAATACGCGCATCGGTGACGACTGCAAAATCCAGTCGCACACCTTCATCTGCGAGTATGTCACTATTGGTAAGCGTTGCTTTGTTGGCCATGGCGTGATGTTTGCCAACGATATGTTTCGGGAGGGGAAACCGAACGCCGACCGAGAGAGCTGGGGCCATATTACCGTGGGGAATGATGTTTCGATAGGCAGTGGAGCGACCATTCTGGCGGTATCCATCTGCGACGGTGCGGTGATTGGTGCAGGGAGCGTGGTAACAAAATCGATCGTCGAGAAAGGTGTCTATGCCGGGAACCCGGCGAGGCTACTGCGCCGCTTGTGATTCGCCCGGTGGCGCTGCGCTTACCGGGCCTACAAAAACCGTAGGCCGGGCAAACGCAGTGCCGCCCGGCGTGAAGCATCAGCGGAAGTTAATATTCTTATCGCTCGTCATGTCATACAGCTGGAACTTACGTCCAAGCTGCTGACCCCCGTCACGCGTCAGCGGCGTCCAGCCAATCGCCGCGCGGCTGCGGGTTGGGCCTGACGAGAACAGATCCAGCGGAATCGACACGTAGACCCCTTTAGTGAAGTCCCCTTCCCCGTATTCGTCCGGCGAGACGTTGGTGATGGTGGCGTAGCCGCCCACCACCACGCCGCTGTCGAAGTGTTTAGAGATATCCAGCGTACCGCCCTTATCGCCCGCCAGGTACTGACCGACGCTGGCTTTCACCAGCACGTCCTGCGCGAACGACGGCGTCCAGTAGGCGGTCAGGTGACCCGTTTTGACGCTGTAGTCGGTGAACTTCATCATGTCCTGCGCGCTGCGCCAGTCACGCTGCTTGACGTAGTTAGCATCAATCCCGAACGCCCAGTTGCTGTCGACAGGACGATAAAGCACTTCCGCCCCCGCGCCGCCGTACATGGTTTCCAGATACCCGCCGTACACCTGGCCGTAGAAGCCGTTGCCGAAGTACTGGAAGTAGTTGGCCTGCAGGTTGTTCACGTAAGCGTTGTTCTGCACATACTCACGCACGCGGGTACGCACGCGCGGCAGCTTTGAGTCGTTTGGCGGGTTAGTGTAGTTGAACTTGTCGTAGTTGTTGGCGATGTTGCCGAACAGGCTTCCGGTGGTCAGCAGGTGGTCGGTAACCCACAGATCCGCCGTCGCCATGACGCCCAGCTGATACATGTAGAAGTTTTCAGGGCCGCCGACGGACTGGTTCAGCACCGGGTCGATATGGAAATCGAAGCGCGATCTATCGATATACCAGCCCTGTTCCGTCGTTTCTGGCACCACAGGCTCAATGCGTTTTTGCACCAGCTCGGTTTCATGCCCGAGCGGCTCGCCTTCCAGATGGCGCTTGAGGCTGGCGACGTCCGTTTCGGTCGTCACCTGCGGCATGTTGAGGCGGTTTTCCGTCACGCGGATCGTGCGGATCCCCTCCGGCAGATCGTTCATGACGATCCGGTTGGCGCGCTCGATCCCTTCGCGCGAGTCGCGGTATTTCACCTGCTCGCCGGTGACGTAAAGCGTGTCGCCCTTGGTCTGAATTTTCGGATCGGCCAGACCGGCGTTGTATTTCAGTAACGTCAGCTGATTGGCGACCACGGAGTGCTGGAGGATCGCATCCTGCGGCTCCGGCTGATACGCAGGCCGCGCATTGTCGTTATAGTGCGGACGCATATCGTTAAAGTTGGTGCGCAGCGTGAAGCCAAACATCAGGGTATTGCCACGCTCGTAGCTGAGGTTAACGTCGGCCCAATCGGTGACGCGGTAAATGGCGCCGACGTTAAACTTGCTCTTCTGCTCAATTTTCCCGGCGAAGTCCTGCGAGTAGTCGTTTCCTTCGTACTCCAGCTTCAGGCGTAGTGGCTGCCACGGTGTTTGATACTCCACGCCGCCAAACAGCGAGGCCGGGCCGTGGAACATTTGATCGCCGTTGATGGAACCGGCTTTCTGGTAGCTGTTATCGCGGTAGCAGTATTTATCGCTGTAGGTACAGAACGGGTTCTTGACGTTGCCGCTGGTTCCCAGATAGCCCCAGCCAAGCCCCAGTGAGAAGTCAAACGGCCCCCAGGCTTTGCTGGCCACGATGTATTCCGCGTCGAACAGGCCGGTCCCGCCGATATCTTTCGCACCGACGGACACCTGCGGCATCCAGTAGCTCTCTTCCCACAGGCGCAGCTTGACGTCGAAGGCTTTGTCTTTATAGGTCTGATCGCCGGAGAACGCGTCGACGCTGCTGTACTGTTTCGTTCGCACGTCGGTATAGCGCAGCGTGGTTTCAAGCCACGGGAACAGCTGTACGGAGGCGGAGTAGTAGCGATACTGGTCGTTATCGCGATAGTTGAGGCTGATCTCCCCCTCGCGTGCCATACGCGCGGTAGGGGTTTGCAGTAAACCGACGCCGCCGAAGTCTGATTGCGACGGCCCAATGGGCGCCGGATACGTTTCCGCATGGCAGGCGGCGCTTACGCACAGCGCCAGCATGCTATAGAGATAGGTTCTTTTCATTAATCCGGGATCCGCTGCGTCAGGGAATGAAGGATATCGGCATTAAGCCCGTCATACGCCTTCGTCCAGAAATGGTCGGCAAAGCCGACAAAAATCACGCTGCCGGGCATGGGTTCGATATGTCGCTTATTCCAGTAGGCTACGGGTGCTTTTTGCGTATGCCCGTCGGGGTAAACAATCCAGGCGTAGCTGTTATCCGCGCCGCTCAGCAGGCTTTGTTCGTCGAGATAGCTCGCCACATCGCGACCGGGGGTAAAGGGCTTTTTGCCCGGGCTGCTGATTAGCCCCATCACGGTCACCGTCGTCGGTTTCACCGGCAGCCAGAGCGTGTACTCCCCTTCAAGCGTGGGGTTACCCTTTTCCGCAACGCGCACTTCGTCTGGATCAAGGTTTACCTTCTGGCGGCCTGTGACCTTCAGCGCCTGAAGCTGCTGGCGAACGTTGTTGATAGCGGCGGCATCATCGCCGTCTTCCTGCTCCGCTAACCCCGTCAGGCGAGCCAGCAGGGCACGGTGTTGTTGTTCCGCCGCTACCGTTGCCTGACGCTCGCTGATAACCGCCCCCGGCCACCAGCTGTTAGCCAGCCTTGGCTGTCCAACGAGATCGAGCAGATGCTCTGCGTTAGTTAAGGTTTTGGGCTGCGCGTTGTCCGGCGTGTAGACCTTCACTGTCCCCGCAGACCATGCCAGCGGCGTGGCAAGGCTGGCGAGAAGCGCAACGTGGATGAGCGTTTTCATGATTTCGCCGCCTTGATCAGGGTGGTTTTCACCGGGAAGAAACCGGCACCGAGATACTGCAGGGACTGGCGAATTTGCCCTTCTTCATCTATCCAGTAGCGGTTATGCCAGGTTGCCTGGTCGGTCGTGACCTCTTCATCCAGCACTCGAGTTTGCGTTTCGTCGCTCCCGACGTTGACACTGTCAGTGCCGTCCCAGCGGAAGGTAGAACGCGCCGTGGCGTAGCGTACCTGCTGGTGTTCGGTCCAACCCATTGTGCGCGTCCAGCTTGCGCCGTCGGTAATCTGATTAGGTTTGATCAGCGGATCGTCGGCGAGGTTGTTTACCTCAAGCAGATTGTCACCGCCAAGCAGCGTTTTCACGATGCGACCATGCTGCGTCACGATGGTGGCCTGATCCTGCGTCACCCATTTCTGCTGCCCGTTTTCATCGAAAGCGAGCACCACAAACAGTTGCGGGCCATCGTTTAGCTGCATGTACTGGCTGGCATACGGCATGTTCTGCAGTTCGTCATCGGTCAGATGCACGCCCGGCGTACCGAACAGGCTGTCCCACAGGGAATTTCCCAGCCCTTTGGTAGTGGCTGAGCACGCCTGCAACAGCAGGCAAATCATAATGATTGCAGGTCGCTTCACGACTCTTCTCCGAAGGGGCGAAATAACCACACCGAAGTGTGGTTATGATTAAAACACCCGCTATTACTGGGTGCTGGTCGTCGTGGTGGTCGTGGTTCCGGTATTGGAGCCATCACCGCCACCGGTTGCCGCCAGCGCGACACCCACGGCTGAACTTACGGTGCTGGCGCTGGCTGCGGTTGAACTTCCCGCAGACGCAGACGTCGCAGCCGACCCTGCTGCTTCCCCGACCTGAACCGGAGCTGCATAAACAGATGTCGCCGCAAGCGCAGATATGGCAAAAATGCCATACAGTACTTTTTTCATAACAATTTCCCTTCAATGAATGAATGGAGATTTGCCCGAAAAGAAATTCAGGCGGATTCGAGTATACACAACTAAAGCAGCGGGATTGCCGTACGGATAAATAGGGAGGGAGTTTTCAGACTATTGGATAAAAATGATATATAAGATGAATTAATAAAATATATTAACATTAAAAATCAAGAAGATATAATTAACCTCTAATAATTTAATTATCCGTATTTTCCTAAAATAAACCGCAGTGATTAACGGGTTAACGGGCTTTTTCAGATAAAACTCATAACCAGAATTTGAGTTAAATAACAGACATCAGGAATTATCCGATAAAAAAATGCCGGCATATCGCCGGCATTTTTCATGACATATTTATTACGCGCGCCATGCTTTATAACGGTTAATCAGGCCGTTTGTAGAGCTGTCGTGGCTGTCGATCGCTTTATCGTCACCCAGCTCTGGCAGAATGCGGTTTGCCAGTTGTTTGCCCAGCTCAACGCCCCACTGGTCGAAGGTGAAGATGTTCAGGATAGCGCCCTGCGTGAAGATCTTGTGCTCGTACAGAGCAATCAGCGCGCCCAGGCTGAACGGGGTGATTTCGCGCAGCAGGATGGAGTTGGTTGGACGGTTGCCTTCGAACACTTTGAACGGCACAACGTGGTCCAGGGTTGCCGGATCTTTACCCTGGTCACGGTATTCCTGCTCAACCACCTCGCGAGATTTACCGAACGCCAGCGCTTCAGTCTGCGCGAAGAAATTGGACAGCAGCTTCGGATGGTGGTCAGACAAGGCGTTGTGCGTGATAGCCGGCGCGATGAAATCGCACGGTACCATTTTGGTACCCTGGTGGATCAGCTGGTAGAACGCATGCTGACCGTTGGTGCCCGGCTCGCCCCAGATGATTGGGCCAGTCTGGTAATCCACCGCTTTGCCGTTACGGTCAACGTATTTACCGTTGGATTCCATGTTGCCCTGCTGGAAATAGGCCGCAAAGCGGTGCATGTACTGATCGTATGGCAGGATCGCTTCGGTTTCAGCGCCGAAGAAGTTGTTGTACCAGATCCCGATCAGCGCCAGCAGCACCGGCAGGTTTTTCTCTGGTGCGGTAGTGGAGAAGTGTTTATCCATCGCGTGCGCGCCGGAGAGCAGCTCAACGAAGTTGTCGAAGCCCACGGACAGGATGATGGACAGACCGATTGCAGACCACAGGGAGTAGCGGCCGCCAACCCAGTCCCAGAACTCGAACATGTTCGCGGTATCAATACCGAACTCGCCCACTGCTTTACCGTTGGTAGACAGCGCCGCGAAGTGTTTCGCCACGTGCTTGTTGTCGCCCGCGGTTTTCAGGAACCAGTCGCGCGCGCTGTGGGCGTTGGTCATGGTTTCCTGAGTGGTGAAGGTTTTGGAGGCAACCAGGAACAGGGTCGTTTCCGGGTTCACGTTCTTCAGCACTTCGGCGATGTGGGTACCATCGACGTTAGACACAAAGTGCATGTTGAGGTGGTTTTTGTACGGACGCAGCGCTTCGGTCACCATGAACGGGCCGAGGTCAGAACCGCCGATACCGATGTTCACCACGTCGGTAATCGCTTTGCCGGTGTAGCCCTTCCAGCTGCCGGAGATGATCGCTTCAGAGAAGGTTTTCATCTTTTCCAGCACCGCGTTCACTTCCGGCATGACGTCTTTGCCATCAACGATGATTGGCGTATTGCTACGGTTACGCAGCGCCACGTGCAGCACGGCGCGGTCTTCGGTGCGGTTGATCTTCTCACCGGAGAACATGGATTTGATGGCGTCGGCAAGCTCAGTCTCTTTCGCCAGATCCTGCAGTTTTGCCAGCGTCTCTTCGGTAATGCGGTTTTTGGAGAAATCCACCAGCATCAGGTCGTCGAAGGTCGCGGAGAACTTATTGAAACGATCGGCATCTTTCGCGAACAGATCCGCGATGGTGACGTCTTTCATTTCATCAAAATGTTTCTGGAGTGCCTGCCAGGCAGCGGTCTGCGTTGGGTTGATGTTTTTCATTAGCAATACTCTTCTGATTTGAGAATTGTGACTGCGGTCGATTGTAGCGCCTGCAAATAAAAATTGTGATGGTTTTTATGCCATTGCCCTGGCCTGCATCAAACGCAGGTGAAAAGACCCGAAAAGTATAGCTGCTGGCGGAGCCTCCTGGGGCGGCGAAATGTCGCCCAAAACAGGCTAAAACGGAGCATAAAATATGGCCCTGTTATAAGTCCTGTTTCTCAGGGGTACCCCCCCATAAAAAATCCGCATAATCCCAGCATTGACAGGACCTCCCCCACATTTTATTTATAGGGCCGTATTTTGCGCCTGCACCTGTTTTCGTTTCACTCTTGTGCCAAGGTCGCTTATTCATTCCCTGACACGAGGTTGTTATGACGAGTTTTGTGGTCGCCAAGTTTGGCGGCACCAGTGTGGCCGATTACGATGCCATGAACCGCAGCGCCGATGTGGTGCTGGCCGATCCGAATACCCGCCTGGTGGTGCTCTCAGCATCCGCCGGCGTGACGAACCTGCTGGTTTCTCTGTCTGAAGGACTTGAAGCGACAGAACGTTTCGTGAAGCTGGATGCACTGCGCAAAATTCAGTTCGACATCCTGGAACGTCTGCAGAATCCGAACGTGATCCGCGAAGAAGTGGAACGTCTGCTGGAAAATATCACCACTCTGGCAGAAGCCGCTTCTCTGGCGACCTCCGCCGCCCTGACCGACGAACTGGTCAGCCACGGTGAACTGATGTCCACCCTGCTGTTTGTTGAAATCATGCGCGAGCGTAACGTTCAGGCGCAGTGGTTTGACGTGCGTAAAGTGATGCGTACCAGCGATCGCTTCGGCCGCGCCGAGCCGGACGTTGAAGCGCTGGCCGAACTGACTAACCAGCAGCTGGCTCCGCGTCTGGCGGAAGGCATGGTGATCACCCAGGGCTTTATTGGTAGCGAAGCGAAAGGACGCACGACGACGCTGGGCCGCGGCGGCAGCGACTACACCGCCGCGCTGCTGGGCGAAGCTCTGCACGCCACCCGCGTGGATATCTGGACAGATGTCCCTGGTATCTACACCACCGATCCACGCGTGGTTTCTGCGGCAAAACGTATCGATGTGATCGCCTTTGAAGAAGCGGCTGAAATGGCGACTTTCGGCGCGAAAGTACTGCACCCGGCAACCCTGCTGCCTGCGGTACGCAGCGATATTCCTGTCTTCGTCGGTTCCAGTAAAGATCCGAAAGCGGGCGGCACGCTGGTCTGCAAGAAAACCGAGAACCCGCCATTGTTCCGCGCGCTGGCCCTGCGCCGTAAGCAGACGCTGGTAACGTTGCACAGCCATAACATGCTGCACTCCCGCGGCTTCCTGGCGGAAGTGTTTGGCATTCTGGCGCGCCACAATATCTCGGTGGATCTGATCACCACCTCTGAAGTGAGCATTGCGCTGACGCTGGACACCACCGGCTCAACGTCTACCGGCGACACCCTGCTGACGCAGTCACTGCTGATTGAGCTGTCTGAGCTGTGCCGCGTGGAAGTGGAAGAAGATCTGGCGCTGGTTGCCATCATTGGCAACAAGCTGTCGCGCGCCTGCGGCGTGGGCAAAGAGGTGTTTGGCGTGCTCGACCCGTTCAGCATCCGCATGATCTGCTACGGCGCATCCAGTTACAACCTCTGCTTCCTGGTCCCTGCCGATCAGGCCGAGCAGGTCGTGCAGAAACTTCATCAGAATTTGTTTGAATAAAATTCGTTAGCACGATAAACAATACCTATAAGCCGGGCACAGACCCGGCTTTTTCATAACTAAACAACACGACAATACTGCAAGGAATTCAATATGTTATCCGCTATCACCCGGCTGTTCCCGCTATGGGCGCTGCTGCTCTCCGTACTCGCGTATTACACCCCCGCCACCTTCACCGGCATCGGCCCGTGGGTCGCCACGCTGCTGATGCTGATCATGTTCGGTATGGGCGTGCATCTGAAAATCGACGACTTTAAACGCGTGCTGTCGCGCCCTGCGCCCGTCGCAGCAGGGATTTTCCTGCACTATCTGGTGATGCCGCTTGCGGCGTGGCTGCTGGCGATGGCATTTAAGATGCCGCCCGATCTCTCCGCCGGGATGGTGCTGGTGGGCAGCGTGGCTAGTGGCACGGCGTCCAACGTCATGATCTACCTGGCGAAAGGCGACGTGGCGCTCTCCGTCACCATCTCGTCCGTTTCAACGCTGGTGGGCGTGATTGCCACGCCGCTGTTAACTCGCCTGTACGTGGACGCGCATATTCAGGTGGACGTGATGGGCATGCTGCTTAGCATTCTGCAGATTGTGGTGATTCCGATTGCGCTTGGGCTGGTCATTCACCATCTTTTCCCGCGCGTGGTGAAGGCCGTTGAACCGTATCTGCCCGCGTTTTCGATGGTCTGCATTCTGGCGATCATCAGCGCTGTGGTGGCGGGTTCCGCATCGCACATTGCCTCCGTGGGCTTTGTGGTCATCATCGCAGTGGTGCTGCATAACACGATTGGCCTGCTGGGCGGCTACTGGGGCGGGAAGCTGTTTGGCTTCGATGAATCGACCTGCCGCACGCTGGCGATTGAGGTAGGCATGCAGAACTCCGGCCTGGCGGCGGCGCTCGGTAAGATTTACTTCTCCCCGCTGGCGGCACTGCCGGGCGCGCTGTTCTCCGTCTGGCATAACCTCTCCGGCTCGCTGCTGGCAGGCTACTGGTCCGGCAAACCGATTGATGAGCAAACGAAAAAAGATGCGGTGAAGCAGGGTTAATTTACGCGGCTTGCTTTACACTGAAGCCTCCCCATCAGGAGGCTTCAGCAATGGCTACACCACGTTTGACCCAGAAAGACATGACGGAAGCCGAGCAGCGCGAACTGAAAACGCTTCTCGACCGTGCCCGTATCGCACATGGCCGCACGCTGACGAACGCCGAAACCAATCAGGTGAAAAAAGAGTACATCGATAAGCTGATGGCGCAGCGTGAGGCTGCGGCGAAAAAAGCCCGCAAGCTGAAAAAAGAGCAGGCTTATAAACCGGATGCAGAGGCGACCTTCTCCTGGTCCGCCACCACATCAACCCGTGGAAGGCGCTAATCAGCGCCCTTTCTTTTTGCGCCCCGGCTGGGTAAAGCGTTTTCCGTTGCCCGGCTTGCCTCGCCCTTTATCTTCCGCCTGCGGCGCCTTCACCACCGGGCGCTTAATCGCCTGGGTTTTCGGTTTTGCTTTAGCTTTCGGCTTCGCTTCTGACGACGAGTTCTCGATAAGCTTGAACAGTTCAATCAGCTCGTCATCCGTTAAGTCGCGCCACTCGCCCAGCGGAATACCGGACAGGCTGACGTTCATGATGCGCGTGCGTTCCAGCTTCGTCACTTCATAACCGAAGTGCTCGCACATGCGGCGGATTTGGCGGTTCAGGCCCTGCACCAGGGTAATGCGGAACGCGAACGGGGCTTCTTTCTTGACCTTACACTTCTTCGTGACGGTACCGAGGATCGGCACACCGGCGCCCATGCCGCGAATAAATTCGTCCGTGACCGGCTTATTGACCGTCACAATGTACTCTTTCTCGTGGTCGTTACCGGCACGCAGGATTTTGTTGACCAGATCGCCGTGGTTGGTGAGGAAAATCAGCCCCTGAGAGTCTTTATCCAGACGGCCAATCGGGAAGATACGGCTGCTGTGGTTCACGAAATCAACAATGTTGTCCCGCTCACCGTCTTCCGTGGTGCTGACAATCCCAACCGGTTTGTTCAACGCGATAAACACCAGGTCTTCAGCATCGCGCGGCTCGATGACCTGACCATTCACTTTAACCACATCGCCAGGGGCCACCTGATCGCCGATGGTGGCGCGTTTGCCGTTAAGAAACACGTTACCTTGTTCAATGTAACGGTCAGCCTCGCGACGTGAGCAGATCCCGCTCTCGCTAATGTATTTGTTTAATCGGGTTGATTGAGTTGGCAGCATAGTTTCTCCTGTGAAGGGCGAAATATACCTTACCTTGCGGCTGACAAAAAAGTGTTAGTAACCGTTGATCAAAAAATCGAGTGCATCCCGCAATAAAGCCCGGTTTTGCGTAAGATCGGCGACACGCTCGCCTAACTCTTTTGGCGATATGCCTGCCATCATGTGCACCATGACCACGCAAGGCTTACCCGCTATCTCAACGACAGGGCACACTTTCGCAGGCGGCTGAATGCCTCCCAGGTGTCTAAGCTCAACTGCTGGAGCAACCAGGACATGTTTCATCACATTGGCCACGGGATGCTGCATATTGATCAGCCAGGGATAGGCAGTTTTCCCCTTACCTTCATTCTCATAAGCAAAATATTGCTCCATCAGAACGACCTCTGAAAGTCACTAAAGGAGCCGTTTTCATCAACCCATTGGTTAATGGCCTCGATAGAAGCTTTATTTTCTGCTAACCACTCTGCGCGCTGATGCGCACGAAACTGCTCCTGCAGTGCAGCCGTGAGCACGGCAGAGAGATTAAGTTTAAGCCGCCGCGCCTCTTCCAAGATTTCTGGCGCTAACGACACATTGACTGATTTTTTGATGCCATGCGTAGTGCGCATGAGCCCCCCCATAGGAATGCGCATGAATTGGCGAAGTGTAGCGTAATAAACGAGCATTTTCTATTCCCTTAAAAATGTAAGGTCTGAAGAGTAAATGGCGCGTTATAAGGTGTCACGCCTCGCGAAACGGTTTTGCGAGGCGCTTTCAGAGATTAATATTCGTCCCGCTCGTCGTCTTCGTCCGGCTGTTCCATCACGCTGTACGCCACCGCGCAGAACAATGAGTTAAGACGCTTCATATCCCCCAGCAGCCCCAGGTGCAGGGAGCTGGTCTCAATACTCTGCACGTTCTGCTGGTGCAGACGCTCGACGTGGGCGTGCGAGTAGCGGCGGTTGAGGATGCGGAAACGGTGCTTGTTGCGGCGCAGGCGGCGCGCGCTCGGCACGTCGCTGGAGAAGAATACCGACATCGCCAGCTTGAGGTTGCTGACCAGCTTTTCGTGCAGCGCTTCCAGCTCCTTCAGGCCTTCACCTGAAAATGCACGACGCGCGGCAAGGGATTTGTCGGCGATCTCGCTGCCCATACGCTCAACGATATCCGACGCCTGCTCGAGGTTAAGCGACATCTCGATGATTTCTGCCCAGCGGCGCGACTCCTCTTCCGCCAGCTCGTCCTGCGGGATACGCGCCAGGTAGAGCTTGATGGCGGTGTAAAGCACGTTGATGTCGTCCGCCAGCCTGCGCAGCTCTTTCTCTTCACGCGGCTCGCCGTGCATCACTTTCTGCAGCCCTTCGAGCATGGTTTCCATTGCATCGCCCATGCGCAGCGTTTCGCGGGCGGCGTTGGCGATAGCCAGCGCGGGGGTATCCAGCACCGAGGTGTCCAGATGCTTCGGCTTGAGGCGCGCATCCAGCTCCGGCTCATCGCGGATGAGGCGCTCGCAGAAGCGGGCCATCGGCGCGGCGAACGGCACCATCGCCAGACAGCGCACCAGGTTGTAGAAGACGTGGAAGTAGATCACCAGCTCCGCCTTCGGCAGCGGAAGGTTGTCCATCAGGTTCGCCAGCGGGTAAACGAACGGCAGAATAATCAGGCTGCCCACCAGCTTAAACAGCAGGCTGCCCAGCGCCACGCGGCGGGCGGCGGCATTGGCGGCGCTGTTATTGAGCATCGCCAGCAGGCCCGAGCCGAGGTTGGCCCCGATCACCAGACACAGCGCCACCGGGAAGGAGATCGCCCCTGCAGCGGTGAGCGTTGCCGTCAGCAGGACCGCTGCCAGGCTGGAGTAGCTGACGATAGCAAACACCGCGCCAATGAGCGCATCCAGCATGATATCCCCGGTCAGCGAGGCGAAGATGACCTGCACGCCGTTGGCTTCGGTGATTGGGGTAACCGCCTGAACAATCAGCTCCAGCGCCAGCAGGATCAGCCCGAGGCCAATCCCCACGCGGCCAAGCTGTCCGGCACGCGTCTGCTTACGGCCGAGGAAGAAAATCACGCCGAGGAAAATCAGCAGCGGCGACAGCCAGGAGAGATCGAAGGTCAGGACACGCGCCATCAGTGCGGTACCGACGTCCGCCCCCAGAACGATCACCAGGGCCGGGGCGAGCGCGACCAGATCCTGCGCCACAAACGAGGTGACGAGCATGGTGGTGGCGTTACTGCTTTGCACCAGCGCCGTGACGCCAATACCCGCGCAAAAAGCGAGAGGCTTCTTCTCAACGCTGCTGCTGAGGACGGTACGTAATCGCGCGCCAAAAACGCGCATCACGCCGGTACGGACGATATGGGTGCCCCATACGAGCAGTGCGACTGCAGAGAGCAGGTGTAACAACGTCAACACGGAAGTTTTTCCTCCTTATCGTTATCTATTTTCCTGAGGTTCGCTGCGCGTTGCCTTGCCGGATGATGGCTACGCGTAGGCCCGGTAAGCGCAGCGCCACCGGGCAATAGGGTTAGAACCTTATTTGAGTATAAGGGTTTAAACGTAAGAAAGAGACAAGGCACCATTGAGGTGCCCTGTTTGTTGTAAGGAAAAGTGATTTTAGTCGGCGTCGTAGCCTAGATTAGGGGCCAGCCAGCGCTCCACTTCAGACACGCTCATGCCTTTGCGCAGGGCGTAATCTTCGATCTGATCCCGCTGCAGCTGCGCCACGGCAAAATACTTGCTGTCCGGATGGCTGAAGTACCAGCCGGAAACGGACGCGCCCGGCCACATGGCGAACGACTCGGTGAGCTTCATGCCGGTATGCGCTTCCACGTCCAGCAGTTTCCAGATGGTGCCTTTTTCGGTGTGTTCCGGACAGGCCGGGTATCCCGGTGCCGGGCGAATGCCCTGGTAATTTTCGCGGATCAGATCTTCATTGCTGAGGTTTTCGTTCGCCGCGTAGCCCCAGTGCACCTTGCGTACGCGCTCGTGCAGATACTCGGCGAAGGCTTCCGCCAGGCGGTCGGCAATCGCTTTCACCATGATTTTGTTGTAATCATCGTGCTGCGCTTCGAACGCGTCCGCCAGCGCGTCTTCTTCCAGACCGCCGGTGACGGCGAAGGCGCCGATATAGTCGGCCTTACCGCTCAGCTTCGGCGCGACGAAATCCGCCAGGCAGTAGTTGGCAAAACCCACTTTCTCAGTTTGCTGGCGCAGGTGATGGCTCACGGCCAGCACGTGGGTGCGGGTTTCATCGCGGTAAATTTCCACGTCATCGCCCACGCGGTTCGCCGGGAACAACCCCACCACGCCGCGCGGGTTAAGGGTTTTCTCTGCACTCAGGGTGTCGAGCATGTCGTTGGCATCTTTAAACAGGCGCTTCGCCTCCTCGCCTACCACCTCATCTTCCAGGATGCGCGGATATTTGCCCGCCAGCGACCAGGTCATAAAGAATGGCGTCCAGTCTATGTAGTTGCGCAGCGTTTCGATGCTGGCGGTCACGTCCTGCACGCCCAGACGGTGTGCGACCGGCGGCGTATAGCTGGACCAGTCGAAGGCCAGATCGTTGTCGCGCGCCGCCTGAAGCGAAACAGGCGGTGTGCGCGGCTTCTTACGGCCGTGCTGGATGCGGACGGTTTCGTACTCTTTGCGGGTGCGCGCCACAAAATCGTCACGCTGGGTGTCGGAGAGCAGCGCGGAGACCACGCCCACCGTGCGCGAGGCGTTCTGCACGTACACCGTCGGGCCGCTGTAGTTCTGCTCGATTTTCACCGCCGTGTGGGCTTTCGAGGTGGTCGCCCCGCCAATCAATAACGGAATGGTGAAGCCCTGTCGCTCCATCTCTTTTGCCACGTTGACCATTTCGTCGAGCGATGGCGTAATCAGCCCGGAGAGGCCAATCAGGTCGGCGTTCACTTCGCGCGCGGTCTTAAGGATTTTGTCCGCCGGGACCATCACGCCAAGGTCGATAATTTCGTAGTTATTACACTGCAGCACTACGCCGACGATATTCTTGCCGATGTCGTGCACGTCGCCCTTCACGGTGGCGATAACCATCTTGCCGTTGCTTGAGCCTTTCTCTTTGCTGGCTTCGATGTAGGGCTCAAGATACGCCACCGCCTGCTTCATCACGCGGGCGGATTTCACCACCTGCGGCAGGAACATCTTGCCTTCGCCGAACAGATCGCCGACCACGTTCATGCCGTCCATCAGCGGGCCTTCAATCACTTCAATCGGGCGGGCAGCCTGCTGGCGCGCCTCTTCGGTATCAAGCTCGATAAATTCGGTGATGCCTTTGACCAGCGAGTATTCCAGACGCTTTTTCACGTCCCAGGAACGCCACTCGGCCTGCTGAACGTTTGCCGCCTCATCCGATTTGCTGCCGCGGTATTTCTCCGCCAGGTCCAGCATGCGCTCGGTGGCGTCGTCGCGGCGGTTAAGGATCACGTCCTCGACGGCATCTCGCAGCTCGGCAGGGAGGTCGTCATAAATCGCCAGCTGGCCGGCGTTAACGATCCCCATGTCCATGCCGTTGCGGATGGCGTAGTAGAGGAACACGGCGTGGATCGCTTCACGCACCGGGTCGTTACCGCGGAACGAGAACGACACGTTCGATACGCCGCCGGAGATCAGCGCATGCGGCAGCTCGCGCTTGATGTCTTCACAGGCTCCAATAAAGTCCTGGGCGTAGTTGTTGTGCTCTTCGATGCCGGTCGCGACGGCGAAGATATTCGGGTCGAAGATGATGTCTTCCGGCGGGAAGCCCACCTCTTCGGTCAAAATCTTGTACGCGCGGCGGCATATCTCAATTTTGCGCTCACGGGTATCCGCCTGGCCCACCTCGTCGAAGGCCATGACCACCACGGCGGCACCGTAGCGACGCACCATCTTCGCGTGGTGGATAAAGATATCAACGCCTTCTTTCATCGAGATAGAGTTGACGATGCCTTTACCCTGAATGCACTTCAGCCCTTTTTCGATGACTTCCCACTTGGAAGAGTCGATCATGATCGGCACGCGGGCAATGTCCGGCTCACCGGCGATCAGGTTGAGGAAACGCACCATCGCCGCTTCGGCGTCGAGCATCCCCTCGTCCATGTTGATATCGATAATCTGCGCGCCGCTTTCCACCTGCTGGCGGGCGACGTCCAGTGCTTCGCTGTACTTCTCTTCTTTAATCAGGCGCTTGAACTTCGCGGAACCGGTGACGTTAGTACGCTCACCCACGTTCACAAACAGGCTGTCATCGCCGATGGTCAACGGCTCAAGGCCGGAAAGTCGACAGGCAACCGGAAGCTCGGGCAGCTTGCGCGGCGGCAGCCCGGCCACGGCGTTACTCATGGCTGCGATGTGCTCCGGCGTGGTGCCGCAGCAGCCGCCGACGATGTTCAGGAAGCCAGACTCGGCCCACTCGCGGATTTGCGCCGCCATGGTGTCGGCATCGAGATCGTATTCACCGAACGCGTTTGGCAGACCGGCGTTCGGGTGGGCGGTGACGTAGCATTCCGCGATACGGGAAAGCTCCTGCACGTACTGGCGCAGCTCGTCCGGCCCCAGCGCGCAGTTCAGGCCAAAGGAGAGCGCTTCGGCGTGGCGCAGGGAGTTATAAAACGCTTCGGTGGTCTGGCCGGACAGGGTGCGGCCGGAGGCGTCGGTGATGGTGCCGGAAATCATGATCGGCAGGTCAACGCCCAGCGCCTCAAACTCCTCTTTCACCGCGTAAATGGCGGCTTTGGCGTTGAGGGTGTCGAATACAGTTTCAATCAGGATCAGATCGGAACCGCCTTCCACCAGCGCTCTGGTCGATTCGCGGTAGGCGGCAACCAGCTGGTCAAAGGTGATATTACGAAACGCCGGATCGTTGACGTCCGGTGAAATCGACGCGGTGCGGTTCGTCGGGCCGAGCACCCCGGCAACGTAGCGCGGTTTGTCCGGCGTACGGGCCGTCCACTCGTCGGCGCAGGCGCGCGCCAGCTTCGCGGCTTCCAGGTTGATTTCCGCCGACAGGGATTCCATCTGGTAATCCGCCATGGCGATGGTTGTCGAGTTAAAGGTGTTGGTTTCAACGATATCCGCACCTGCTTCGAAGTAAGCGTTGTGGATATCCTTAATGACGGACGGCTTGCTGAGCACCAGCAGGTCGTTGTTCCCCTTCAGGTCGCAGGGCCAGTCGGCAAAGCGCTCGCCGCGGAAATCGTCTTCACTCAGACGATAGCCCTGGATCATGGTGCCCATGCCGCCGTCCAGCACCAGAATTCGTTCATTTAACTGCGCACGCAGTTGCTCTACTTTGCTGCTCACACTTGCTCCCGACAACGCTCAACAAGGCCAAAAGGCTGCGTTCCATACTGGCACAATCTCGCAGGGTGGAAAAGTCGCACAGCGGTAACATGAGACATGTTCACCATCACTCCTCCGATCAGTCAGGATAACGGTTGCAAATTCACCAAATAAAACGAAAATGATTTCCACGATACAGAAAAAGGAGATCGTCATGGTCACGACCGTTCCCGCCAAACGCGGCAGAAAGCCTGCTGCCACCACCGCTGCACAACCCGGCGGACAGGTTCAATCGCTCACGCGCGGTCTGAAGCTGCTGGAGTGGATAGCCGAGTCGCACGGCAGCGTGGCCCTGACGGAGCTGGCCCAGCAGGCTGGCCTGCCAAACTCCACGACGCACCGCCTGCTGACCACAATGCAGCAGCTGGGCTTTGTCCGCCAGGTCGGCGAGCTGGGGCACTGGGCGGTGGGCGCGCACGCGTTTATCGTTGGCAGCAGCTTCCTGCAGAGCCGTAACCTGCTGGCGATTGTGCACCCGATTTTGCGCAAGCTGATGGAGGATTCCGGCGAGACGGTAAACCTGGCGGTGCTGGACCAGAGCGACCACCAGGCGATTATTATCGACCAGGTGCAGTGTACGCAGCTGATGCGCATGTCGGCACCGATTGGCGGCAAGCTGCCGATGCACGCTTCCGGGGCGGGGAAAGCGTTTCTCTCCCAACTGAGCGAGGAGCAAGTGACGGGGCTGCTGCACCGTAAAGGTCTGCACGCCTATACTCACGCCACGCTGGTGTCGCCGGTGCATCTGAAAGAAGATCTGGCCCTGACCCGCAAGCGCGGTTATTCGTTTGATGACGAGGAGCATGCGTTGGGCCTGCGCTGCCTGGCGTCCTGCATTTTTGACGAACATCGCGAGCCGTTTGCCGCCATCTCCATCTCCGGCCCTATTTCACGCATGACCGATGACCGCGTGACCGAGCTGGGTGCGCTGGTGATTAAGGCGGCGAAAGAGGTGACGCTGGCGTATGGTGGGATTCGTTGAGATCGCTTTGCCGGGTGGCGGCTTCGCCTTACCCGGCCTACATGATGCCCTCTGAAAATCTGATGCAAAACCGCTGCTTGCGACGGTAGGCGTACACATCTTCGACATGCCCGTTTTTGATCCGCGTTTGCAGCCCGCGCCAGTAGCTGGCACGGAACAGATCCTCATGCATCTCTTCGAATAGCGGCCCGATGCGCGGGTCGGCGCACAGCCAGTGGCGAAACTCCTCAGGAAACACATCGCCCGGCGAGACGCTGTACCACGGCTCACCGGAAAGCTCATCTTCCGGGTAGCGGGGCTGTGGGATATCGCGGAAGTTCACCTCGGTCATGTAGCAAATTTCGTCGTAATCGTAGAACACCACCCGCCCGTGACGGGTTACGCCGAAGTTTTTAAACAGCATGTCGCCCGGGAAAATATTGGCGGCGGCAAGCTGGCGAATCGCATTGCCGTATTCTTCAATGGCATCCCGCAGCGCCTGGCCTTCGGACTGCTCAAGCCAGATATTCAGCGGCACCATACGGCGCTCAATGTAGAGATGGCTAATCACGATTTTGTCACCCAGATCGGTGATTTTCGCGGGTGCTTCCTGCATTAACAGCGCCATAAGCGCCGGGTCGATCTGCTGTTTATCCAGCACAAAGTTTTCGAATTCCTGGGTATCCGCCATGCGCCCGACGCGATCGTGCTCTTTAACCAGCTGATAGCAGGCGCGGACATGCGCGGCGGTCATCTCTTTCTGCGGCGCGAATCTGTCTTTAATCACCTTAAAGACCCGGTCGAAACCCGGCAGCGTAAACACCAGCATCACCATGCCGCGAATGCCTGGCGCTTCGATAAACTGCTCATCGGCCGTGGTGATATAGCGCAGGTACTCCCGGTAGCTTTCCGTCTTGGCGTGCTTCTGGCAGCCAATCGCCATATACAGCTCGGCAGTGGTTTTACCCGGCAGGATCTCGCGCAGCCACTCCACCAGCGCGGCAGGCAGCGGGGCGTAAACCATGAAATAGGAGCGAGCGAAGCCAAACACGATGCTGGCCTCAGCACCGGTGGTCAGGCAGGTATCGACAAACAGTTCCCCGTCGTCGGTACGGTGAATCGGCAGCAAAAACGGCACAATGGCGGTCGGCGTAACCAGTTTGCCCACCAGCCAGGCGGCTTTATTGCGGTAGAAAAGCTCGTTGGCCACCTGCAAATGGCTGTGGCTGAGCACCTCCTCGCCGAAGGTTTCGTTGAGATGCGCGTGGATATAGCCGATATCCCGGGTTTTATTCTCCCAGGGCAGGCGCAGCGGCAGATCCGTTAGCACGCGGTGCAGCAACTTTTCCCAGCCGCGCTCGGGAAAGAAATCTTTCGCCAGCGGACGTGGAATGGTTCGAAAGCGTCGCTCGGGCTGGGAGCTGAAGATAAATAACCGCTCAGGAGATAGTGAGCGGTGGTCAAATAACCGGCAATAGACGGAGTTGAAAAAGCTCTCCGCAATCTCGAAGCGCGGGTAGTCGGGTAACAGATGGGTGTAGTGCTCCTTCACGCGCAGTAAAAATTCCGCGTCCGGGCTTCTACCGTCGGTAATACAGCGCAGCTGCTCCACCACCAGACCCACGTGGTGATCGTAGAGATGGATACGCTGCTTCATGGCCTGCTGAACCGAATGCCAGTCTGCATGTTCAAAGCGCTGCTGCGCGCCGGATGTCACTTCAAGAAAACGACCATACTGGGCATCGAAGCCCTGCAAAATAGTTTGGGCAATCAGTAATTCCAGGCCACGCGACATATATTCCCCTTACCCAACCCTCTCCCCGGAGGGGAGAGGGGGAAAAGATTAGAACTGTGCTTCTTCCGTTGAACCCGTTAAGGCGGTGACGGAGGAGGTGCCGCCCTGAATAATCGTGGTCACATTATCAAAGTAGCCGGTTCCCACCTCCTGCTGGTGAGACACGAAGGTGTAGCCGTCTTTGCCCGCCGCAAACTCCGGCTGCTGCACCTTCTCAACGTAGTGCTTCATGCCCTCACCCTGCGCGTAGGCGTGCGCCAGGTCGAACATGTTGAACCACATGCTGTGGATGCCTGCCAGGGTAATGAACTGGTATTTGTAGCCCATGTCGGACAGCTGCTGCTGGAAGCTGGCGATCGTTTTGTCATCCAGCTTTTTCTGCCAGTTGAAGGACGGCGAGCAGTTGTAGGCCAGCAGTTTGCCCGGGTATTTCGCATGGATGGCGTCGGCAAAGCGTTTTGCCAGCGCCAGATCCGGCGTAGAGGTTTCACACCAGACCAGGTCCGCGTAAGGCGCGTACGCCAGGCCGCGGCTGATTGCCTGCTCAATGCCGGCATGGGTGCGGTAGAAGCCTTCGCTGGTACGCTCGCCGGTGATGAATTCGCTGTCGTACGGGTCGCAGTCAGAGGTGATCAGGTCAGCCGCGTCCGCATCGGTACGGGCAATCACCAGCGTCGGCACGCCGAGCACGTCAGCAGCCAGACGCGCGGCAACCAGCTTCTGAATCGCTTCCTGAGTCGGAACGAGCACCTTACCGCCCATATGTCCGCATTTTTTCACTGACGCAAGCTGGTCTTCGAAGTGAACGGCCGCTGCACCGGCCTCAATCATCGATTTCATCAGCTCGAAGGCGTTCAGCACGCCGCCGAAGCCTGCTTCCGCATCCGCGACGATCGGCAGGAAGTAGTCCGTAAAGCGCGGATCGCCAGGTTCGATACCTGCGGCCCACTGGATCTGATCCGCACGGCGGAAGGTGTTGTTGATCCGATCCACCACCGACGGCACGGAGTTAGCCGGATAGAGCGACTGATCCGGGTACATGCTGGAGGCCAGGTTGGCGTCCGCCGCGACCTGCCAGCCAGAGAGGTAAATCGCCTCGATCCCGGCCTTCGCCTGCTGCAGCGCCTGACCGCCGGTCAGCGCGCCGAGGCTGTTGATGTAGCCCTTTTTAGCGCCACCGTGCAGCAGCTTCCACATTTTCGCCGCGCCGTTCTGTGCCAGCGTGCATTCCGGGTTGACCGAGCCGCGTAATTTCACCACTTCCTCTGCGCTGTATGGACGACGAATGCCTTCCCAGCGCGGTTGAGTCCACTCTTTCTGTAATTCTTCGATTTGTTGGGTACGGGTTTTCATGTGCAGATGCTCCATATTGTTATGTGGTGAGTTACGCCAGGAAGCGGTAGCCCGGCAGGGTCAGGAAGTCGATTAAGTCATCTGAGGTGGTGATTTGCTCCATCAGGCGCGCGGCGTCGTCAAAACGTCCGCTGCTGAAGCGGTGTTCGCCCAGTTCGTCCTGGATCACCCGCATCTCTTCGGCCAGCATCTGGCGGAACAGGGTCTTAGTCACCGGCTTGCCGTTGCTGAGCGTTTTTTGATGATGGATCCACTGCCAGATGGAGGTACGTGAGATTTCCGCCGTCGCGGCATCTTCCATCAGCCCGTAGATAGGCACGCAGCCGTTGCCGGAGATCCACGCTTCGATGTACTGGACCGCGACGCGGATATTGGCACGCATGCCCTCTTCCGTACGCTCTCCCGCACACGGTGCCAGCAATTGCTCTTCCGCAATTGGCGCATCGTCTTCACGCGTGACGAACAGCTGGTTTTTGTTGTCACCGAGAACGCGATTGAAAACCTCCATCGCCGTATCGGCCAGGCCTGGATGGGCAATCCACGTGCCGTCATGACCGTTACGCGCTTCAAGCTCTTTGTCGGCCTTCACCTTGTTAAGCACCTGGTTATTGCGCTCTACGTCTTTGCTCGGAATAAATGCCGCCATGCCGCCCATCGCAAAAGCGCCGCGCTTGTGGCAGGTTTTAATCAGCAGACGCGAGTAGGCGCTGAGGAATGGTTTATCCATGGTCACGACCTGGCGATCTGGCAGCACGCGATCGCCGTGATTTTTCAGGGTCTTGATGTAGCTGAAGATGTAGTCCCAGCGTCCGCAGTTCAGACCAACAATATGGTCGCGCAGCGCATGCAGGATTTCATGCATCTGGAATACCGCAGGCAGCGTTTCAATCAGAAGCGTGGCCTTGATGGTGCCGCGCGGCAGGTTGAAACGATCTTCCGCATAGCTGAAGACCTCGCTCCACCAGGCCGCTTCCTGCCAGGCCTGCGTTTTTGGCAGATAGAAATAGGGACCGCTGCCTTTTGCCAGCAGGTTCTTGTAGTTGTGGAAGAAATAGAGTGCGAAATCAAACAGGCTGCCCGGAATGGCTTCCCCACGCCAGGTGACATGTTTTTCAGGCAGGTGCAGGCCGCGTACGCGACAGATCAGCACCGCCGGGTTCGGTTTGAGCTGGTAAATTTTGCCGGCTTCGTTGGTATAGCTGATGGTGCCGTTCACGGCGTCGCGCAGGTTGATCTGCCCGTCGATAACTTTGTTCCAGTCTGGCGCCAGTGAGTCTTCAAAATCGGCCATAAAGACTTTAACGTTGGCGTTCATGGCGTTGATCACCATTTTGCGCTCTACCGGACCGGTGATCTCAACGCGACGATCCTGTAAATCTTCAGGGATGCCGCGGATTTTCCACTCACCGCGACGAATGGAAGCGGTTTCCGAAATGAAGACAGGCAACTTGCCATCGTCAATTTCCTGCTGCTGGTGAATGCGTGCCGCCAGCAGCTTATTACGCTGCGGCGTAAAGCGGGTCACCAGTTCAGTCAGAAATTCTACCGCTTCCGCCGTCAAAATTTGCTGTTCTTGCTCGCCGTACGGCTTGGTAAAGGCCAGTTCATCGACCGTCGTTGCCTGTTGAGTCATTACTCTGCTCCTCATCAAAGATCCAAAATCACGCCCCCGATGCGAACGAAAGATCGTTGGGTAGTTTTCGCTCAGCAGAATTAAGACTATCTATATTTTTTCTAAAATCAAAAACAATTTCCATTTTAATTATTAATTGTAATTAATTAGTTGATTTCATTGAGATTAAAGTTGGATCGAACGGTGAGTGACATTTCGGAAATAAAAAAGGCACCCGAAGGTGCCTGATTTGAATAGCTGAAACGCTTTAGGATCGTTTAGTGCAGAAGATTACTCCAGCGTCGGATTCATGTGACGCAGATCGTATGGCGTTATCTGATAGACGTAATAGTTGAGCCAGTTGGTGAAAAGCAAATTCCCGTGGCTGCGCCAGGTTGCTCTCGGTTTGTTTTGCGGGTCGTCTTTCGGGAAATAGTTGTACGGTACATCCGGATTGAGGCCCGCTTCGACATCGCGGAAATACTCTGACGCGAGGGTATGCGGATCGTATTCAGGATGCCCGGTCACAAATGCAATGCGTTTATCCTTGCTGGCAAACAGATAAGCATCTCCATTTTCCGTTTCGGCCAGGATCTCCAGATCGGTGTAATCACGAATCAGCTGGGCCGGGAAATCGGCGTAGCGAGAATGCGGCGCCAGGAAAGAGTCATCGAAACCGCGCGTCAGCAACGCATGTGGGTGAAGAATATGGTGTTCGTATACGCCGGAGAGCTTTTCAGTGCGGGTTTGCTTGGGGATGCCATAAAGGATATTCAGCGCGGCTTGTACCGCCCAACAGACAAACAATGTCGACGTGACGTGATCTTTTGCCCACTCCAGAACCTGTTTGATCTGCGGCCAGTAGGCGACATCGTTAAATTCAACCAGACCGAGTGGCGCGCCGGTCACAATCAGTCCGTCGAAGTTTTCACCCTGAATGTCATCGAAGTTACAGTAGAAGTTGTTCAAATGCTCAGAAGGCGTGTTGCGTGACTCACGGGCATCGATCCGCAGCAGCTGAATATCAACCTGCAGCGGGGAGTTCGACAGAAGACGCAGGAACTGGTTTTCTGTTTCGATCTTTTTTGGCATCAGATTGAGAATAAGCACCTTCAGCGGGCGAATTTCCTGACCTGTCGCACGCGAAGCCGTCATCACGAAGACGTTTTCTTCACGCAAGAAATTGACGGCTGGTAGCTCGTCCTGCACCCGAATCGGCATAACTTAATATCCTCACAGCATACGTATAAACGTTTAGACATCCAGATAGCTAACGATACCCAGAAATGATCGTAAAGTCGAGTCTGCAAGTCGAAGGTGAGAAAGTTTCAAGGAAGGGAAAAGACAAAAGCAAAAAACCCCGCACCTTACGGTACGGGGTTCTTCTTAATTGATGCCTGGCAGTTCCCTACTCTCACATGGGGAGACCCCACACTACCATCGGCGCTACGGCGTTTCACTTCTGAGTTCGGCA
>NZ_JAIHAZ010000027.1:0-30533 GCF_019718755.1 Enterobacter sp. RIT637
CCCGCGGCGTCGCGGTGGTAATGCACGCCCACGGTGAAACCGTCAGCCGCAAGCTGAAGGGCAATAGCGCGGCCAATGCCTTTGCTGGCGCCGGTGACCAGTACGGATCTCATGATGGCGTTCCCTGATTGAAAAGTGATGTTAATTCTTCTTCGCTCGGCTGGAAGGTGTTCACCCGGCCCGTGGCAAGGGGGACGTTATCCGCGAGGATGACGCACTCGAAGCTGCCAAAGCGTTCATCCTGCATCAGCCGTTCGATGGTAATGGTCAGCGTGGTGCCTGCGGCAAACAGCCCTGCGGCGCATACCAGTTCACGCGCGCCCAGCACCATGCCCAGCGCGCTGTGCGGCAGCCCTTTTTGCAGGCGATGCCACTCAGACCAGACGCCGACGGTCTGCGCCATCAGCTCCAGCGCAAACCAGCCCGGCAGGTCGCCGTCGGCGTTCAGAAACGGGGCGAGCACGCCGCGCCCGCTCACCGTGACGCTGCACGTTGCGCCATTGTCGATGACGCTCTCGACGGTCTCCAGCAGCATCATGGGCGCGTCGTGAGGAAGATACTCGGCGGGGGATAAATACTCCATCACACTCTCCCCAGCAGCAGGCTGGCGTTGTTGCCGCCAAACGCGAACGAGTTCGACAGGATGACCGGTTTTTTCAGCGGGGCAGGCGCGTGCAGCAATCCGCAGGCGGGCAGCGTGTCGTCCTGCGCGTAGCGGGCAAAATCCTGCGGCGGCAACGGCAGGTTGCGGGTCAGGATCAGCCAGCTTAGCGCGGCCTCGGTGATCCCGGCGGCGCCCAGCGTGTGGCCGGTCAGATGTTTGGTGGAACTGCACGGCACGCGGTCGCCAAACAGATCGTGGATCACCTGCGCCTCAATGCGATCGTTAAGCGGCGTGGCGGTGCCGTGCAGGTTGATATAGCCGATATCATCCGCCGTCATGCCCGCCTCGTTCAGCGCCTGCGTGATGGCGCGGATGGCCCCTTCACCCTGCGGGTGTGGCGCGGAAATATGATACGCATCGCTCGATTCACCCGCGCCCAGCAGCGCGATCTCTCCCGGCTCGCGGGTCAGCACCATCAGCGCCGCCGCTTCACCAATGGTGATCCCCCGGCGGTCACGGCCAAAGGGTTCGCACAGGGTCGGCGAGAGTGACTCCAGGCTGTTAAACCCGTTGACCGGCATGCGGCTCAGGCTATCGGCGCCGCCCACAATGGCGACATCCACCAGCCCGGCGTTGATCAAACGACAGCCGCTGACGATCGCCCGCGCGCTGGAGGAGCAGGCGGTTGAAATGGTATATGCCGGGCCGTCCAGCTCAAGCCAGCTGGCGAGAAAGCGCGATGGATCGCCCAGCTCCTGCTGCGGGTATTGCCACTGCGGGCTCTCCTCGCCGCTCTGAGCGAGGCGCACGTACGCGTCACCTTCGTCCAGCCCGGACGTGCTGGTGCCAAGCACCACCGCCACGCGGTCGCGTCCCACGCGCGCGATGGCCGCATCAACGGCTGGCTGGATCTGCGCCAGCGCCGCCAGCAGCAGCTGGTTGTTACGGCTGCGATGCGCCGACAGGTGGTCCGGTATTGACGGCAGCTCGCCCTCCACGCCGCCGAGTACCGCATCCGGCACTCCCTGCAGCCAGCCCGCGCGGCGGCGCATCCCCGGCGCAATGCCAGCGGTCAGGTTTGCCGCAATCTCATCAGCCGAGTTGCCCAGGGCGTTGACCATGCCAACGGCAGAAAGGTAGATCATCTCAGTCACCCAGATATTGAATGGTGATGTGGTAGTTAAAAACATGCTGCTCGATGCTAATCGGCTCACGTTTGCCTTTGCGTTGCAGGTAGACAATCTCCGTGACCAGCTTGCCGTCGGGATTACGCAGCTCGCGTCTGCTGTCAGTATCGTTCAGCGTCCAGCCTTTCGGCAACTGCGGCTGCCAGGCGCTGAGCGGCCAGTGGCTGAGCATCACGTCCGCCAGTACCTGGCTGGCGGGCGGCAGCTCCGGTGCCACAACCGACTGTTCGGTATGGATCCCGGTATCGTCATACGTCGCGAGGAACAGACGGATCCCCACGGAGGAGAGGCCGGCCAGCGTCACCTTATGCCCGTCGGCATTCAGCATCACCAGCAGCGACTGGGTGTGTCCCTTGAACCTTCCGGTCAGCAGTTGCTGTGAGCTAATCGCCGGGGTGATACCCGGCGGCGGCAGCGTCACGCGGGTGCCCGGCTGGAGCCAGGCCTCGGGCCGCGCGTCATCGCGGTTCGGCGAATGGCTACACCCTGCCAGCAGCAGCGCCAGAAAACATATCGCCAGGCGGTAAAATCGGATCATCGTACTCTCTCTTTCGTCGTCGGCATCGCCAGCGGGGCGAGCAGGAAGGCGGTGAAAATACCGCTCACCAGCACAATGCCAAAGCTGCTGATAGCCTGGGTGGTGCTGAACACCAGCATGCCCAGCGTCAGCAGCGTGGTCATCATGGCAAGCGTAATCGCCAGCATCGCGGTCAGGGGCGTTCCGCGCGGGTTGCTGAAAAACAGCGTGTAGTTGATGCCAATCCCGAGCACCAGCACCAGCGCCAGCAGCGAAAAGAGGTTCACCGGATGGCCCGCGACGGCCAGCGCCGCCAGCCCGCAGCTGAGCGAGAGCAGGGACGGCACCAGGCTGATCGCCCCTTTGCGCCAGCCGAGACGCAGCATCGCCCCGCAGGCGATCACCGCCAGCGCCACGAACAGTAAGCCCGTCAGCAGCGAACGGTAGAGCGCAAACAGGCTGTCGAAGCTGGCTTTGCGGTCGACCCAGGCCACGCCCTCATGGCTGGCCGCCAGTTTGCCGAGCGCCGCGCTGTTTTTCACGCCATCCACCGGGACCAGCACGCCGCTTTCGCCGTTGGGCAACGTCAGCCACAGCAGCCGCCAGCCTTCGCTGACCGGGCTGGCGAGCCAGGCTTCAACGCTCACCGGCATCGCGTCCAGATTGGGTGCGACGCTGTTCAGCCCCGCGCTTTTCAGCATTGTTGTTACCGCTGGCGCGGCGTTGTGCAGCAGCTGCAGATCGCGCTTCTGGCGCGCCAGCGAGTTCAGCGGCAGGGTGCGCCAGCGGGACATATCGCCCGCCTTTTGCGCCTGCGCCAGCGCCGGGGTAAAGGCCTCCAGCCGCTCAAGCGTTTGCTGAGCCGACGCGCCGTACACCACAAACCACTTTTGGTCGACGCTCTGCCCGGTCAGGGCGGTGATGGTCTTTTCCTGGGCCAGAATGTCTTTCGGCAGCGCCTGAAGATGGGCGATATCGTCGTCGACCCGTAAGCTGCCGATCCCGATGGCGGAAATCAGCACCAGCGCCAGCGGCAGCCCCACGGACAGGGTTTTTCTGTTACGCCAGGTGTTCAGCCAGCGCAGCATAAAACCTTTCGCGGGAATCGGGCGGACCGGCATTCTGTGGCACAACCACGGATGCCAGAAAATCACCGTCAGGCACGAGGCGCTCAGCCCCGCCGCGGCAAACACCGCCATCTGGCGGATGCCGGGGAAGGGGGCCAGCATCATCATCAGGTAGGCGACGACGGTGGTGAGCAACGCCAGCAGCAGCGCATTGCGTACCTTCGACAGGCTTTGCCAGGGCGAGTCGTCAGCGCCGTGCACCATCCGCTCCGTGAGGTAGTAAAGCGTATAGTCTGCCGAAATACCGATGATGCTCATGCTCATCACCAGCGTCATCAGGTGCAGCTCGCCAAACAGCAGCAGCGTAAACACCGTTCCCGCCAGCGCGCCGATGGCGATGGAGAGCATGCTCAACAGCAGCGGGCGCACGGAGCGGAACACCGCCACAATCAGCAGGATCACCCCGAGAACCGTGGCGAGGCCGAGCGTAGAAATATCCCGCCTGGCCTGCTGGCTGGCGTAATCGCTGTAAAACACCGTGCCGCGAGAGAGCAGCTGCGCCTGTGGGTAGTGCGTTTTCAGCGTCTCTTCCAGCGCCTTGAGGGTGGTGACCAGCCGGTGGGTTTGCTGCATATCGAACGACGATCCCGCCAGTTCGCCGTGCAGCAGATACCAGTAGTTCCCGGCGTCATCTTTGGTGACCAGCCAGCCATCCATCAGCTGCATCTTCTGGCCGTTTTGGGCGAGGGCAAGCTGTGAGCCGCGCATCAACATCAGCGGATCGTTTTGTAGCTCCTTGCCGCTTACGCCGGAAAAGGCGGAATAGAGCTGGGACAGTATCCACTGGGCCTGCATTTCCCCGCCGTGTTGCAGGCGCGCCCGGGTGGCGGGATCGATCAGGCCGTTACGGTGCTGCCAGAAGAAGTCACCCCAGGCTTTTTGCCCGGCGGTGTCCATTGGCCCTTTCACCACATTCAGTGCCTGACTGCGCTGCAGCAGTTCCAGCCATTGCTGCGCCACGCGCGGGTCCGGCTTTTTGCCGGGGCTGACCAGCCAGACGAGCTGGCGGTCAAGACGCTGCATAAATCCGTCATTGAGCGCCGGGGGGATGGCCCCGAGCGTCTGTTTCGGCAACATCGCCAGCACGCTGCTGTTCAGCCGCGCGCCGGGCAGCAGCGCGAGCAGCACGCCCAGCAGGATCAGGCATACCGTGGCCCACAGCAGCGCCGGGCGCAGCGATTTACGGTGCGGCAAAGCGTTGGCGTTCGGCATCGGTCAGGCTGGCGGGCGTCAGTTGGTGGCGGGACAGGGCGATATCGGTACGGTCGCCCTGTTTGTCGTTCAGACGAATTGTCTCCAGATAGGTCGCGCCGCCCAGGTCGAGGGTGGCGAAAATCTTGTCCAGCGGCGTGGTCACAGGCGTCAGCACCAGCGACCAGCGGCCTTCCCCCAGGTCTTTAAAATCGATGCGGAAGTTCTCTTCGAGCGCCTTGCGGTCGGCCTGAAACAGCGCCCGCAGCAGGTGGTTGAACTGGAACATCTGCGGATTATTGTCGGCGGTGAGGGTTTGCGGCGGTTGGCCGTTAACGATCTGCACCATCCGCCTGTCGTCCAGCAGCAGCGTCATCGGAAACGGCGTTTTTTGATCCCACAGCAGGCCGCTGTCGCGGGCGATCAGCATCTCCCCCTGCGAGCGCAGCGGCTGCGGCATGTCCCTGATGGTGCGGGTTTGTTCGAAGTGCGCGCGCACCACCGGCTGTTCCGCAAAGCGCTGCTGCAGTTCGTCCAGCGTCACCGCGCTGGCCAGCGGGCTTATCAGCAGGGCGAGAAGCGGTATCCATTTCATGGCGCGATCCCCATACGTTCAAACAGAATGGCCGGGCTGACAAAGCACATCTCCCGGGTGGCTTCATCCACCGCCACCTGGATGGTATAGCCGGTGGTGGTGCGTTTTCCGGTTTGCGCGTCGAAGATTTGATAGGCGATGCGCAGGCGGTTTTCATACTCTTCAATGTGGGCGCGCACGCGGATGCGCTGCTCGAAGGTCACCGCGTCGCGGTATTTCACCCGGGTATCCACCACTGGCCAGACGTAGCCGGAGGCCTTCATCTGGCGATAGCCGTAATTAAACTGGTTGAGCAGCGCCTCGCGGGCAATCTCAAAGTAGCGGAAATAGTTGCCGTGCCAGACCACGCCCATCATATCGACGTCGTGGAAGGGAACGGCGATCTCGACTTCAGCCGTAAAGCGGGGATCGGTCAGCACCCTTTACTCCTTCTCGTTGACCTCTGGCAGCTGCCAGAAATCGAAAAAATTAAACCAGTCGAGCGGCGACATGAGGGCGTAATGTTCCAGCCGCTGCGCATAGCGATCGACGGTCTGCTGCAGCGCCTGCTGGCGTTCGCCGCGCGGGAGCAGCAGCGGGTCGGCAAAGGGCTCGCAGTGCAGGGTCAGTTTCCCCTGCTGGCAGAGGGCAAATATCAGCACCACGGGACAGCGCAAAATAGACGCCAGGATAAACGGCCCCTGCGGGAACGGCGCGGGCTGGCCCATAAAGTCGCTCCATATCACGCGCCAACTGCCGCCGCGCTGCGGTGTAACGGCGATGCGGTCGCCCACAATGGCGACCCATTCGCCGCGATCCAGCTTCTCTTTGATGAGGATGGCGGTATCCGGGCCGATGTCGGTCACGGGCATCAGGTGAATGCCCGCCTGCGGGGCCATCTCTTCCATCACCTGTTTGAAACGTTTGGCGTTATCGCTGAAGACCAGCGCGTTGATGGTTTTCCCGCCTTCGCGCTGCGCCAGCGCCCGGCAGGCTTCTACGTCGCCAAGATGCGAGGCGAGCAGCAGTTTGCCACGCGGCTCGTCCAGACCCAGCGCCGCCTGCGCACCCGGCGCAAAGACCAGATCGCGATGGAGCTTCATTTCGCCGCGCCAGCTGGCCACTTTGTTGAGCATGGCCTGACCGAAACGCAGGAAGTGGAAAAAGCTGTGCAGGCGAGGGGGCTGAGGCATCTGCCGCTGCGTCATCACCTGTTTAACGCGCGTCAGCCATTGCCGTGACGCCTGGCGCGCAGAACGGGCGGTCAGCCAGTATACGGCGGTAACTGGCCACAGCAGGACGGTAAAGGCGTTACGCCCCAGAAGCTGCCAGACGCGCAGCATCAGGCGCATTCCCCACAGCCCTTTCACCTCCTGCTGCTGCGCCCAGTGCTGCGTGCGGCGGCGCATCAGCAGAGCGGGAATGCGCGGCAGCATGCCGAGGAACAGGCGGGTATGCATCAGCGAGATGCGCAGGTTGTCTTTTAGCGCATCGAAATGGGATAGCCCATCCGGCGGATAGGTCACGCGGGTGGGCAGAAAATAGCTGGTGTTGCCCTGCCAGTAGAGCCGCACCATCACTTCGGTATCAAAATCCATCCGCTTTCCGAGCGGCGTGCGCGCGGCAAGCCGCAGCACCGGGGCGATGGGGTAGACCCGAAAACCGCACATGCTGTCTTTTAGCTGCAGCGACAGGGTTTCAATCCACACCCAGACGTGCGTTATCCAGCGTCCGTACAGGCGCGAACGGGGAATGGAGTCATCGTAAACGGGCCTGCCGGAAATTAACGCCTCCGGGTGGCGCTCCGCCAGCGCCAGCAGTTTGGGAATGTCTTCAATAGCGTGCTGGCCGTCGGCGTCTACCTGAATCGCGTGGGTGAAGCCGCGCTCTGCGCAGGCCTGCAGGCCCTGCATCACCGCCGCCCCTTTCCCGCTGTTTTCTGCCAGCCGCAGCAGCGTGACCTGAGAATGGCTTGCCGCCAGCGCTTCAAGCGTGCGGCGCGTGGCGTCATCGCTGCCGTCGTCCACCACCAGACAGGGCAGATCGAAGGGCGCCAGGCGCGCCAGCACCGAGGTCATCATCGCCCCGTGGTTGTAGCACGGGATCAGCACGCAGGGGCGGAAGGTTACTGACATAGGCGAATCTTCCCGCTGCTGGCGGTATGGCGTTCGCTACCGGCATGGCGCTGGTAGCTGAAGCTCAGCATCTGGCGTTCGGGCTGCCAGGCCAGGAGCAGCGTCACCCTGTTCTCCGGCAGCAGCGGGGCCGCGAACTTGACGTTCTGAATGCTGTGAAAACGGTAGCCCGGTGCCAGCAGCGTGGTGGCGTAGTCCATTACCCAGTCGAGCTGCGCCACGCCTGGGAGCAAGGGCTGCACGGCGAAATGCCCCTTAAACCAGAGCAGGGCCGGATCCAGATAGAGGTCGATCTCCAGATGCGTCGCATCGGGCTGGCGGCGTTCGATTTCATGGATCTTCATGAAATAACTCCTGTAGCTGCGCAGTCACACGCTTGTTCATGCTGTTGACCGGGATTTCATCGACAATCCGCCAGTAGCGGGGCACGGCAACCGGTTCAAGGCAAGGGCGAAGGGCGCGGCGCCAGGCGGATTCCTGGGCATTTTTCCCCACGCTTTCTCTGTGCGCACGCGCCTCGTCACTGAGCACCAGTAGCACGCCAATGCCCTGACGTCCCCCGCGCGTCACCGCCAGCGCGGCGGCGTCGCAGATGCCGTCCAGCGCCAGCAGCCGCTGCTCAATTTCATCGAGCGAAATGCGTTTGTCTTCGATTTTGACCACCCGCCCACGGCGTCCGACGATGCTGAACTGCCCATCGGCCGCGAAGTGTAAATTATCATCCAGCACGACGCCTTCCGGCTCGTGGAGCAGCGGCGACGTGACGCGACCGTCGTGAAACGTCACGCCGGGGAACGGCTGCCAGAGCGTTGTCTCATCCTGACGGTGACGCCAGGCCATGACCCCCGTTTCGGTACTGCCGTAGATTTCATCGGGCCAGACGTTGAGCCAGCCCTGAAACGCGGAGATATCCCGCCAGGGCAGTACGCCACCTGCGGAAATGAGCAGGGCAACGGGGGGCGGCGTCAGGGCCGTATCCAGCCGCTTGAGGAAGGCCGGGCTGCTGATAAAAAGATAGCGTTTGTTGTGGGGCAGGGCTGAGAGCTGCTCGGCATAGTTGAGCAGGTTGGTCTGTGACGGCAGGCCGAGCGCCATGGGTAGGACGACACGAAACGTCAGGCCATACAGGTGATGCAGCACCACGGAGGCGACAACATGGCAGCCCGCAAGGCGATCGCCAAACTGTTCCGCCAGCAAGCGGGCTTCACGATCCAGACTGATAATCGGCTTAACCACCCGCTGCGGCGCGCCGGTGGAGCCGGAGGTGAAAAGCTCGATGGCGCGCGTATCGTCTAGGGCAGGCAGCGGGGAAAAGCCGCTGTCTGTACGCGGGGTGGAGGCCACCAACCGCTGTCGCCCTGAAAAGCCGAGCGCAGTGTCACTCAGGACGCCGCTGAACAAGGCCCGCTGTTCGTTAAGCTGCGCGGCCCGGCTGTGCCCGGGGAGCACGGGCGTTTTACCCGCGTGCAGCGTCGCCAGCAGGGCGACCGTAAACAGATAGCCATTTTCAAAACACAGCGCCCAGCGCTCGCCCTCTTCCTGACGCAGCGTGTTAACCAGCTGCGTCACGTCGTGGCGCAGATCGCCGAGCGTCCAGACGCCATCGTCGCGCCAGGCTACCGGCGTATCGTCAGGGCGGGGTGCGCTGAGCCACTGGCTGAGCGGAAGCGGTTTATGCATCTTTTTTCATCACCTGCTGTCGCACCAGCCACTCGCAGGCCATCAGCGTGCCCATCAGGATGTAGGCAATCATGCCGTTCCACAGCGTCCACAGGCGTATGTCGGCGTGCAATACGGTAAACAGCGCCATTGCGCCGTTGCCGATAAAAAAGCCACACCACACCCGGGTAACGATGCGAGTGTAGCGGACGCCGGTGGGCGAGAGAGTGGGCTCGCGCAGCCGCGCAAATCGTTCTACCATCGGCATGGTTGTCCACAGCGACCCGCCAAACACCACCAGCATCACCAGATTAACGACTACCGGATAAAACAGCACCCACTGGTGAGCGTGCAGCACAAAGCTCGCGGCGCACAGCGCCACGCCTGTTAGGGCAACGATCAGGATCATGTTGCGCAGGGGGCCACTCTGACGGCGCACCTGCCAGACCCGTAACAACAGCACAAGCGCCATCACGGGCAATATCCCGTGCAAATTGTTATTCGCCAGCCCGAAGCCGATCAAAAAAGGCCATGCCAGCAGCATCAGCCCCGTCAGTATCGGGACGAATGGAATCGCAGGCACGTTACGCTTCGCGCTGAAGCTGTTCCACAACGTCGACCACGTCCTGGACGGTACGCACCGCTTTGAAGGTGTCAGGCTTGATTTTATGGCCAGTTTTCTTCTGCAGGTGAACCACCATGTCAACGGCATCAATGCTGTCGAGATCAAGATCGTCGTACAGGCGCGCTTCCGGGGTGATGTCCTCGGGGGCGACTTCAAACAGCGTAATAAGAAGCGCAGAGACTTCCTGATAAATCGTTTCCTGGTTAGTCATAGCGGGTAAATTCTCAGGCGCGTTGTTGATGGATAAAAGCCGCGAGCGTGGCAACGGAATAGAAGTGCTGACGCATCTCGTCGCTTTCGGCAGAAAGCACTACGCCATACTGATTTTTCACAGCCAGCCCCAGCTCCAGGGCATCTATCGAGTCCAGACCCAGCCCGTCGCCAAACAGCGGGGCGTCCGTCTCGATATCCTCTGGCGTAAGTTCTTCCAGATTCAGCGTAGAGATAATGAGATTCTTAATTTCAAGATAGAGCGCTTGCATCTTTCGTTCCTGACAAAGATTGAAGACCGGTTGTTAACTGATGCTGCATATGCCGGTTTAACTGCCTTGCCGCCAGCGCAGGTTCGTGCTGGCTCGCATCGTAAAAATCATGAATGTTGATGCGTTCGCGAACATCCACGGTAAAAAAAGGTTTGTTGGGCGGAACGTTGTACCAGCTGCTCTGCTTGTCCAGCATGCGTTCGCTACAGTGGATCACCACCACACGCACAGCGCTATTGCAGCGAACGGCGATGTTCGCCGCCCCGCGCTGCAGCGTTATGGCTTCGCCAACGCGCGTGCGGGTCCCTTCCGGGAAGATGAGCAGCGTATCGCCCTGTGCCAGACGCTGCTGGCTGGCGGAGAGCAGGGTGTCTGCTTCGCTGTTGATCAGATAATCCGCGGCGCGGATCACTCCGCTGACAAACGGGTTACGCAGCAGGGCGCTTTTCACCAGGCAGTCGGTTTCGTTCATGACCGACGCCAGGAACACGTAGTCCAGCAGCGAAGGGTGGTTGGCTATCACCAGACAGCCGCGCTCCGCGCGCAGCACGTCGAGGTTGTTGAAGCGGTAGTCCAGCACCCCCACGCCCCGTACCACCGCGAGGAACAGGCGAAAACTGGCGGAAATGCTGCGGCGGGCCAGCTGGCGGCGCTTTGCGCGATCGCGCTGAATAACCAGCAGCAGGTTAAACCACACCAGCGACAGCAGCAGCCCGCCGAGGCCGAACAGCGCGAAGCAGAATCCGGTCATCGCCATGCGCCATAACCGGTCGAGATGCGACGTCAGCCCGCTCATTTGCGCGTCCATTGCCACTGGAGGCGTTCGCCAGAGAGGATAAAGTGCGGCGCGTCGTTCAGGTAATGTCGCAGGAACTGGAGGCTTTGCGGCAGCGCGGGCTCTTCGCCTTCGCTTCCGCCTCGCGTTTCGCAGCAGAGCCGATCGCCGGCTTCAATCACCAGCGCCAGGGCATACGGCCAGACGGGCATCTGCGGCGGCAGCCCGGCGTGATAAAACGCAGGCAGGACGCCGTCAAAATCGACCAGCAGCACGCGGGAATAGCCCGCATGGAGCAGGCTTAAAACTTCACACAAACTTTGCTGGAAGGTATCCATACCGGCGGAGACGGACGAGGAGACAATCGGCTGACGCGCGGCGATCGTGAGATTGCCGACGGCGGCATTGTGGACCGACATGGCAAAATCCGTGGGGGAAACAGGTTCTTCCGCCGCCAGCGCCTGAAGAATGCGATAATTGCGCTCCAGTTCACCATGGCGACTGCTGTAGACGACGGCGTCAATCTGGTGCTTTCGCAGCATCGCCAGGCCGATATCCACCGCCAGCCTGCTGCCAGAGTTGAGGCGGCGCGCGGTCATCATCGGCAGGTCGGTCAGTTTTGCCAGCGGCGCGGCGGGGTCGATAGCGTCAGACCGGCGTGACCAGTCCTGCCACGCAGCGGCATCGCCCAGTCCTGGCGCTCGTGCCTGCCAGTCGATAATTGAGAGTGTAAATTTCATCTACGCGCGTCCGCGACAAACCTGTTTCTGTGACTTATTCTTCGCAAGCGCGATGAGCTGCGCACATCGTACAATGTTGTTGGCGCGCATGCGAATAAACGTCTCTTTTAAACCTTTCCCTGCGATTAGCCCGGCAACCGGCTTTTTGGTCGACCTGGACCCAGAAGAATGGCGAGTTTACTGCCGCCTTTGGTGGTCTCCATCCAAATTTTACAGACGCTGGTGAGCGGTACCGACAGCAACATCCCGACGGGACCGAGCAGCCAGCCCCAGATCAGTAACGATAAAAACACCACCAGCGTCGACATGCCCAGGCGGTGGCCCATCATGCGCGGCTCGAGAATATTCCCCAGCACCATATGCACGACAAGGAAAAGCGCCCCGACCAGCATGCATTCGTAAAACCCGTTAAACAGGAAGGCCTGGATCATGGGCGGCACGGCGGAGAGCACCGCGCCAATGTTGGGCACGTAGTTTAACAGAAACGCCAGCACGCCCCACATTAGCGCAAACTGCACGCCCATTAGCATCAGCCCCAGCCAGACGATGATCCCGGTCCACAGGCTTAATAACGTTTTTAGCGCCAGATATTTGGTGACGCCCTTTAATGCGCGGTGTAAACCGGCAATGTGAATTTGTGGATTGTTCAGTGCAAAGCGCAGTTTGTAGGGCACGTGGCGGACTTCGAACAGCATAAACACCACCGTCATCACCAGCAGCAGAATGCTGGCCATCGCGCCGGAAAGGCCGGTCATCAGCGTGGTGGCGTAGGTCATCACCTTCTCTGAATCCATCCGGCGCAGCATCCGTTCTGGCGAAATATGCAGGTTGATAAACGGCATCATCTCCTGCAAATCAACCAGCTTGCGGGTGAGGGCTTTGTTGTATTGCGGCAGCATGGTTGAGAATTCACTCAGGGAGGCGGCCAGCACGCCAAACAGCGCCGTCAGAACGATCAGCATGACGATGACCACGATAGTAATCGCCACCGGACGGCTGACGCCGCGGCGTAAAAACCAGGTCACCAGCGGGTTGAGCACAATGGCAAAAAAGAGCGCCAGTAACAGCTGAACGATGATATCAGCCGCAGCGTGGATACCTGCCAGGATCACAACCAGACAGGCGAGTTTTAACAAAATGTGAAGTCCTGCTTTATCGGGCGGGCTGGCTGTCATACGAATTCCTTTTTCGGGGGGCTTGTTTATTGTAGTGCGCCGGATCCCCTTCGTCTGGGGTGTTACTCTGAAAGTCACTGCTGATTTTCAGCTCTCTTCATGGTAATAGTGAAACACTGTTGCAAAAATCCAGGTTAAACCCATGCCCGAACCTTCCGCCGAACCGGCACTGAGCGGAGTACGCCTCAATCTGCGCATTGTTTCTGTTGTGATTTTTAACTTTGCCAGCTACCTGACGATTGGCCTGCCGCTGGCGATCCTGCCGGGCTACGTTCACGACGTCATGGGCTTTAGCGCCTTCTGGGCGGGGCTGGTTATTAGCCTGCAATACTTTGCGACGCTGATAAGCCGTCCGCACGCGGGACGCTACGCCGATCTGTTTGGGCCGAAGAGCATTGTCATCGTGGGGCTGTGTGGCTGCTTTCTGAGCGGGCTGGGCTACTTTCTGGCGGCCACTGCCAGCCAGTGGCCGCTGGTCAGTCTGGTGCTGCTGTGTCTGGGCCGCGTGATTCTGGGCATCGGGCAAAGCCTGGCGGGTACCGGGTCAACGCTCTGGGGCGTGGGCGTCGTCGGCGCATCGCATATCGCGCGGGTGATCTCCTGGAACGGGATTGTCACCTACGGCGCCATGGCGATTGGCGCGCCGCTTGGGGTGGTGTGCTACGCCTGGGGCGGTCTGTACGGCCTGTCCCTCACCATTATGGCGGTTGCGCTGCTGGCGATCCTGCTGGCGCTGCCGCGCCCGAAAGTGAAGGCCAGCAAGGGCAAGCCGCTGCCGTTTCGCGCGGTGCTGGGGCGCGTCTGGCCATATGGGATGGCACTGGCGCTGGCGACCACCGGCTTTGGCGTGATCGCCACCTTCATCACCCTGTTTTACGACGCCAAAGGCTGGGACGGCGCGGCCTTTGCCTTAACCCTGTTTAGCTGTGCGTTTGTCGGCGCACGTCTGCTCTTCCCGAACGGCATTAACCGTCTGGGCGGGCTGAACGTGGCGATGATCTGCTTTGCGGTCGAAATCGTCGGGCTGCTGCTGACCGGGATCGCCACTGCGCCGTGGATGGCGAAAATCGGCGTCTTTCTTGCGGGGGCGGGCTTCTCGCTGGTCTTCCCGGCGCTGGGCGTGGTGGCGGTGAAAGCCGTGCCGCAGCAAAATCAGGGGGCTGCGCTCGCCACCTATACGGTGTTTATGGATATGTCGCTGGGGATCACCGGGCCGCTGGCAGGGCTGGTGATGGCCTGGGCGGGTGTGCCGGTTATCTATCTGGCGGCGGCAGGACTGGTGGTGCTGGCGCTGATGCTGACGTGGCGGCTAAAAAAATGGCCCCCGGTGCACGCACCGGAGGCCACGTCATCCTCGTGAAGGATTACTGAATCACGAGGGTGTTAATGATGTTTTCTGCGGCAGTCTGCGCTTTCTGCTGGTCTTCCGCAGGCAGCGTGATCTGCAGGGTCAGCAGTTTGTTATCAACTTTACCCAGCACCACGGAAGAGTAAGCGGTCTGGCCTTTCGCAGAGATAATGCTGTCCAGCTGTTGCAGCGTGTGGCCTTTGAGTTCGATAGACTTATTGGTCACCACCTGCAGCTGCGGGTCGCGGCTACGCTGCTGATCTTCCAGACGTTTGGACAACACGCTCAGCTCTTCAGTGGTGTCGTCACCCACAATCACAATCACCGCTTTCTGACCGGTTGCGTCGGAATAGACGTGCATGTTGTTCGCCTGGGTACCCAGCTTGCCGCTCTGATCGGTCATATCCGCTGGCAGAGAGAAACTGAGTTTGCCGTCCAGCAGGCTTACCGGCTGCCCGGTCGCGTTGCTCTCTGCGGACGCGCCCTGTGCAGGCGTTTTGGTGTCGCTGTTATCACAGGCTGCAAGGCCAACAACCAGCAGGCCAATCCCGACATATTTAACCAGATTGCGCATTGACTTCTTCCTTTCGATAAACGGCCATAACGGCTCATTCGCTCATCTTAACACAACTGATAAAGCGAACCTTTAACCTGCCTGCAATGCGGTGATTTCAGATTTATCTGCCAGCCTTTTCAGCAGCATATTCAGCAGCACGCCGTACATCGGCAGGAAGAACACAATGCTGATAAGCACCTTGAAGCAGTAGTCCACCAGCGCGATTTCCATCCAGTGTTCGGCCATGAACGCATCCGGGCTGCGCCAGAAGGCGATGAAGAAGAAGGCCAGCGTATCGCTCACGTTACCGAACAGCGTGGAGGCCGTCGGCGCCATCCACCAGCGGTGATTTTGACGCAGGCGGTTAAACACGTGAACGTCAAGGATCTGCCCCAGCGCGTAGGCCATAAAGCTGGCGGCGGCAATACGGGCAACAAACAGGTTGAAGTGCGTCAGCGCCTCAAAGCCCTGCCAGCTTCCCATGTAGAACAGGGAAGAGATGACATACGACACGAACAGCGCCGGGAGCATCACCGAAAAAATAATGCGGCGAGCCAGCGGTGCGCCAAAGATACGCACGGTCAAATCGGTCGCGAGGAAAATAAACGGGAAGCTGAACGCGCCCCAGGTGGTATGAAAACCAAAGATGGAGATCGGGAGCTGCACCAGATAGTTGCTGGAGGTGATCACCAGCAGATGAAAAAGCGAAAGCAAGAACAACGCTTTTACGCGCTGCGATTCAGAAAACGGCGTCATATTGTGACCTTTTTATACGTTGGGGTGAGGGAACCCAATAAAAACCGCCGCATGATACTGCTTTGACGGGACTTTGCAATGGCTAATTTTCACGCAACCGTTAACCTGGTTTGCATTGGCGGCAACCGGGCGTAAACTACAGCCGTTTTATTTTGATCGAGAAGACCATGACCGACCTGTTTTCCAGCCCAGACCACACCCTTGACGCCCAGGGCCTCCGCTGCCCGGAGCCGGTAATGATGGTGCGCAAAACCGTGCGCAATATGCAGACCGGTGAAACGCTGCTGATCATCGCTGACGATCCGGCCACCACCCGCGACATTCCCGGCTTTTGTACCTTTATGGAGCATGAGCTGGTGGCGCAGGAAACGGGCGCGCTGCCGTACCGGTATGTGATTCGTAAGGGGTAGCCCGGCGGCGCTTCGCTTGCACGGGCCTACGGGTTTGGTAGGTCGGGTAAGGCGCAGCCGCCACCCGACAAACACCCGTCACAATTTCAAACCATCGTTTCAATTTTTCGCGCTTTTGTGAGGCGCTTCACCTCCGCTTTTCCAGCCGTAGTCTAATTTTTAAACGTATAAAACTAAAACACCGTTTTAACGCTTATCTCACTACCCTGGAGTTGACTCGATGAAAACGACCCTCAAGCCGTTACTGGCCGCGCTGTGTCTGTCTGCTTTTGCCTGCACCGCTTCTGCTCAAACTATCAAAGCTGCCGATGTGCACCCCGAAGGCTACCCGAACGTGGTGGCGGTTCAGAACATGGGTGAAAAACTCAAGCAGCAAACCGACGGCAAGCTGGAGATCAAAGTCTTCCCCGGCGGCGTGCTCGGGGATGAAAAGCAGATGATTGAGCAGGCGCAGATGGGGGCCATCGACATGATCCGCGTCTCCATGGCACCGGTTGCCGCCATCCTGCCGGATATTGAAGTCTTTACGCTGCCGTACGTCTTCCGCGATGAGGATCACATGCACAAGGTGATCGACGGGGATATTGGCAAGCAGATTGGCGACAAGCTGACCGCTAACCCGAAATCGAAGCTGGTCTTCCTCGGCTGGATGGATTCCGGCACCCGTAACCTGATCACCAAAGAGCCGATCGTGAAGCCGGAGGATCTGAAAGGGAAGAAGATCCGCGTGCAGGGTAGCCCGGTAGCGCTCGCCACGCTGAAGGATATGGGGGCAAACTCGGTGGCGATGGGCGTGAGCGAAGTCTATAGCGGCATGCAGACCGGCGTGATCGACGGGGCGGAGAACAACCCGCCAACCTTTATCGCCCACAACTACATGCCGATCGCCAAAAACTACACCCTCAGCGGCCACTTCATCACCCCGGAAATGCTGCTCTACTCCAAAGTGAAATGGGACAAACTGAGCGCGGATGAGCAGCAAAAGATCCTGACGCTGGCTCGCGAAGCGCAGTTCGAACAGCGCAAGCTCTGGCAGGCCTATAACGACCAGGCGCTGGCGAAAATGAAGGCCGGTGGCGTGCAGTTCCACGATATCGATAAATCAGTCTTCATCAAGGCCACAGAGCCGGTGCGCGCGCAGTATGGCGACAAGCATCAGGATCTGATGAAAGCCATCGCTGACGTCCAGTAAGCCGGAGTACGTATGTCCGAACTCTACCTGAAGTGGATGGACCGTCTGTATCTGCTCGCCATGGCGGTGGCGGGTATTTCGCTGCTGGTGATGACGATTGTCATCCCCATCGGCATCTTCTCGCGCTATGTGCTCAATCGCGGGGAGTCCTGGCCAGAGCCGATCGCCATTATCTGCATGGTGACGTTCACCTTCATCGGCGCGGCAGTGAGCTACCGCGCCGGGTCGCACATTGCGGTCAACATGCTCACCGACCGTTTGCCCGCGTCGCTGCAAAGGCTGTGCGCGCGGGTAGTTGATTTGCTGATGCTGCTGATTTCCGGTCTGATGTGCTGGTACAGCTACTGGCTGTGCGTCGAGCTGTGGGAGCAGCCCGTGGCGGAGTTCCCGATCCTGACCTCCGGCGAAAGCTATCTGCCGCTGCCGATCGGATCGGCCATTCTGATCCTGTTTGTACTTGAACGCCTGCTGTTTGGCTCGCAGGAAAACCGTCCCGTCGTGCTCATCGGCAACCACAGTTAAGGGGTGAACAATGGATGCATTCGTTTTGTTATTCACCCTCGCCATTTTACTGGCGCTGGGGATGCCGGTGGCTTTCGCCGTCGGGTTAAGCGCCGTGGCGGGCGCGCTGTGGATTGATCTGCCGCTGGAGGCGCTGATGATCCAGATCACCAGCGGGGTGAACAAATTTACCCTGCTGGCGATCCCGTTCTTCATCCTCGCCGGGGCGATCATGGCGGAAGGGGGCATTGCCCGACGGCTGGTGAATTTTGCCTACGTGTTTGTCGGCTTTATACGCGGCGGGCTGTCGCTGGTGAACATCGTCGCTTCAACGTTCTTCGGCGCGATTTCCGGTTCGTCGGTGGCGGATACCGCGTCCATCGGCAGCGTGATGATCCCGGAGATGGAGAAGAAGGGCTATCCGCGCGAATACGCGGCGGCGGTGACGGCCAGCGGGTCGGTGCAGGCGATTCTGATCCCGCCCAGCCACAACTCGGTGATTTACTCGCTGGCGGCGGGCGGCACGGTCTCCATCGCCACGCTGTTTATCGCGGGGGTGCTGCCCGGACTTCTGCTGGGTATGGGGCTGATGGCGCTCTGCCTGTGCTTCGCCCGCAAGCGCGGCTATCCGAAAGGGGACAAAATCCCGTTCAGGCAGGCGCTGAAAATCATGCTGGATGCCCTGTGGGGGCTGATGACGGTGGTGATTATCCTCGGTGGGATCTTGTCCGGGATATTTACCGCCACCGAATCCGCCGCCGTGGCCTGCCTGTGGGCGTTCTTCGTCACCATGTTCATCTACCGCGACTACAAGTGGAATGAGCTGCCGAAGCTGATGTGCCGCACGGTCAAAACCGTCACCATCGTGATGATTTTAATTGGCTTTGCGGCGGCCTTTGGCGCGGTGATGACTTACATGCAGCTGCCGATGCGCATCACCGAGTTCTTTACCTCGCTCTCCGATAACAAGTACGTGATCCTGATGTACCTCAACATCATGCTGCTGCTGATCGGCACGCTGATGGACATGGCGCCGATCATCCTGATCCTGACCCCGGTGCTGCTGCCGGTGACCAACTCGCTGGGGATCGACCCGGTGCATTTCGGGATGATCATGATGGTTAACCTGGGGATCGGGCTGATCACGCCGCCGGTCGGGTCGGTGCTGTTCGTGGCGAGCGCGGTGAGTAAGCAGAAGATTGAGCACGTTGTGCGGGCGATGCTGCCGTTTTACGGCATGCTGTTGCTGATTCTGGGGATGATTACCTATATCCCGGCGATATCATTATGGCTGCCGGGGGTGTTAGGGATGCAGTGACGCCGTTTTATGCCGGGTTGCGGCTGCGCCTTACCCGGCCTACGGTTCGGAGATTTTGTAGGCCCGGTAAGGCGCAGCCGCCACCGGGCGTTTTTACCGACGACGCAGCAGTCGAAGCGCGTTTGCTGTCACCAGTACCGTCGCCCCTGTATCCGCCAGCACCGCCAGCCACAGGCCGGTCATGCCGAGCAGGGTGGTGACGAGGAATATCCCCTTCAGTCCCAGCGCAATGCCGATGTTCTGACGAATATTGGCGCGCGTCGCCCGCGCCAGGCTAATCATCTGCGCCAGCCCGGTCAGGCGGTTGTGGGTCAGCGCCGCATCCGCCGTCTCCAGCGCCACGTCGGTGCCGCTGCCCATCGCAATGCCGATGGTGGACGCCTTCATCGCAGGCGCATCGTTAATCCCGTCACCGACCATCGCCAGCGGGGCGGAGGCGTTCAGCTCCGTGACCGCGCTGACTTTATCCGCAGGCAGCAATCCGGCCTTGAATTCCAGCCCCAGCTCGCCAGCAATTGCCGCCGCCGCGCGCGGGTTATCGCCGGTCAGGATCACGCCCTGTACGCCAAGCTGATGCAGCGCCGTCACGGCCTCTTTGGCGTCATCGCGCAGGGTGTCGCGCAGCGCCAGCATTCCTTTTTCGACGCCGTCCTGCGTGACGGTCACGACAGTTTGTCCGGTCTGTTCTAACGCCTCAACCTCTGAGTTAGAAGACTTACCCGCCGCGACAATCAGCACCTTTTTACCGTCAACGGTGGCCTCAATCCCCGACCCGACCAGCGCCCGCTGTGCCGTTGCCGCCGGAATAGTCAGCCCGCGCGACTGCGCTTCACGCACGATCGCCTGCGCCAGCGGGTGAGTGGAACCCTGCTCAACGGCGGCGGCCAGCGTAAGCAGCTCATCTTCACTGATTTCCTGCGGATATACGCCGGTCACCTGCGGCTTGCCGACGGTTAATGTGCCGGTTTTATCGAACGCGATATGCTGAACCTGGCTCAGCTGTTCCAGCGCCGCGCCGCCCTTAATCAGCGCGCCGCGACGTGCTGCCGCCGCCAGACCTGAAGTAATCGCCGCCGGGGTGGAGATCACCAGCGCGCACGGGCAGCCAATCAGCAGCAGCGTCAGGCCTTTATAGATCCAGCCCTCCCACGGCGCGCCGAAGAACAGCGGCGGCACGATAGTGACCAGAAGGGCAACCAGCATGATGGCAGGGGTATAAATCCGGCTGAAGCGATCGATAAAGCGTTCAACCGGCGCGCGGCGCTCTTCGGCCTCTTCTATCAGCTTCAGAATGCGGTCGATAGCGCTGTCGCCCGGTTCGGAAAGGACCGTCAGCTGCACCAGACGGTCGACGCTGGTGGCACCAGCAGGCACTTTTTCACCTGCCGCGCGTTCTACCGGGATGGATTCCCCGGTCAGGGCGCTCTCGTCGAAGCTGGCGGTGGCGGTAACCAGCGCACCATCGGCGGGTAAACGACCGCCCGCGGCAACTTCAATCACGTCTCCGGGACGCAGGGTATTAATCGCCACCGTTTCACGATTGCCGTTGTTTACCCGTGTGGCGGTTTCAGGCTTCAGCGCCATCAGTGCACTGACCCCTTTACGCGCCCGGCTCGCCGCCCAGCCTTCAAGCCGTTCGCCGATTAAGAACAGCAGCAGCACCATCGCCGCTTCCGCCGTCGCGCCGATGAACAGCGCGCCGATTGCCGCCACGCTCATCAGCGTTTCGATGGCAAACCAGCTGCCGCTCTTCATCAGGCGCAGCGCCTGGCGGGCAATCGGGAACAGCCCGACCAGCGTGGTGGCGATAAACGCCAGATTGCCGAACGGGTGGTTAATCTGCTCCAGCCCCCAGCTCAGGGCCATCATGATGATGAGCGTAATGAGCGGCAGGTTTTCTTTCAGGGAGGAGGTTTTTTCAACGGGGGTCGTTTCACTGCGCAGGGTATAGCCCGCCTTGCTGACGGCGGCTTCCACCTGTTTGCTGACGTCGCTATCGGCGCTGACCAGCAGCTTTTCGGTGGCGAACAGCACCTGAACGTGGCTCACGCCCGGCACCTGTTTGACGGCGTTTTCCACCTTGCGCGCGCAGGCCGCGCAGTCCATGCCGTTAACGACCCAGCTGTAGCGGTTGCCGCTTTCGGGCAGCATTTCAGTTTGCGTTTCGCACGCGCCCTCGCAGCAGCAGTCGTCTTTCGGCGGAACCGGGCTGAGCTTAAGTGCCGAGAATTGAGGAACTTTTTTTGATGTTTCTGGAGTCGACATGGCAGTCTCCGGCAATGATAATTTTCTCATTAACCGCAGCATACACTCTGGAGTCGACTCCAGAGTCAAGCGCTATTTAGATATACAGCGAACGCACAATCAGGAAATGCCCGGCAAAGTAGCAGGCGGCGGCAATCGCGTTATCCGCGCGGAAGCGGCGACGATAGTGGCTGCCCAGCCAGACGACATTCCCGATCAGCAGCAGCGCGGCACCGAAGAACGCGGACATCGCCGGAGCGGTCGGACGGAAGAACCACAACTCGCCTGCCAGCCACACCATCACCAGCGTCATGGCGATAAAGGTACACACCGGCAAACGCATCTCTTCCAGACGCGACCAGATCACCGCAATCAGCAGCGCGCCTATCACCAGCAGCACCAGCGGCAGCGGCCAGAAGAAGGAGAGCGTCATCTGGCTGGCAAAGTAGATGGTGTAAAGCAGATGCGACAGGAAGAACGCGCCCACGGCATAGAGCAGGCGCTGACGGGGGAGCAGAGTCAGCGCGTCGCCAATCAGGGACGCACACAACCCGGCGAGGACCAGATAGCTGACGGCGTTGAACATCGGCGCTTGCCAGGCCAGCAACAGCAGGAGCAGCAGCGTGACGGGTTTAAACAGCCAGCGCTGCCAGGTGGGGCCGCGATAGGACGCATCGACATAAAGCCATGCGGAAAAACAGACGGCGATAAATGACCAAAGCATATTAACTCCCTGTATCTGTTGAGGCTGAATAATCAGTTTCTGATCCAGTGTAGTGACGCGGGCGGGCGTTTGGCAATGACGGGGAAGGCAAGGTATCCTGATTTCCGCATAATCTTATGGGATTTTAGAATGAGCAAGATGCCGCTTTTTTTCATTATCGTGGTGGCGATTATCGTCATTGCCGCCTCGTTCCGTTTCGTGCAGCAGCGCCGCGAGAAGGCCGATAACGACGCCGCGCCGCTGATGCAAAAGCGCGTGGTGGTGACGAACAAGCGTGAGAAACCGCTTAACGATCGCCGCTCGCGCCAGCAGCAGGTGACGCCTGCGGGAACAGCGATGCGCTATGAAGCAAGCTTTAAGCCAGAAACGGGCGGGCTGGAGGTGACCTTCCGCCTGGAGGCGCAGCAATACCATCAGCTGACGGTGGGGGAGAAAGGAACGCTGAGCTACAAAGGATCGCGGTTTGAGGGGTTCAGGACGGAATAATGCACGAACGGTCCCCTCTCCCTGTGGGAGAGGGTTAGGGTGAGGGCATCAGGCCGCACCTTACTTCTTCACCTGCGCCTTAAACTTCTTCATCCACACCAGCAGTTCAAACACGCCGAAAATAAACACGCGCAGCTGCTGCCAGCCCGTCATCTGCGGGCCGTCTTTCGGCAGACCGTTTTTCAGCATCACCATCTGCAGGGCGTGCATAAACGACGTGAAAATCAGCGCCACGTTAACGAAAATGTTCATCGGGCGCGGGAACGGGTGCACCAGATTCAGAATCAAAAATGCCCAGACGCCCAGCATCAGCAAACGTCCCAGGTTAATCAGTACCGGCATCGGATCCTCCTTGTGCCTGACGGTGATACAGACGATAAGCAACCTGACCGGCGACCTTTTCTCGGTGCAGATCCCAGTGCGCGGGAACCGGCGGCAAACCGTTTTCCACTTCGCTTTCAACGTAAATGAGCGCGTCATCCGCCAGCCACCCGTTTTGCTCCAGCAGAGATAGCGTCTCTTCCAGCAGCCCCTTGCGGAACGGCGGGTCGACAAACACCACGTTGTGCGGTGTGCCCTGTTGCGCGAGGAAGCTCAGCGTGTTGGTGTTGACCACTTTGGCATTGCCCGCTTTCAGCGTCGCCAGATTTTGCTGCAGCGTCTGCGCAACGCCGCGCTCCATCTCCAGCAGCGTGGCGCTGGCGGCATAGCGCGACAGCGCTTCCAGACCTAATGCGCCGCTTCCGGCGAAGCAGTCCAGGCAGCGGGCGTCTACCATTGACGGGGCGAGCCAGTTAAACAGCGTCTCGCGCACGCGGTCGGTAGTGGGGCGTAGACCGGGGCTGTCCGGCACCGGTAATTTCCGGCCTCGCCACTGACCGCCGATAATACGAATTTGACCGGCCGGGGCGCGGTTGGGTTTCTTCATCTCAGGAAAGCTCTGTTAACAATTGGCCTGCGATTGCGGGCGGTGATGTCAATTAAGTAAAGTGTTAGACTATTTCATCATTTTTTTAGCTTACATGTATATAGCGCCGCGAGGAGTGTAGTCGCAGATGGCAAAACAAAAAAAACGTGGCTTCTTTTCCTGGCTGGGCTTCGGTGAAAAAGAGCAAGAAACAGAACAGAAAACCGAAGAACAACAGGTAGTTGAAGAGCAGTCGCAGCCTGAAACGCCTGTAGAAACCGCCGCGGTTGTCGAAGCGGAAGAAACGGCGCACAGCAAAGAAGAGATTGAATCCTTTGCTGAAGAGGTGGTTGAGGTCACTGAACAGGTTCAGGAAAGCGAGAAGCCAGAGCCGGCTGTCGTCGAAGACATTACCCACGCGCCGCAGGCCGTTATTGAGCACGAAGAGCTGCCGCTCCCTGAAGAGGTGAAAGCCGAAGAGGTTTCACCGGAAGAGTGGCAGGCCGAAGCGGAAACCGTTGAAATTGTTGAAGCGGTGGAAGAAGAAGCGGCGCTCGAGCCAGAACTGACCGACGAAGAGCTGGAAGCCCAGGCGCTGGCGGCGGAAGCCGCAGAAGAAGCGGTCATCGTTGTGCCGGTTGAAGAGCAAGCCGAAGAAGAGGCTGTTCAGGAGCAGGAAAAACCGACCAAAGAAGGTTTCTTCGCGCGCCTGAAGCGCAGCCTGCTCAAAACCAAAGAAAACTTAGGTTCCGGATTTATCAGTCTGTTCCGCGGCAAGAAGATCGACGACGATCTCTTTGAAGAGCTGGAAGAACAGCTGCTGATTGCGGACGTCGGCGTGGAAACCACCCGTAAGATCATCGCCAACCTGACCGAAGGGGCGAGCCGCAAACAGCTGCGTGATGCCGAAGCGCTATACGGCCTGCTGAAAGACGAGATGGGCGAAATTCTCGCAAAAGTTGACGAACCGCTTAATATTGAAGGCAAAACGCCATTTGTTATTCTGATGGTTGGCGTAAACGGCGTGGGTAAAACCACCACTATCGGCAAGCTGGCGCGTCAGTTCGAGCAGCAGGGCAAATCGGTGATGCTGGCGGCGGGCGATACCTTCCGTGCGGCAGCGGTTGAGCAGCTGCAGGTTTGGGGCCAGCGCAACAACATTCCGGTGATTGCCCAGCATACCGGCGCGGACTCCGCATCCGTGATCTTCGACGCCATCCAGGCCGCGAAGGCGCGTAACGTGGACGTGCTGATTGCCGATACCGCAGGGCGTTTGCAGAACAAATCGCACCTGATGGAAGAGTTGAAGAAAATCGTCCGCGTTATGAAGAAGCTGGACGAAGACGCACCGCATGAAATTATGCTGACCATTGACGCCAGCACCGGGCAGAACGCCATCAGTCAGGCGAAACTGTTCCATGAAGCGGTAGGACTGACGGGGATCGCGCTGACCAAGCTGGACGGCACCGCCAAAGGCGGGGTGATCTTCTCCGTGGCCGATCAGTTCGGCATTCCTATCCGTTACATCGGTGTGGGCGAGCGTATTGAGGATTTGCGTCCGTTTAAGGCGGACGACTTTATTGAGGCATTATTTGCCCGAGAGGACTAACAATGATTCGCTTTGAACACGTCAGCAAGGCCTATCTCGGTGGGAGACAAGCGCTGCAGGGGGTCACATTCCACCTGCAGCCGGGCGAGATGGCATTCCTGACCGGCCATTCCGGCGCGGGGAAAAGTACCCTGCTCAAGCTTATCTGTGGGATCGAACGGCCCAGCGCCGGGAAAATCTTTTTCAGCGGCCACGAAATTAGCCGCCTGAAAAACCGCGAAGTGCCGTTCCTGCGTCGTCAGATCGGCATGATTTTCCAGGATCACCACCTGCTGATGGATCGCACCGTTTTTGATAACGTCGCTATCCCGCTGATTATTGCCGGCGCCAGCTATGACGATATCCGCCGTCGCGTCTCTGCGGCGCTGGATAAGGTCGGGCTGTTGGACAAAGCGAAGAACTTCCCGATCCAGCTGTCCGGCGGTGAGCAGCAGCGCGTGGGCATCGCCCGTGCGGTGGTGAACAAGCCTGCCGTATTGCTGGCGGATGAACCAACCGGTAACCTGGACGATGCCCTGTCCGAAGGGATTTTGCGTCTGTTTGAGGAATTCAACCGCGTAGGGGTCACGGTTTTGATGGCGACGCACGACATCGGGCTCATTTCCCGTCGTTCGTACCGCATGCTGACCCTGAGCGACGGGCATTTGCACGGAGGCCACGGTGAACAAGCGTGATGCAATGAACCAGATTCGGCAGTTCGGAAACCGGTTTGACCGTTTCCGTAAGCCGCAGGGCGGCGGTGACGGCAATCGTAATACGCCAAAGCGTGCGAAAGCCGCGCCGAAGCCGAACTCCCGCAAGACCAACGTGTTCAACGAGCAGGTGCGCTATGCCTTCCAGGGGGCATTGCAGGATCTGAAAAGCAAACCGCTGGCGACGTTCCTGACGGTGATGGTGATTGCCATCTCCCTGACGCTGCCAAGCGTCTGCTACATGGTCTATAAGAACGTCAACCAGGCGGCATCGCAGTATTATCCGTCGCCGCAGATCACCGTCTATCTGGATAAAGCGCTCGACGATAACGCGGCGGCGCAGGTGGTCGGGCAAATCCAGGCCGAACAGGGCGTGGAGAAGGTTAACTATCTCTCGCGCGATGAAGCGTTGGGCGAGTTCCGTAACTGGTCAGGCTTTGGCGGCGCGCTGGATATGCTGGAAGAGAACCCGCTGCCCGCCGTGGCGGTGGTGATCCCGAAGCTTGATTTCCAGGGCACCGATTCGCTTAACACCCTGCGCGACCGCATCACCCGTATCAACGGGATTGACGAAGTGCGCATGGACGACAGCTGGTTTGCCCGTCTTGCCGCCCTGACCGGGCTGGTGGGGCGCGTATCGGCGATGATTGGCGTGCTGATGGTGGCGGCGGTATTCCTCGTCATCGGTAACAGCGTGCGTCTGAGCATCTTCGCCCGTCGCGACACCATCAACGTGCAGAAACTGATTGGCGCAACGGATGGTTTCATCCTCCGTCCGTTCCTCTACGGTGGCGCGCTGCTCGGTTTTTCCGGCGCATTTCTTTCACTGATATTGTCAGAAATTTTGGTGATGCGGCTTTCGTCTGCCGTCACTGAAGTGGCGCAGGTTTTCGGAACAAAGTTTGATATCAGTGGCTTAGGATTCGATGAGTGCCTGCTGTTGCTGCTGGTGTGCTCCATGATCGGCTGGGTAGCCGCATGGCTGGCGACGGTTCAACATTTACGCCACTTTACTCCCGACTAATAAAAGCGTGATATAATCTTTCCCTGCACCGAGATGTTCGCTCTGCAGGGAAAGCGTCCCTGTTGTCACTTCCCCTGTTATCATCTTCATGTCACATTTTGTGCGTAATTTATTCACTGTTGCACCTGGAACTTGTGGATAAAATCACGGTCTGATAAAAGTGTGAATGCTAATCTCGCTGCTCAAACGCTTTGGCATGGTTGTTGCCTGATGGGGACAGCCTGGACCAGAAGAAACATTGAGAGGAATGAATGACCAAAGAAATGCAAACTTTAGCTTTAGCCCCTGTTGGTAACCTGGAATCTTACATCCGGGCTGCGAACACCTGGCCGATGTTGACGGCCGAGGAAGAAAAGGAGCTTGCTGAAAAGCTGCATTACCAGGGCGATCTGGAAGCAGCTAAGACGCTGATCCTGTCTCACCTGCGCTTTGTTGTTCACGTTGCTCGTAACTACTCGGGCTACGGCCTGCCGCAGGCGGACTTGATTCAGGAAGGTAACATTGGCCTGATGAAGGCTGTACGTCGCTTCAACCCGGAAGTGGGTGTGCGACTGGTCTCCTTCGCCGTGCACTGGATCAAAGCAGAAATTCACGAATACGTCCTGCGTAACTGGCGTATTGTGAAAGTCGCCACGACAAAAGCGCAGCGCAAGCTGTTCTTCAACCTGCGTAAAACCAAGCAGCGTCTGGGCTGGTTCAACCAGGATGAAGTGGAAATGGTGGCGCGCGAACTGGGCGTATCCAGCAAAGACGTCCGTGAGATGGAATCCCGCATGGCCGCGCAGGACATGACCTTTGACATGTCCTCCGACGATGACGCCTCTGACAGCCAGCCGATGGCCCCGGTCCTGTACCTGCAGGATAAAACCTCTAACTTTGCCGACGGCATTGAAGAGGACAACTGGGAAGACCAGGCGGCGAACAAGCTGACCTTCGCGATGGAAGGCCTCGATGAGCGTAGCCAGGATATCATCCGCGCCCGCTGGCTGGACGAAGACAACAAGTCCACGCTGCAGGAGCTGGCCGACCGCTACGGCGTTTCCGCGGAACGTGTCCGTCAGCTTGAAAAGAACGCCATGAAAAAACTTCGCGCCGCTATCGAAGCGTAATCTAAGCGAAGTACACCGAGAACCCTCGAATGCAAATTCGGGGGTTTTGTTTTTTTAGCGCCCCCTCTGGCGAATTCCCTCCCCCTGGCAAACACTTACTGATGCGCTAAGCAGGCGACTTTCTCAGGGGGACAGGGTGAAAAATAATGAACTGAACGACCGGCGTTTACAGGCGACGCCGCGTGGCATCGGCGTGATGTGTAACTTCTATGCCGATACAGCCGAAAACGCCACGGTGTGGGACGTGGAAGGCAATGAGTACATCGACTTCGCCGCCGGGATCGCGGTGCTAAATACCGGCCATCGCCATCCAAAAGTCATTGCCGCCATCGAAAAACAACTCCACGCCTTCACCCACACGGCCTACCAGATTGTGCCGTATGAGGGCTATGTGGCGCTTGCCGAACGCATCAACCAGCGCGTGCCGATTGACGGTCCCGCCAAGACCGCTTTCTTCTCGACGGGCGCAGAAGCAGTTGAAAACGCGGTCAAAATTGCCCGCGCGTACACCAAACGCCCCGGCCTTATCACCTTTGGCGGCGCTTTCCACGGTCGCACCTTTATGACCATGGCGCTGACTGGCAAGGTCGCCCCCTACAAGCTGGGCTTTGGCCCGTTCCCCGGTTCGGTGTATCACGCGCAGTATCCGAATGAACTGCACGGCGTCAGCACGGCGGAAGCGTTGAAAAGCCTGGAACGCATCTTTAAAGCGGATATCGCCCCCGACCAGGTCGCGGCCATTATTCTCGAACCGGTTCAGGGCGAGGGCGGTTTCAACATTGCGCCAGCTGATTTTATGCAGGCCCTGCGCGCCCTGTGCGACACCCACGGTATTTTGCTGATTGCCGACGAGGTGCAAAGCGGCTTTGCCCGTACCGGCAAGCTGTTCTCGATGGAACATCACTGCGTGAAGCCCGATCTGATCACCATGGCGAAAAGCCTGGCGGGCGGAATGCCGCTTTCTGCGGTTTCTGGCCGTGCGGAGGTGATGGACGCACCCGCGCCGGGCGGGCTGGGCGGTACCTACGCCGGAAACCCGCTGGCGATTGCGGCGGCGCATGCGGTGCTCGACGTGATTGATGAAGAGGATCTCTGCACGCGCTCGGCGCATCTTGGCCATCACCTGGTGGAAGTACTGAACAAGGCGAAGGAACGGTGCCCGTATATCGCTGACATTCGCGCGCAGGGCTCGATGGTGGCGGTGGAGTTTAACGACCCGCAAACGGGTCAGCCTTCGCCGGAATTTACCCGCCAGGTCCAGGAGCGCGCGTTGCAGGAAGGGCTGCTTCTTCTGAGCTGTGGCGTCTACGGCAACGTCATTCGCTTCCTCTATCCGCTGACTATCCCTGAAGCGCAGTTCCGCAAAGCGCTGGACATTATCTCCGCGTCGCTGACACGTTAAAGCCACATGCCCGGCGAAAATCCCAGCCGGGCCTGGCATATATTCATTTCAAATTAGCTATTCCAAAATCATAAAAATCGGGTATGTTTTAGCAGAGTATGCTGAAAAAGCGCGGACAGCACACCTATAACTGACATAAAGCGCTGCACAACAACATCACAACAATCGTAATAACCATAATAATGGGGAATCTCAGGATGAACATGAAGGGTAAAGCGTTACTGGCAGGATGTATCGCGTTGGCATTCAGCACCATGGCACAGGCAGACATCAAAGTGGCTGTTGTTGGCGCAATGTCCGGTCCGGTAGCACAGTACGGCGACCAGGAATTTACCGGCGCTGAGCAGGCGGTTGCAGACATTAATGCTAAGGGCGGTATCAAAGGCGAAAAACTGCAGATCGTAAAATATGATGATGCCTGTGACCCGAAACAAGCGGTCGCGGTCGCGAACAAAGTGGTGAACGACGGGATCAAATACGTTATCGGTCACCTGTGCTCTTCCTCTACCCAGCCAGCATCTGACATCTACGAAGACGAAGGTATTCTGATGATCACCCCGGCGGCGACCGCACCAGAGCTGACCGCGCGTGGCTACAAGCTGACCCTGCGCACCACCGGTCTGGACTCTGACCAGGGCCCAACCGCGGCGAAATACATCGTTGAAAAAGTGAAGCCGAAGCGCATTGCCATCGTTCATGACAAGCAGCAGTACGGTGAAGGTCTGGCGCGTTCAGTGCAGGACAACCTCAAGAAAGCGAATGCCGACGTGGTGTTCTTCGACGGGATCACCGCCGGTGAGAAAGACTTCTCTACCCTGGTGGCGCGTCTGAAGAAAGAGAATATTGATTTCGTTTACTACGGTGGCTACCACCCGGAAATGGGCCAGATCCTGCGCCAGGCGCGCGCTGCAGGCCTGAAAACCCAGTTTATGGGCCCGGAAGGCGTGGCGAACGTGTCCCTGTCTAACATTGCGGGTGAATCAGCCGAAGGCCTGCTGGTGACCAAGCCGAAGAACTACGACCAGGTCCCTGCGAACAAACCTATCGTGGATGCCATCAAGGCGAAGAAACAGGATCCAAGCGGCGCGTTCGTCTGGACCACCTACGCGGCGCTGCAGTCTCTGCAGGCGGGCCTCAACCAGTCAGCCGATCCGGCTGAGATTGCCACCTGGCTGAAAGCGAACACTGTCGACACCGTCATGGGGCCACTTTCCTGGGACGCGAAGGGCGATCTGAAAGGCTTCGAGTTCGGCGTGTTTGATTGGCATGCGAACGGGACTGCTACTGACGCGAAATAAGACTGGTGCGGGTTGATGCCCTCACCCTAACCCTCTCCCTGTACAGTCCGGGGACATGGTAGACAGGTGTTCGGGGACATGGTGAACACTTTTTAACATCCTTTACCCATGGTGATCGACTTTTTCTTCAGGTCGATCACCCCCACTTTCGTGCTGTACCACCACA
>NZ_JAIHAZ010000028.1:0-25888 GCF_019718755.1 Enterobacter sp. RIT637
CAAAGGTATCCCACAGGGCGGCAGCATCGATAACGACGGCTCCATGTGGCGTGTGCTGGACCACGGTGCAATCACCCTGGCAGACCGTTGGGACCTGATGTACGTCGGTATGTACCAGAACATCGATCGTGACAACAACAACGGCACCGAGTGGTGGACCGTGGGTGTTCGTCCAATGTTCAAATGGACGCCGATCATGAGCACCCTGCTGGAAGTAGGCTACGACAACGTTAAATCTCAGAAAACTGACGACAAAAACAGCCAGTACAAAATCACCCTGGCACAGCAATGGCAGGCAGGCGACAGCATCTGGTCTCGTCCGGCTATCCGTGTCTTCGCAACCTACGCGAAGTGGGATGAGAAATGGGGCTACGCGAACAATGGCGATACCGGCTACACCTCTGGCGTAGCGTATAGCGATACCTCCGCGAAAACCTTCAGCCGTGGCGACAACGATGAGTGGACCTTCGGTGCCCAGATGGAAATCTGGTGGTAATTCGTTAGACCTGACGTAATGACCTAAAAAGAGGGGCGTAAGCCCCTCTCTCCTTAGGGTGCTGCGCGCTATTGCCTGGCCACCGCAGTGCTCACGCTATCAGAGGTAATAACAATGAAAATGAAGAAAAGTCTCGTCGCGCTGTGCCTCTCTGCGGGGCTGCTGGCCTGCGTTCCGGCTGTCACCTTTGCAGACGTCAATTTCGTTCCGCAAAATACCAGTGCTGCGCCAGCGATTCCGGCGGCGGCACTCCAGCAGCTGGTGTGGACGCCAGTTGATCAGTCAAAAGTACAAACCACTCAGCTTTCTGCCGGTGGTCAATCCCTGAACGTGCCTGGTATCAGCGGCCCGGTTGCGGCATTTAGCGTGCCCGCCAATATTGGCGAACTGACCCTGACGCTGACCAGCGAAGTGAACAAGCAAACCAGCGTATTCGCGCCTAACGTTCTGATCCTCGATCAAAACATGACGCCATCAGCCTACTTCCCGAGCGACTATTTTAGCTATCAGGAACCGGGTGTAATGAGCGCTGACCGACTGGAAGGCGTGATGCGCCTGACACCAGCCCTGGGCCAGCAGAAGATTTACGTCCTGGTATTCACAACAGAAAAAGATTTGCAGAAGACGACAAAGCTGGTTGACCCGGCGAAAGCCTACGCGAAAGGCACCGGAAACTCTGTCCCGGATATTCCGGACCCGCTTGCTCGTCATACCACTGATGGTCTGGTCAAACTGAAAGTCTCTACCAACAGTGCTTCAAGCGTACTCGTCGGCCCACTGTTCGGCTCATCCGGCCCGGGCCCTGTGACGGTAGGAAACACCGCTGCACCAGTCTATGCCGCACCTGCTGCTGCCGCGCCTGTGGCTGCATCGGCCCCTGCTCCGGCACCAACGAAGCCATCTGAGCCGGTACTGAACGACACCGAAGCGTACTTCAACAATGCCATTAAGCAGGCAGTGAAGCGCGGCGATGTCGACAAAGCGCTGAAGCTGCTTGATGAAGCTGAACGTTTAGGTTCAACCACTGCCCGTTCCACCTTTATCAGCAGTGTAAAAGGCAAGGGGTAACCGTTTCCCCACAGTGCTGATTTGTTAGTAGTTTAGTGCGCCTGAGTGGGCGCACTTTTTTTGGTTCTCATCGCGCTGTTGCGCCATTGTTGCGATAGTGATCGCTAAATAACGTTTGAACGCCCTCTATCTGCGTTTCTGCGATACAATGCCATTACGTTATGTATCGGAGAGTCTGGCATGTCACACCCCGCGCTTACGCAACTGCGTGCGCTGCGCTATTTCGACCAAATACCTGCGCTTGACCCGGAGCAACTGGACTGGTTGCTGTTGGAAGATTCCATGACGAAACGTTTTGAGCAACAGGGCAAAACGGTCACGGTGACGATGATTCAGGAAGGGTTTGTCTCTGCCGATGACATCGCCAGCGAGCTGCCGCTGCTACCGAAAGAAGATCGCTACTGGCTGCGTGAAATTTTATTGTGTGCTGACGGCGAGCCGTGGCTTGCCGGGCGAACAGTGGTGCCTGAGTCTACCCTTTCCGGACCAGAACTTGCCCTGCAACGATTGGGGAAAACGCCGCTGGGGCGGTATCTTTTCACCTCGTCTGAACTGACCCGAGATTTTATTGAGATTGGCCGTGATGCCGACCTGTGGGGGCGTCGTTCCCGCCTTCGTCTGAGTGGTAAACCGTTAATATTGACGGAGCTTTTTTTACCGGCATCGCCGTTGTACTGAGAGGAAGACAAAATGGAGTGGAGCCTGACGCAAAACAAGCTGCTGGCCTATCACCGCTTAATGCGAACGGATAAACCGATTGGCGCGTTGCTGCTGCTGTGGCCAACCTTATGGGCGCTGTGGGTGGCGACGCCGGGCGTCCCGCCGCTGTGGATCCTGGCCGTGTTTGTTGCCGGTGTCTGGCTGATGCGTGCTGCAGGATGTGTAGTCAACGACTATGCCGACCGGAAATTTGATGGACATGTAAAGCGAACGGCTAATCGCCCGCTGCCCAGCGGCCAGGTTACGGAAAAAGAGGCGCGTACGCTGTTTGTAGTGCTGGTGCTGCTCTCCTTCCTGCTGGTGCTAACGCTTAACACCATGACGATCCTGCTGTCTGTCGCCGCGCTGGCGCTGGCCTGGGTCTATCCGTTTATGAAGCGCTACACCCATCTGCCGCAGGTGGTGCTGGGCGCGGCATTTGGCTGGTCGATTCCGATGGCATTTGCCGCAGTTAGCGAGTCTGTTCCGCTCAGCTGCTGGCTGATGTTCCTGGCGAATATTCTCTGGGCCGTGGCGTACGATACGCAGTACGCGATGGTCGACCGCGATGACGATCTCAAGATTGGCATCAAGTCGACGGCGATTCTGTTTGGCCGTCAGGACAAACTGATTATCGGCATTTTGCAGGTGGCGGTGCTGGCGCTGATGGTGGCGATTGGTCGCCTGAACGGGCTGAACTGGGAGTTTTACTGGTCCGTGCTGGTGGCGGGACTGCTGTTTGCGTATCAGCAGAAGCTGATTGCGAAGCGCGAGCGTGAAGCCTGCTTCAAAGCGTTTTTAAATAATAACTACGTCGGTCTGGTGCTGTTTTTAGGGCTGGCGATGAGTTACTTTGGCTAAAAAGAAGCCCGGTGGCGCTAGCGCTTACCGGGCCTACATGTCATGCAGGAACGTAGGCCGGGTAAGGCGAAGCCGCCACCCGGCTTTTTTACATCACTCGCCCTGCGTCGCGCTTTCGATCGTTAAACGCACGTCCGAGGTAATCAGCTCGGCCAGCATCTGGTAAATCTTGAGCGTCTCTTCCGGTTCGGCATCGCCCGTATCGCTGATAAACCCTTCATCACGCAGCGTCAGCACCAGTGAGCTGAATACCGCTTTGTCGAAGAATTCCGGCGCGTTAATGCCGTGCAGAACAGACAGGCGCTGTGCCAGCGTCCGGCTCTCTTTTTCCAGCGTACCGCGGTTGATCGACGGGTTCGCGCTGAGCAGCCAGAAGGTGATGGCGTAGCGCTGCAGCGTTTCACGCGCACCGGCGGCCAGCAACTGCAGGGTGCGGGAACGCGACGGGTTGATATGCAGCTCGTCATTATTCAGGGTAATCAGCCCCTGACGACGCATCTCTTCCGTCATTTTATCCAGCTCAACCGCCAGCTCATCTTTACTCCAGCGCAGGAACAGCTCCGCTTTCAGCATCGGGTAGATAGCTTCAAGATGGCGCAAGAGTTCCTGACGTGAAATGCGGCGATGCTGGGTAATAATGGCCGCCATCAGCGACGGCAGCATCAGCATATGCGTGATGTTGTTGCGGTAGTACGTCATCAGCACGGCCTGCTCGCGCGGCAGGATGATGATGTCACCGATGGTGTCTTTCTCGACTTCGAACTTGTTCATCTGCAGCGCGTGGTCGATAAGCTCGCTCGCGGTAGCAGAAGGCACGGTCGAATCAACCGAGTACGGCACGTTGCGCATAATGTTCAGGTAGCAATCAAGCTGCTCGGTCAGCTGCTCACGGGTGAGTGAGCGCTGGCGAGAGGCCAGAAGCGCGGTACAGCACAGGTTCATGGCGTTCGCCGCGCCTGCGTTGTTGATGCGCACCATCAGCTCGGCAGCAATACCGTTCACCGTAGGCGTCAGCCACGCCGGACGTACCGCTTCGATAGGATCGATAGACTCGCGCCACTCCGGAACATGGTTGTTCAGATACGTCATCAATGGCATCGGTTCGCCAAAGTTCACGTATCCCTGGCCAAGATTGCGCAGCTTGCTCAGGCCGCGCAGCATCTGCGGCAGGCTCTCTTTCTCTTTGGTCGCACCGCGCAGTTCTTTCGCGTAAGTGCCCACTTCCATGACGTGTTCATAGCCAATGTAGATCGGCACCAGCGTGATCGGACGCGTACCGCCGCGCAGCATTGCCTGGATGGTCATCGACAGCGTGCCGGTTTTCGGATCGAGCAGACGACCGGTACGGGAACGACCGCCCTCCACGAAGTATTCAACGGAATAGCCGCGGCTGAACAGCTCGCCGAGATATTCACGGAATACGGTGGAGTAGAGCTTGTTGCCCTTAAAGGTACGACGGATGAAGAACGCACCCAGACGGCGGAAGATCGGGCCTGCTGGCCAGAAGTTCAGGTTGATGCCCGCCGCAATGTGCGGTGGTACCAGTCCCTGGTGATACAACACATAGGAGAGCAGCAGGTAGTCCATGTGGCTGCGGTGGCAGGGCACATAGACAATTTCATGGCCGTCGTGGGCCAGCTGGCGTACGCGCTCGGCGTTGTGGACGTTAATGCCCTGATAGAGACGGTTCCAGGTGAAGCTCAGGATACGGTCGGAGAGACGAATCATCTCGTAGGAGAAGTTAGCCGCAATCTCTTCCATCAGCGCAATGGCGTTCTGCTGTGCTTTCTCGTGGGAAATCTTCTTGCTGCGCGCTTCGTCTTCAACCGCGCGGGCAATCGCTTTGGAGGCCAGCAGCTTGTTGAACAGATCCTGACGCGCCGGGAGACGAGGCCCAACGGCAGCCAGACGCTGGCGTGCGAAGTGCATACGCGCCACACGCGCCAGTTTTTGCGCGATGATCTTGTCGGTGCCGTGCTCGTCCGCCATACGGCGCAGCGAAACGGAAGGGGAGAAGCGTACAAAGCTGTCGCGTCCCAGCCAGGAGACCGCGAAGAACTTCTGGATGCCGTTGAGCATACGCAGCGGCGGATTCTCTTCGCCTTTTTCGCGGCCCGGACGGCGACCAAACATCACTGAGACCGGCACCATCTGCACATCCAGATCGGGATTGCTGCGGTGCAGGTCGAGATAGTCATGGAACAGCTTGATGGACTCTTCTTTCGGCGTGTAATAGGTAAACACGCGTGGTCCGCCGTGGATAAACACATAGCGCGGCAGCAGAGTGCCATCAACTTCAAGCGGTTCAAGTGGGTCAGGTAAATCATGCGCCAGACATTGGGCGCGAAGCGTCAGCAGGTCTGCCTTCGAGTTATAAGGCAAAACGTACATAATAGGGCGCGACGTATCGAGCCCTAATTCCAGCGCAGGTTCTGCTGGGATAGACTTACTTTTTACCAGGACGCTTAATGGTAAATTAAGTAATTTGTAGTAAATTCGTGGCCAGCCGGACATAAACGATGTAAAGCCTCTGGTTAATAATGCAATTGCGGCGCAAGGATAACAGAAAGCGCGCAAAATTTCTGTTGTTACCCGTCATACTTCAGGCTGCAGCAAAACGCGCTGCGCTTATAGTTAGTGACGCTTTTTCCAATAAAAGGTTCTTTTAATGGCCAATAATACCACTGGGTTAACCCGAATCATCAAAGCTGCTGGCTATTCATGGAAAGGTTTCCGTGCCGCATGGGTCAATGAAGCCGCGTTTCGCCAGGAGGGCGTTGCCGCTATCGTCGCGGTTATCATCGCCTGTTTCCTTGATGTTGATGCTATTACCCGCGTGCTTCTCATCGGCTCTGTTCTTTTGGTGATGATAGTGGAAATTCTCAATAGCGCTATTGAGGCGGTTGTGGACCGTATCGGTTCAGATTTCCACGAACTTTCTGGCCGTGCGAAAGACATGGGGTCTGCCGCTGTGCTGCTGGCGATTATCACGGCAGCGATCACCTGGGTCACGCTGCTTTGGTCACATTTCCGATGAGCCTCGAGGAATAATTAAGTCCCTGGTTTTTTGTGCAGTTTTTGGTTCCAAAATCGCCTTTGACTGTATATACTCACAGCATAACTGTATATACACCCAGGGGGCGGAATGAAAGCGTTAACGACCAGGCAGCAAGAGGTGTTTGATCTCATCCGGGATCATATCGGCCAGACGGGTATGCCACCCACGCGTGCGGAAATCGCGCAGCGTCTGGGCTTCCGTTCTCCAAATGCGGCCGAGGAACATCTGAAAGCGCTGGCGCGCAAAGGTGTGATTGAAATTGTGTCTGGCGCGTCTCGCGGCATTCGTCTGCTGGTGGAAGAAGAGACAGGCATTCCGCTGGTTGGCCGTGTCGCCGCGGGTGAACCTCTGTTGGCCCAGCAGCATATTGAAGGTCACTATCAGGTCGATCCTGGTATGTTCAAGCCGAGTGCAGATTTCCTGCTGCGCGTCAGCGGGATGTCCATGAAAGATATCGGCATTCTTGATGGCGATCTGCTGGCCGTTCACAAAACCCAGGATGTGCGTAACGGTCAGGTTGTGGTCGCGCGTATTGATGATGAAGTGACCGTCAAGCGACTGAAGAAACAGGGTAACACCGTACAGCTGCTGCCCGAAAATAACGAATTCTCCCCGATTGTGGTGGATCTGCGCGAACAGAACTTCTCCATTGAAGGTCTGGCCGTTGGCGTTATCCGCAACGGTGAATGGCTGTAACCTCTTCCTGACAGGCTGCGGGACTCCGTAGCCTGACTCATTTCCCATTCCCGGTATCTTTCATGTCACTGCTTACAGCTTCTGATAAGGCATTGTGGCGTCTTGCACTGCCGATGATTTTTTCCAATATCACCGTTCCTTTGCTTGGCCTGGTGGACACCGCGGTGATTGGTCATCTGGATTCTCCCGTTTATCTGGGCGGCGTGGCGATTGGCGCAACGGCAACCAGTTTTCTCTTTATGCTCCTGCTCTTCTTACGCATGAGTACCACGGGGCTGACGGCACAAGCCTATGGCGCGAAAGATCCGCTGCGACTGGCGCGCGCGCTGGTGCAACCACTCGTTCTGGCGCTTGGGGCTGGCGCGTTAATCGTTCTGTTTCGCACGCCGCTGATTGATCTGGCGCTGCATATTGTGGGCGGGAGCGAGGCGGTACTTGAGCAGGCCAGGCGCTTTCTTGAAATTCGCTGGCTCAGTGCGCCCGCATCGCTGGCAAACCTGGTTCTGCTGGGCTGGCTGCTGGGCGTGCAGTACGCTCGTGCGCCGGTCATCCTGCTGGTGGTGGGAAACCTTTTGAACATCGTGCTCGACCTCTGGCTGGTGATGGGTCTGCACATGAACGTACAGGGCGCGGCGTTGGCAACCGCAGTCGCAGAATACGGCACGTTTATCATCGGTCTGTGGATGGTCTGGCGCGTACTGGCCCTGCGTGGGGTTTCCCTGGTCATGCTGAAAACCGCGTGGCGCGGCAACATCCGCAAGCTGCTGGCGCTGAACCGGGACATCATGCTGCGCTCGCTCCTGCTACAGCTCTGTTTTGGTGCGTTAACGGTTTTTGGTGCCCGTCTTGGGCCTGAGATCGTTGCGGTAAATGCGGTGCTGATGACATTGCTGACGTTTACCGCGTATGCGCTGGACGGCTTTGCTTACGCCGTGGAGGCGCACTCCGGGCAGGCATACGGTGCGCGTGAAACTGGCCAGCTCCACGAGGTGTGGCGGGCGGCTTGCCGTCAGTCAGGTCTGGTCGCGCTGGCGTTCGCACTGATTTATGCCTGTTTCGGCAGCGACATTATCGCGTTACTCACGTCGTTACCGGCATTACGCGAACTGGCGAGCCACTATCTCATCTGGCAGGTGATCTTACCGGTGGTGGGCGTCTGGTGTTATCTGCTGGATGGCATGTTTATTGGCGCAACCCGCGGCGCGGAGATGCGTAACAGCATGGCCGTCGCGGCTGCAGGCTTTGGCCTCACGCTGCTGACCTTACCGTATTTGGGTAATCACGGTTTATGGCTGGCGCTGGCGGTTTTCCTGTCGCTGCGCGGATTGTCGCTGGCATTCATCTGGCACCGCCACTGGCAAAACAATACCTGGCTCCCTTCCCGTCACGATATATCGTGACGGTTAAAGATTCCGAATATGAAATCAACCGCCGAATCCTTAACTACAATAATTATCACGTCCAGCAGAAAAGAACGTAACGGACGTTACGACCCAACGCTTAACTAAGAGGACACGATGATGAATAAAGACGAAATCGGCGGCAACTGGAAGCAGTTCAAAGGTAAAGCGAAAGAACAGTGGGGTAAGCTGACGGATGACGATATGACCGTCATTGAAGGTAAACGCGATCAGCTTGTCGGTAAAATTCAGGAACGTTACGGCTACGCGAAAGACCAGGCGGAAACCGAAGTCAAAGACTGGGAAACCCGTAATGACTACCGCTGGTAACGCTGAATAACCCACAGGGCGGCTCTAAGCCGCCTTTTCTTTTGCCGTTAACGCGGCTTTTTCTTCACGAGAATAGAGTGGTCGTGCTGACAGGCGTCCTGATGACGGCAGGCTTCCACCTCCACGCACGCCGAGCACAGCCCGTGCGCTTCAATCACGTTATGACGCAGGGCGAAGCCCATTTTAGCCGCCAGCGTATGCATAATATCTTCCACGCCTTCCGCACCCTCTTCCTTTACCGCACCGCAGCGATCGCAGATAAACATGGCTGAGGTATGGGTTGGCTGATCGAACAGATGGCACAGTACATAGCTATTGGTCGATTCAACCTTGTGTACAAAACCTTGTTCCAGCAGGAAATCCAGCGCGCGATAAACCGTAGGCGGTTTTGCCTGCGGTTCGCTTGCGCGCAGCAAGTCCAGCAGGTCATATGCGCTGATGGCACCCTGTTGCAGGCTCATCAGGCGCAAGACCTCGAGGCGCTGCGGAGTCAGGCGCACATTGCGTTGCGCACACAGCTTTTCGGCCTGCGCTAACAGCTCTTTTGTGGACTTATCCATTTAGCACCTCGGATGTATAGGATGGAAAACCCTCACTTTATCATGTTCTGGTAAAAACACCGAGATCCACCAGGCTGTGCTATACCTGACGCATCGCAATTCGGGGAATTAACCATGAAAAGACCTGACTGTATTAAGCACTGGAAAGATGTGGAAGGTGCTGACGATTCGACCTATCCCGACAGTGACGAACTTTTTTCCATCGGCGCGCCCCTCGCTCGCAGGCTAGGCTTAGGCCGCATTGGTATTCATCATGAGCGTTTGCCGCCAGGGCGTCGTACGTCTTATCCGCATGCGGAAAGCGACGAAGAAGAGTTTATTTATGTGCTTGAAGGGCATCCGGAGGCCTGGATAAACGGCTACCTGTGGAAGCTTGAACCAGGAGACAGCGTGGGGTTCCCCGCCGGGACGGGCGTTTGCCATACCTTTATAAACAACACTGATGAAGAGGTACGGTTGCTGGTTGTCGGCGAGGCCAACAAAAAGCAAAACCGCATCTACTATCCGCTGAACCCGGTCTATGCCGCGACGCGTGAGGACCGCTGGGTAGATCATCCTCCTCAATTTTTTGGGCCGCACAATGGAAAACCCGAGCGGAAATAATTTTCCTCTTCTATAAATATTGAGGGCCGTCACAAATTACAACAGGCCGTAAGGGAATTTTACTTAGGGAAAGAAATAGCGGGTCTTTTACTACTTATTCACAGCAATAGTTCGTTCCTGTTTGGGTGATAACAGACAGGGGTTATTTCATAACAGACTATAACGGGCATACTGTGAAAAAATATTTTAAATTTTCGGTGGTTAGCATTGCTGTCTCCTTTTTTATGGCAAATCAGGCGGGAGCAGCCAATACCTGGACAGAAGCGCGCAGTGACGCGATGGGGGGAACGGGCGTTGCAGCAGGAACCTACGGCAGCGGTACATTAATCAACCCGGCATTACTGGCGAAAGCGAAACCTGACGATGGTATCACGGTGATCCTGCCGTCCATCGGCGCGCAGATTTCAGACAAAGATAACCTACGGGATAAAATCGATGATATCAGCGACGATGTAAGCCGCTATCGCAGCACGCTGGACAACATCAACCTCATCGATCTCTTAAATCCGCTCAGCCCTGCTTCTCAGCAGGTCTCTTCTGCTGCGGGCGATCTTGCCGATCAGCTGGATTCCCTGAAAGGAAAAACCGCCAGCGGTAAAGCGGGTGGGGGGATCGCCGTCAGTATTCCTAATGACGTGCTCTCCGTCGCCTTTGTGGCGAAAGCGAATGCGCGTGCACGCGTCAGCTCTTACATCGATCAGGGCGATATCGACATATTGCGCGGTGTTGAGGCTGTTCCCGCGACCGCGCTAACGGTTAACCCTAATAATCTAAAATCAAAAGGCTTTGGCCGCGCGGCAATCGTTTCGGACTATGGCGTGACGGTCGCGCGTCAGTTTGATATCAGCGGTGTGCCGGTTTCATTGGGTATCACGCCGAAGCTGCAAAAGACCTGGCTCTATAACTACACCGTCTCGATTTACAACTTCGACAGTGGCGACATCAACAGCAGCCGTTACCGCAATGATGATACTGGCTTTAACGTCGATGCCGGTCTTGCGGCGGACTTCGGGGAAAACTGGACGGTTGGCCTGACCGGACAAAACCTTTTCTCGCGTGATATCGACACCAAAGAGGTGGGTGGGGTGCGTGATACCTATCAAATCAGCCCTGTTGTCACGGCGGGTGCGGCGTGGCATACCGATCTTGTGACCCTGACGGCTGATGGCGATCTGACCGAAACCAAGGGCTTTAAAAGCGAAGATACCTCGCAATATGTTGGCGTCGGTGCCGAGGTGACGCCGCTCAGCTGGCTCGCCGTGCGTGCCGGTTATCGGGCGGATATGAAAGGCAATGACAGCAATGTCTTTACCGGCGGTGTTGGTTTTGCGCCGTTTAACACCGTCCACGTTGACCTGATGGGCCTGTACGGCGAGGACGAAACCTGGGGCGCAGGGGCACAGCTAAGCATGACGTTTTAACGAGAACCGGAGGCGCTGCGCCTCCGGCTTTTCTTTGTGCTATAGTAGCGCCCCTTTTCCACCAGATGCTTAAAACTTCGCCATGTCGTCAGAATTACAGACTGCTTTCCCTGCACACCGTTTCTCCATTGCGCCGATGCTCGACTGGACGGACAGACACTGCCGTTACTTCCTGCGTCAGCTCTCCCGCCATACGCTGCTGTATACCGAAATGGTGACAACCGGGGCAATTATTCACGGTAAGGGCGACTATCTGGCCTATAGCGAAGAAGAGCATCCGGTTGCCCTGCAGCTGGGCGGCAGCGATCCGACCGCGCTGGCGCAGTGCGCGAAGCTGGCCGAAGAACGCGGCTATGACGAAATAAACCTGAACGTTGGTTGTCCTTCCGATCGCGTGCAAAACGGCATGTTCGGCGCGTGCCTGATGGGTAACGCGCAGCTGGTGGCGGACTGCATCAAAGCCATGCGCGACGTCGTCTCTATCCCGGTAACGGTCAAAACCCGTATCGGCATTGATGACCAGGACAGCTACGAATTCCTGTGCGATTTCATCAATACGGTATCCGGGAAAGGCGAGTGCGAGATGTTCATCATCCACGCGCGAAAAGCCTGGCTCTCCGGCCTCAGCCCGAAAGAGAACCGTGAGATCCCGCCGCTGGACTACCCGCGCGTGTATCAGCTGAAGCGTGACTTCCCGCACCTTACGATGTCCATTAACGGTGGCATCAAGTCGCTGGAAGAGGCCAAAGCGCATCTGGAACATATGGATGGCGTGATGGTCGGGCGCGAGGCGTATCAGAACCCGGGCATTCTGGCGACGGTCGATCGTGAAATCTTTGGCATCGAAGGCGCAGACACCGATCCGGTTGCCGTCGTGCGTGCGATGTACCCTTACATTGAGCGCGAGTTGAGCAACGGCACTTATCTTGGTCATATCACCCGGCATATGCTCGGCCTGTTCCAGGGGATCCCGGGCGCGCGCCAGTGGCGTCGTTACCTGAGCGAGAATGCACATAAAGCCGGTGCGGATATTGAGGTGCTGGAGCACGCGCTGCGTCTGGTTGCAGACAAGCGTTAATTTTCACTAAAAGATCGTCAAATTCACCACGCCCCGCACAACGTTGCGGGGCGTTTTTCTTTGAGAACAATTGGTTACGTTTGGCATGATTCTTGTAATGCTTTCTGCATCATTCGGGGCTCGTGGGAGAACACCATGCTGGAACTACTTTTTGTGATTGGCTTTTTTGTGATGCTGATGGTGACGGGCATTTCGCTGCTCGGCATTCTCGCGGCGATCGTTGTGGCAACGGTAGTGATGTTTATCGGCGGATTATTTGCGTTGATGCTCAAACTGTTACCCTGGTTGCTGCTGGCTGTCGCGGTGGTATGGGTGATACGGGCGATAAAAACGCCAAAAGTGCCCAGTTATCAGCGCAATAACCGCTTCCGTTACTAAGGTATTGAGGGGTTCGTCACATACTTGTAACTTTTCCGGCAGCATGCCTTAGAACAGAATAGGATTTACTTATCGAATCTGTCACTATGACTGCCGCTAAAGAATTCATCGAGCTGTACCCTACATACAGCCGAACTAAAAAAAGAAAGGGCTTCCCACGGGAAGCCCAATTTCTTTTTAGGGCCTAGGGGATCAGCAGGCTTGAGCCCTGCGTCGCCCGGCTTTCCAGCACCTCATGCGCGCGCTGCGCATCGGTCAGTGCGTATTTCTGCGCATCCGCCACGTCCACTTTGATCACGCCGCTGGCGATCAGCGAGAACAGTTCGTTGCTGGCTTCCTCCAGTTCTTCCCGGTTGGTGATGTATCCTTGCAGGGAAGGGCGAGTCACATACAGAGAACCCTTCTGGTTCAGAATGCCCAGGTTAACGCCGGTTACCGCGCCTGACGCATTCCCGAAGCTCACCATCAGACCACGGCGCTGCAGGCAGTCCAGCGAGGCTTCCCAGGTATCTTTCCCCACCGAGTCATACACGACCCGCACTTTTTGTCCGTGCGTGATCTCTTTTAGCCGTTCAGCAATGCTCTCTTCACGGTAGTTGATGACCTGCCATGCACCGGCCTGCAGCGCACGCTGTGCTTTCTGCGCGCTGCCGACGATGCCGATAAGCTTCGCGCCCAGTGCCTTCGCCCACTGGCAGGCGATCAGCCCCACGCCACCTGCTGCGGCATGAAAGAGGAACTGCTCGTCAGGTTTGATCTCATAGGTTTTACGCAGCAGGTAAAACACCGTCAGTCCTTTCAGGAACGAGGCAGCAGCCTGCTCAAAGGAGATCGCGTTAGGCAGAAGGGCGGCCTTGTCTGCGGGAACATTGTGTACGGAACTGTAAGCGCCGAGAGCAGATTGCGCATACACCACGCGGTCGCCTTCTTTAATATGCTTAACGGCGTTGCCCACGTTGATGACCACACCCGCCGCCTCCGTTCCCAGCCCGCTCGGCATCGACGGAGGCGGGTAGAGACCGCCGCGAATGTAGGTGTCAATGTAGTTAATGCCAATCGCTTTGTTTTCAACCTGGATTTCATTTTCACCAGGTGTGGCGGGGGTAAACTCCACCGCTTTAAGCACCTCTGGTCCACCATGTTTCTGGAATTCAATGCGCGTTGCCATGCTCCCTCCGTAAGAAAAATATGGTAATCTTTCGACCCACTCTTTATCTCGGTAACTCCATTCACTATGGCAGGAAACAAACCCTTCAACAAACAGACTGAACCCCGCGAACGTGATTTCCAGGTCGCCGGGTTAAAAGTCCCGCCGCACTCGATTGAAGCGGAACAGTCGGTGTTGGGCGGTTTAATGCTGGATAATGAACGCTGGGACGACGTCGCCGAGCGCGTCGTGGCGGAAGATTTCTATACCCGTCCGCACCGCCATATCTTTACCGAAATGGCGCGTCTGCAGGAGTCGGGCAGCCCGATCGACCTGATCACGCTCGCGGAATCGCTTGAGCGACTGGGGCAACTCGACAGCTGCGGCGGGTTTGCCTATCTGGCGGAACTGTCAAAAAACACGCCAAGTGCGGCGAATATTAGCGCTTACGCCGACATCGTGCGTGAACGTGCCGTTGTGCGTGAAATGATCTCTGTGGCGAACGAGATCGCCGAGGCCGGTTTTGATCCGCAGGGTCGTACCAGCGAAGACCTGCTCGACCTCGCCGAATCCCGCGTCTTTAAAATCGCTGAAAGCCGCGCCAATAAAGACGAAGGCCCAAAAAACATTGCCGATGTGCTCGACGCTACCGTTGCGCGTATCGAACAGCTGTTCCAGCAGCCGCACGACGGTGTAACCGGCGTAAACACCGGCTATGACGACCTCAATAAGAAAACCGCTGGCCTGCAGCCGTCGGATTTGATTATCGTCGCGGCGCGTCCGTCGATGGGTAAAACCACTTTTGCGATGAACCTCGTCGAAAACGCGGCGATGTTGCAGGATAAGCCGGTGCTGATCTTCAGTCTTGAGATGCCCTCCGAGCAGATTATGATGCGTTCTCTGGCGTCGCTGTCGCGCGTGGATCAGACCCGCATTCGTACCGGCCAGCTCGATGATGAAGACTGGGCGCGCATCTCCGGCACCATGGGCATTCTGCTGGAAAAACGGAACATCTATATCGATGACTCGTCCGGCCTGACGCCGACGGAGGTCCGTTCCCGCGCGCGCCGTATCGCCCGCGAACACGGCGGCATCGGCCTTATCATGATCGACTACCTTCAGCTGATGCGCGTCCCGTCGCTCTCCGACAACCGTACGCTGGAAATTGCAGAGATTTCCCGCTCGCTCAAGGCGTTAGCCAAGGAGCTGCACGTGCCGGTGGTGGCGCTGTCGCAGCTTAACCGCTCTCTGGAACAACGTGCCGACAAGCGCCCGGTCAACTCCGATCTGCGTGAATCCGGCTCCATCGAGCAGGATGCCGACTTAATCATGTTCATCTACCGTGATGAGGTTTATCACGAGAACAGCGACCTGAAAGGGATTGCTGAAATTATTATTGGTAAGCAACGTAACGGCCCCATCGGTACGGTACGTCTGACCTTTAACGGACAATGGTCGCGCTTTGATAACTATGCGGGACCGCAGTACGACGACGAATAAGGATTTTACATGCAAGCGGCAACTGTAGTGATTAACCGCCGCGCTCTGCGACACAACCTGCAACGTTTGCGCGAACTGGCACCCGCCAGCAAGCTCGTTGCAGTCGTGAAAGCGAACGCTTACGGACACGGTCTTCTCGAGACCGCGCGAACGCTCCCCGATGCCGACGCCTTTGGCGTAGCCCGTCTTGAAGAAGCCCTCCGCCTGCGCGCGGGCGGTATTACCCAACCCATTCTGCTCCTCGAAGGCTTTTTTGAAGCGTCGGATCTGCCAACCATTGCCGACCAGCATCTGCACACGGCGGTACACAATGAAGAACAGCTCGCGGCACTCGAAACCGCCGAGCTGAGCGAGCCGGTGACCGTATGGATGAAGCTCGACACGGGCATGCACCGTCTGGGCGTGCGCCCGGAAAACGCAGAGGCGTTTTATCAGCGTTTATGCCGGTGCAAAAACGTGCGCCAGCCGGTGAACATCGTCAGCCACTTTGCCCGTGCCGATGAGCCCGAGTGCGGGGCGACCGAGAAGCAGCTCGATATCTTCAACACCTTCTGCGAAGGCAAACCGGGGATGCGCTCAATTGCGGCATCGGGCGGCATTCTGCTTTGGCCGCAGTCGCACTTCGACTGGGCTCGCCCGGGCATTATCCTTTACGGTGTGTCGCCGCTGGAGGGTAAACCCTGGGGGCCAGATTTCGGCTTCCAGCCGGTGATGTCCCTTGTCTCTAACCTGATCGCCGTGCGCGAGCACAAAGCCGGTGAGCCGGTGGGCTACGGCGGCACATGGACCAGCGAACGCGATACGCGGCTGGGCGTGGTGGCGATGGGATATGGTGACGGTTATCCGCGCGCCGCGCCGACGGGCACGCCTGTGCTGGTCAATGGTCGTGAAGTGAAGATTGTTGGTCGCGTGGCGATGGACATGATTTGTGTCGATCTGGGGCCTGAAGCGCAGGACAAAGCAGGCGATGCGGTGGTGATGTGGGGCGAAGGTTTGCCCGTTGAACGCATTGCGGAATTAACGAAAGTGAGTGCTTACGAACTTATCACGCGCCTGACGTCAAGGGTCGCGATGAAGTACATCGACTAACATTTTATTCCAGGGAAGGATAATGTCCCCTTTCGAACTCGCTGCTTGTCTGGCCTACGCGCTCTCCGTCTGGCTGGCTGCCAGAAATAACATCCATACGTGGTGGATAGGCATCATAGGCTGCGGGCTTTATGCCTGGGTCTTCTATTCTGTGCAGCTATATGCTGACGTTACCCTTCAGTTCTTCTTCATTATCACGAGCATAACCGGTTGGCTGCACTGGCTGAAAGGCAATCGCGGGGACGTACTGCCCGTCCGGCGTACCAGACCGGGGCATTTTTTTATTCTGCTGGCCTGTGCCATGAGCGTGGCGGCGGTGTACGGACTTATATTGCATCTCTACACCAATGCCTGGGCGCCCTGGCTGGATTCCATCATTTTGACATTCAGCGTTCTTGCTCAGTTTATGCTGATGGGACGACGCCTGGAAAACTGGTACGTCTGGATTGCCGTTAACACGCTAGCGGTACCGCTGTATGCGATGAGGGACCTGCATCTGACCGCCGGGTTATATCTGCTGTTTTGGTTTAATGCGTGGCACGGGCTTTATCAGTGGCGTAGGGAGATCCGCGCGCAATGAAGTGTTATGCCAGCGGCCTGGTTGTGGGCAAATTTGCACCTTTGCATTCAGGGCATGAAGCGCTTATCAATGCGGCTCTTGAGCAGTGCGAGACGGTCTTTATCATTAGCTATTCGGTGCCGGAAATACGCGGTTATGAACCTGAAAAACGACTTCACTGGTTAACGATGCGCTTCCCGCAATGTCGCCATCTTGTGCTTTCTCCGCAGGTGATGGCGTCTTACGATATTGCGCCGCCCCCACCGAACGACGCTGACGCCGATCTGCATCGTCATTACGTTGCCACGCTGTGTGAAGACATCCTGCATTGTCAGCCACAGGCGGTATTTACTGCCGAAGATTATGGCGACGGGTTTGCCAGTGTGTTGAGCCAACGTTTCGGACGACCGGTTGCGCACGTTCGTCTCCAGCGTTCATTGGAACCTGACGCCCCTTCGGGAACGCGCATACGTTCTGATGTTCATCGTTATCGTAAGATGATGTCCCCTGAGGTTTATCGCAGCTTTGTTTTCCGCATCTGCTTATTAGGTGGAGAATCAACGGGCAAAAGCACACTTTCTAAGGCACTGGCGCAGACGCTAAACGTCCCGTACGTTGCCGAGTATGGTCGTGAACACTGGGAAGCAAAGAATGGCGTTCTTGAGCTGGAGGATTTGCTGCATATAGCCCGGGAGCAAGTGCGCCGAGAGGAATTATCCTGTATCGCGCCTTACCTGGTGTGCGATACATCACCTTTAACGACCTTGTTTTACACGCTCGATCAGTTTGGCAGCGCACCGCAGGCATTAATTGAGTTAGCCGAACGCGACTATTCTCTGGTCGTACTCTGCGGGGATGAATTTCCCTTTGTGCAGGATGGGACCCGTCAGGATGAGGCGTTTCGTCATCGGCAGCAGGCGTGGTATGAAGCGGAGCTGTCACAGCGAAATATCCCCTTTTTGCGCGTGCAGGGTCCACTCTCTGCGCGAATCGATCAAATTTGCCGATATATCCAGGGGCAGGCCTGATATCGCTCTCGACCTTCTCCCACTTCCGGTTTATTGTTGAAATCCCTGCCTCATCGAATTCCGGAGAACCATCGCGTGTTTCAGAAAGTTGACGCCTATGCCGGCGACCCTATCCTCTCCTTAATGGAGCGTTTCAAAGAAGATCCTCGCAGCGACAAAGTGAACCTCAGCATCGGTTTGTATTACAACCACGAGGGTTTTATTCCTCAGCTGCAGGCCGTTGCCGAAGCTGAAGCGCGTCTTAACGCTGTTCCACACGGTGCGTCGCTCTATCTGCCGATGGAAGGGTTAAATGCCTATCGCAGCACCATTGCGCCGCTGCTGTTTGGTGCCGATCACGCGGTGCTCGCACAAAAACGCGTGGCGACCATCCAGACGCTGGGCGGCTCGGGTGCGCTGAAAGTGGGTGCAGACTTCCTGAAAAAATACTTCCCGGATTCAGGCGTGTGGGTCAGCGATCCGACGTGGGAAAACCACGTTGCGATCTTCGAGGGCGCAGGCTTCAAAGTGGCGACCTATCCGTGGTTCGACAGCGAAACTAACGGCGTGCGCGTTGACGCGCTGCTGGAAAAACTGAACACCCTGCCGGAGCGCAGCATTGTGCTGCTGCATCCATGCTGCCATAACCCGACCGGTGCGGATCTCACCAACGCCCAGTGGGATGCGGTGATTGAGGTACTGAAGGCCCGCAACCTGATCCCGTTCCTCGACATCGCCTATCAGGGCTTTGGCGCGGGCATGGAAGACGATGCTTACGCCATCCGCGCCGTGGCCAGCGCCGGGCTGCCAGCGCTGGTCAGTAACTCCTTCTCAAAAATCTTCTCGCTTTACGGCGAGCGCGTGGGCGGTCTGTCCGTGGTGTGTGAAGACGCCGAAGCGGCGGGTCGCGTGCTGGGTCAGCTGAAAGCGACGGTGCGCCGCATCTACTCCAGCCCGCCAAACTTTGGTGCGCAGGTGGTGGCGACGGTCCTCGGTGACGAACAGCTGAAAGCGTCCTGGCTTGCGGAAGTGGAAGCGATGCGCCAGCGCATTCAGACGATGCGTCAGGAACTGGTTAACGTCCTGAAAGAGGCCGTGCCGGGACATAACTTCGACTACCTGCTCAAGCAGCGCGGAATGTTCAGCTACACCGGACTGAGTGCGGCACAGGTCGATCGCCTGCGCGAAGAGTTTGGCGTCTACCTGATCGCCAGCGGCCGCATGTGCGTAGCGGGTTTAAATGCCAGCAACGTTCATCGCGTGGCGCAGGCGTTTGCTGCTGTGATGTAAGTACTTACCAACCCTCCCTCTCCCCGTGGGAGAGGGCCGGGGTGAGGGCATCAGGCCGCACAAAAAGGTTGTCCGGCCTTTTGTGATCGTCTTCTTTTTATTCAGCTTCATAAGCAAAAACTCCTTCCCTTCACCTCCCGCTGGGGTGATGGTCGGATAGTTTTTTGACCATTCACTCAAAATAAAACGATAACAAACTGAATATTCAGGGGAAAATATGCGCAAGATCACACTGGCGCTCAGCGCCGCCTGCTTATTGTTCTCACTTAACAGTGCTGTCGTGGCTCGAGCTTCTGCCCCGACGCCGCTTTACACCGGCACCACTGCCGCCATTCTTGCCGAGCAGGCGCCCATTCACTGGGTCTCTGTGGCTCAAATCGAAAACAGTCTGGTAGGCCGTCCGCCAATGGCCGTAGGCTTTGACATTGACGATACCGTGCTGTTCTCAAGCCCTGGCTTCTGGCGCGGGAAGAAAACGTATTCACCGGACAGCGAAGCGTATCTGAAGAACCCGGAATTCTGGGAAAAAATGAACAACGGCTGGGACGAATTCAGCATCCCGAAAGAGGTGGCACGCGCGCTGATCGCCATGCACGTGAAGCGCGGCGACAGCATTTACTTTGTCACCGGCCGCAGCCAGACCAAGACGGAAACCGTCTCCAAAACGATACAGGATGATTTCCTGATCCCGGCTGCCAGCATGAACCCGGTCATTTTTGCGGGTGATAAAGAAGGGCAAAACACCAAAATCCAGTGGCTGGAAAAGAAAAATATCAAAGTGTTTTATGGTGATTCCGATAACGACATCACCGCCGCGCACGACGCAGGAGCCAGAGGGATCAGGGTATTACGCGCCTCTAACTCGACCTATCGACCGCTGCCGATGGCCGGAAAGTTTGGCGAAGAGGTGATCGTCAACTCGGAGTATTAAGTACCCGGCAGCGAGTTTGACTCTTTTTTAATCAAATCTCGCTGCTGCGGGTTTTACCTTTCGTCTTCTTGCTGCACACTTAGAAAGATTCATCTTTCATTACGGAGCAGCACATGTGGTACCAACAGACCCTGACCTTAAGCGCTAAACCACGCGGATTTCACCTGGTGACGGATGAAGTCATCGGGCAACTCCGCGACCTGTCGCGCGTCAAAACGGGTTTGCTGCATTTGCTGCTTCAGCACACGTCCGCCTCTCTCACGCTTAATGAAAATTGCGACCCCACCGTCCGGTCCGACATGGAGCACCATTTTCTGAAGAGCGTCCCGGACAACGCGCCTTATGAGCATGACTATGAGGGAGCGGACGATATGCCTTCGCATATCAAATCTTCCCTGCTGGGCGTATCGCTGATGCTGCCGGTTCACAACGGGCGGCTGGTGTTGGGAACGTGGCAGGGGATCTGGCTGGGAGAACATCGCATTCACGGTGGTTCGCGTAAAATTATCGCTACGCTACAAGGGGAATAAAGATGACAATTTCGGAGATACTTCAGTACTGCATGAGCAAGCCGGGCGCGGAGCAAAGCGTCCACAGCGACTGGAAAGCCACGCAGATTAAGGTCGGTGATGTGCTGTTTGCGATGGTGAAAGAGGTGGAAGGCCGTCCGGCGGCGTCGCTGAAAACCAGCCCGGAGCTGGCCGATTTATTGCGTCAGCAGCACGATGATGTCAGACCAAGCAAGCATCTGAATAAAGCGCACTGGAGCACTGTGTATCTCGACGGTTCCATTCCCGGATCGCAAATTTACTACCTGGTGGACGCGTCCTATCAGCAGGCGGTTGAGCTGCTGCCGGAAACAACCCGACAGCAGCTCTCCGTGTGACGATTACAGCAACGGTTTAAGGAAGCGTGCGGTGTGCGAGGCTTCGCACTCTGCAACGGTCTCTGGCGTGCCGGAGACGAGAATTTCACCGCCGCCGCTGCCGCCTTCCGGACCGAGATCGACAATCCAGTCCGCGGTTTTAATCACGTCCAGGTTATGTTCGATGACCACGATAGTGTTGCCCTGGTCTCTGAGCTGATGCAGAACCTCGAGCAGCTGCTGGATGTCGGCAAAGTGCAGACCGGTAGTCGGCTCATCAAGAATGTACAGCGTCTGACCGGTGCCGCGTTTTGACAGCTCACGCGCCAGCTTCACGCGCTGCGCTTCACCACCGGAAAGCGTTGTCGCCGACTGCCCCAGACGAATGTAGGTCAGGCCAACGTCCATCAGCGTTTGCAGCTTACGCGCCAGCGCAGGGACGGCGTCAAAGAACTCGCGCGCCTCTTCGATGGTCATGTCCAGCACTTCGTGAATGGTCTTGCCCTTGTACTTAATCTCCAGCGTTTCGCGGTTATAGCGCTTGCCTTTGCACTGGTCGCACGGCACGTAGATATCCGGCAGGAAGTGCATCTCAACCTTGATCACGCCGTCGCCCTGGCACGCTTCGCAGCGTCCGCCGCGCACGTTAAAGCTGAAACGTCCTGGCGTATAGCCGCGGGAGCGCGCTTCCGGCACGCCCGCGAAGAGTTCACGTACGGGCGTAAAGACGCCGGTATAGGTCGCCGGGTTAGAGCGCGGAGTGCGGCCTATCGGGCTCTGGTCGATGTCGATAACTTTATCGAAATGCTCCAGCCCCTGGATGTCGCGGTACGGCGCAGGCTCCGCCAGCGTCGCGCCGTTCAGCGCCGTCTGCGCAATCGGGAACAGCGTGTCGTTGATCAGCGTCGATTTACCGGAACCGGACACGCCGGTAACACAGGTAAACAGGCCAACCGGCAGCGTCAGGGTCACGTCTTTCAGGTTGTTACCGCGCGCGCCGGTCAGCTTCAGCACTTTTTCCGGATCTGCGGTTACGCGCTGTTTCGGCACTTCAATCTTGCGCTTACCGCTCATGAACTGACCGGTCAGCGACTCGGGCACCGCCATAATGTCTTTCAGCGTCCCTTCTGCAACGACCTGACCGCCGTGTACGCCAGCGCCTGGGCCAATGTCGATGACGTGGTCAGCCGCGCGGATCGCATCTTCGTCGTGTTCAACCACGATCACCGTGTTGCCGAGGTTGCGCAGGTGAACCAGCGTACCGAGCAGACGCTCGTTGTCGCGCTGGTGCAGGCCGATGGACGGCTCATCCAGCACGTACATCACGCCGACTAAGCCCGCGCCAATCTGGCTCGCCAGACGGATACGCTGCGCTTCACCGCCAGAGAGCGTTTCTGCCGAGCGGGAAAGCGTCAGGTAGTTCAGGCCGACGTTCACGAGGAACTTGAGGCGATCGCCGATCTCTTTCAGCACTTTTTCGGCAATTTTTGCACGCTGGCCGGAGAGCTTCAGGTTGTTGAAGAAGTCCATCGCGTGGCCGATGCTCATGTCTGAGATGGTCGGCAGCGCCGTGTTTTCGACAAACACGTGGCGCGCTTCGCGACGCAGGCGCGTGCCTTCACAGGTGGCGCAGGAGCGGTTGCTGATGAACTTCGCCAGCTCTTCACGTACCGCGCTGGATTCGGTCTCTTTGTAGCGGCGCTCCATATTGTGCAGCACCCCTTCAAACGGGTGGCGACGCACGGAGGTATCGCCGCGATCGTTCATATACTTGAACTCGATGTTATCTTTGCCGGAACCGAACAGGATCACTTTGTGTACGTTCGGGCTCAGGCTTGCCCACGGGGCTTCAACGTCGAATTTGTAGTGCTCCGCCAGCGATTTCAGCATCTGGAAATAGTAGAAGTTACGCTTGTCCCAGCCGCGAATGGCGCCGCCCGCCAGCGACAGCTCCGGGTTTTGGATCACGCGGTCCGGGTCGAAATACTGCTGTACACCCAGGCCGTCACACGTCGGGCAGGCACCCGCCGGGTTGTTGAACGAGAACAGGCGCGGTTCAAGCTCACGCATGCTGTAGCCACAAATCGGGCAGGCGAAGTTGGCGGAGAAGAGCAGCTCTTCCGCTTTCGGGTCGTCCATGTCGGAGACCACGGCCGTGCCGCCAGAGAGTTCCAGCGCCGTTTCAAAGGATTCCGCCAGGCGCGTCGCCAGGTCTTCACGGACTTTGAAACGGTCAATCACCACCTCAATGGTGTGCTTCTTCTGCAGCTCCAGCTTGGGCGGATCGGACAGGTCACACACTTCGCCGTCGATACGGGCGCGGATATAGCCCTGGCTTGCCAGGTTTTCCAGCGTTTTGGTGTGTTCGCCCTTACGCTCTTTGATGATCGGCGCAAGCAGCATCAGGCGTTTGCCTTCCGGCTGCGACAGCACGTTATCCACCATCTGGCTCACGGTCTGGGCCGCCAGCGGGACGTCGTGGTCCGGGCAGCGCGGCTCGCCCACGCGGGCATACAGCAGACGCAGGTAGTCATGAATTTCGGTAATGGTCCCGACCGTTGAGCGCGGGTTATGCGAGGTGGACTTCTGCTCAATAGAGATAGCAGGGGATAACCCTTCAATATGGTCGACATCCGGTTTTTCCATCAGCGACAGGAACTGACGCGCGTACGCAGAGAGTGATTCAACGTAACGACGCTGTCCTTCGGCATACAAAGTGTCGAAAGCCAGTGAGGATTTGCCAGACCCCGAAAGCCCGGTCACGACAATGAGTTTGTCGCGAGGGATTATGAGGTTGATATTCTTGAGATTGTGGGTGCGGGCGCCCCGAACTTCGATCTTATCCATTCACCTTTCCCGGTTGGAACACGGATTGCCTGATTTGTTTGAAGGACAAACGGCTGTCAGAAACGGCTAATTATGACACAATTTGACCTGTTTGAATATACAGTATTGGAATGCATTTTCTGATTGGCTGTGTAACAATGTCGAGTTCGCGAGAGATTTCTGAACCAACTACGCAACTATGCAAATTGCCGCGTGGAAATGGTACACTCGCGCGTTTACACTATTAAGAAACGTATTCAGGAGACACGAACATGGCCAGCAGAGGCGTAAACAAGGTGATTCTCGTCGGTAATCTGGGCCAGGACCCGGAAGTACGCTACATGCCGAGTGGTGGCGCAGTTGCCAACATTACGCTGGCTACTTCCGAATCCTGGCGTGATAAAGCGACCGGTGAGATGAAAGAGCAGACCGAATGGCACCGCGTTGTGCTGTTTGGCAAACTGGCCGAAGTGGCCGGTGAGTATCTTCGTAAAGGTTCTCAGGTCTATATCGAAGGCCAGCTGCGTACCCGCAAATGGACCGATCAGTCCGGCGCTGAGAAATACACCACGGAAGTGGTGGTGAACGTGGGCGGCACCATGCAGATGCTGGGTGGCCGTCAGGGCGGTGGCGCACCGGCAGGTGGCGGTCAGAGCCAGCAGCAGGGCGGTTGGGGCCAGCCTCAGCAGCCGCAGGGCGGTAACCAGTTCAGCGGCGGCGCGCAGTCTCGTCCACAGCAGCAGTCTGCTCCGGCGCCTTCTAACGAACCGCCAATGGACTTCGACGACGATATCCCGTTCTGATCCACGGATGCGAAAACAAAAAACCCAGACATCGTCTGGGTTTTTTTATTGATGAAGGGATCAGGTAATCACCATCGGCCAGTCTGGCGGCGTGTGGCTCATGGCTTCCACCATCACCACTTTTATATTTTCCCAAACGGCAGCGATATCCAGCAGGGTAATGCCAAGCAGGCCCGTCGCGAACCAGCAGGCTGCGCCCAGCCCCAGCAGGGTGCTGATCACCGCAAGGCCAGCGTAGTCAGATTTACGAAACTGAATGTTCAGCGTGCTGGCTAAAAACATCAAAACCGCACTTAACAATGGCCAGCGCAGGAGAACCATGCTGGTGGTAATGGTCGCCATAAACCCATCCTCAACAATACAGACGAACTGAAATGAAACAGCGTTTCTCGTTACATAAGATGTGTGAACTATATCACACTTGCTGTTTTATTCGCCAGTCTCACGGCGTGGAAAAATGGGCGATTTATCACCATGGAGAATATATCTTTGTAAGCGAGGCTGTCGCCTCAACGTAACGCCCGCCAGGGCAAGTGCGGCGAGAGACGGGGGAACGCGAGGCTCGCGCAAAAAGGCCTCTCCGGTCAGCCATTTTCGTGGTGAAGTGAAGCGTTATTTTTTGCCCTTCGTAAAAATATTCTGGTTACGTTTGATTATTAATAAATCAAACGACGAAGCAGAGGGGAACAATTATCACGAAATTTCATGTTCATCTTGTTCTTTTTTCATGCGGCCAGAAGTTTGGTTTAATCAACGATCCGCTGTTGTGCTATCTAAAACTACCCGCTTGTACTGGATAATTATTTTCCTTAATTGAAACGGAACGAATACTTTCAGTTTAGCTTACGGGAAAATATTATCGTCATAACCAATTTTAAGATTTTTAATACTAAAAGTCGGTTGCTAACTTCGCATGATTCATGCAACGTAATCATCTGTTTATCAAAGTATCCGGCCTTCATTACTACAGGCGTACAACATGCAGGGATATAGGGCGGGAAATGAATCGTAGCGCGCGGCGCAAGATGCTCAGGGTGGTAGGGATCATCATGGTAGTTATGCTACCGGTGATGCTTGCGCTATGGTTTGCCCAGCTCAGAGCCGTGTCCGAAACAAGCGCCCAACTGCGCACATTTGCTGGACTGGCGTTAGACAAAACAGAGCTTGTCATTCAACAGGTTGATTTAGCACGCGACGGCGCTGAGAAATATCAGGGTAAACTG
>NZ_JAIHAZ010000029.1:0-15330 GCF_019718755.1 Enterobacter sp. RIT637
CCACGTCGTCATACACGGTGTCCAGCGTCGGCGCCTGCGGCGGCACGGTGGCCACGTTGATGACGTATTCCGCGGACGGACCGGAGACGTTGCCCACGCCGTCGGTCTCTTTCGCCGTCAGGGTGTACTTGCCGTCCGGCAGCGGGGTGGTCGGTTCAAGGGACCAGGTGCCGTCTGCCTGTACCTTCGCGGTGCCAATCACCTTGTCGCCGTTGTACACGGTGATGGTGTTGCCTGGCTCTGCGCCGGTACCCTTGATCAGCGGACGGTTATCGTCGGTTTCCCCGCCGGTGGCCACCACGCCTGACGCTTTCACGTCGTCATAGACTTCGGTGATAACCACTTTACTGGCGTCAGGCGCGGTATAGTCGGTGATCAGCACAAAGTCATCTGATTCCGGACTGGTGTTCCCCGCCTCATCGGTTGCGGTGGTGGTGATATGGTGCTCGCCTTCCGGCAGCGCTGTGGTTGGCGTGAACTGCCAGCCGCCGTTCTCATCTACCACGGTGGAGCCAATCAGCTCGCCGTTGTCATAAATATCAACACGGCTGCCCGGCTCTGCGGAACCTTTGAAGGTTGGGTTCGCGTCATCGGTGGTGCTGCCGCTGCTGAGATCGCCGCGGCTGGAGCCCACGTCATCTGTCGCAAGGCCCACGACCGGTTTTTCCGGTGCCACGGTATCGACAGTGATATCGAAGGCTGGAGACGTCACGTCGTTACCCGCCGGGTCTTTGGACACCACGGTCAGGCTGTGATCGCCCTCAGCCAGATCCTGATCTGGCGTGAACGTCCAGTTGCCATCCGGATCTACAACGGTAGAGCCCAGAACGTCGTCGCCATCTTTGATGGTCACGGTGCTGCCTGGCTTGCCTTTACCGCCCAGCTCCGGACGCGCATCATCGGTCACGGTGCCCGGCTTCAGGTTACCCACGATTGGGCCCTGATCGTCCACCACTTCGCCTACGGTGACCTGGTTTGGATCCGGATCGACGGTGAAGGAGATGCCCGGTGAAGGTTCACTGGTGTTGCCTGACGGATCGGTGACCGTGGTGGTGAGCTCATGGTCACCTTTATCCAGCGGTTTGTCCGGCGTATAGGTCCACTTGCCTTCGTCATCAACGATAACGGAGCCAATCTTCTCGTCGTTGTCGTAGATATCAACAACGCTGCCCGGCTCGGCTTCGCCGCTCAGGGTTGGAGACTGGTCGTCGGTGGTGTCGCCCTCGCCTACCGGTCCCTGTTTGTCGCCCACGTTATCATCAAGGATGATATTTTCCGCCGGAGCCGGAGCCGTGGTGTCGATAACAATCGGGAAGCTGCCGCTGGTGCGCGCGTTGCCTGCCGCGTCGGTCGCGGAGACGGTGAAGGTGTGCTTGCCGTCAGCCAGTGCGGTATCCGGGGTGAACGTCCACTTGCCGTTGCTGTCCGCGGTGACGGAACCAATCACTTTACCGTTGTCGAGAATAGACACGATATCGCCCGGCGCAGCGCTGCCGCTCAGGGTCGGGGTGGTGTCGTTGGTGGATTCGCCTTTCTGCAGCGGACCAACGTGCGGTTCTGAGTTGTCCACAACGCTGTTGATGGACGGCTCGGTGCTGACCGGGATCAGAACGGTAATGTCGTAAGACGGTGCTTCACCCGCAACACGGTTGCCTACTGCGTCCTGAGTTTCGAGCGTCAGCTGATTCAGCCCTTCCACCAGCGGAGTATCCAGCGCCAGCGTCCAGTTGCCTTCACTATCAACTACTGCAGAACCCAGCAGGTGTTTGCCGTTCGCATCAGTGCTGTAGACAAATACGGTGCTGCCCGCTTCACCGATACCGTTAATGACAGGTTTGCTGTCGTCGGTAACCTCGCCGCTGGCGATATTACCCTGACGGCCGCCGACGTCATCCATCACGGAGGTGATGTTCAGTACATCGCTGGTTGCCGCAGGTGGCGTATAGTCCGTCACCAGCACAAAATCATCAGACTCAGGGCTGGTGTTGCCCGCTTCATCCGTTGCGGTGGTGGTGATATGGTGCTCACCCTCCGGCAGAGGCGTGGTCGGCGTAAACTGCCATGCGCCTTTATCATCAGCAACCGTCGAACCGATATGCTCGCCATTGTCGTAAATATCAACGCGGCTGCCCGGCTCTGCGGAACCGTTGAAGGTTGGGTTTGCGTCGTCGGTGGTGCTGCCATTGCTCAGATCGCCGCGGATAGTGCCCACGTCATCCGTTGCAGATCCCAGCACAGGTTTTTCCGGTGCGGTCGCATCGACGGTGATATCGAAGGACGGTGAGGTCACCTCGTTACCCGCCGGATCTTTGGATACCACGGTCAGGCTGTGATCGCCGTCAGCCAGATCCTGCTCTGGGGTAAACGTCCAGTTGCCATCCGGATCTACAACGGTAGAGCCCAGAACGTCGTCGCCATCTTTGATGGTCACGGTGCTGCCTGGCTTGCCTTTACCGCCCAGTTCCGGACGCACATCATCGGTCACGGTGCCCGGCTTCAGGTTACCCACGATTGGGCCCTGATCGTCCACCACTTCGCCTACGGTGACCTGGTTTGGATCCGGATCGACGGTGAAGGAGATGCCCGGTGAAGGTTCACTGGTGTTGCCTGACGGATCGGTGACCGTGGTGGTGAGCTCATGGTCACCTTTATCCAGCGGTTTGTCCGGCGTATAGGTCCACTTGCCTTCGTCATCAACGATAACGGAGCCAATCTTCTCGTCGTTGTCGTAGATATCGACAACGCTCCCCGGCTCGGCTTCGCCGCTCAGGGTTGGAGACTGGTCGTCGGTGGTGTCGCCCTCGCCTACCGGTCCCTGTTTGTCGCCCACGTTATCATCAAGGATGATATTTTCCGCCGGAGCCGGTGCCGTGGTGTCGATAACAATCGGGAAGCTGCCGCTGGTGCGCGCGTTGCCTGCCGCGTCGGTCGCGGTAACGGTGAAGGTGTGCTTGCCGTCAGCCAGCGCGGTATCCGGCGTGAACGTCCACTTGCCGTTGCTGTCCGCGGTGACGGAACCAATCACTTTACCGTTGTCGAGAATAGACACGATGTCGCCCGGCGCAGCGCTGCCGCTCAGGGTCGGGGTGGTGTCGTTGGTGGATTCGCCTTTCTGCAGCGGACCAACGTGCGGTTCTGAGTTGTCCACCACGCTGTTGATGGACGGATTGGTGCTGACGGGGATCAACAGATTGATGTCGTAAGACGGCGCATCGCCCGCAACGCGGTTACCCGCCGGATCCTGCGTCTCCAGGGTCAGTTTGTTCAGACCTTCCGTCAGCGGGGTTGATGGCGTCAGGCTCCAGGTACCATCGCTGCCTACTACCGCTGAACCAATCAGGTGTTTACCGGATGAGTCGGTGGTGTAGACAAAAACGGTGTTGCCTGCTTCGCCGATACCGCTAATGAGTGGTTTGCTGTCATCGGTGATTTCACCGCTGGCAACGTTGCCCTGACGATCGCCCACGTCATCCGCTACGGCAGTAATTTTCAGAACATTTGCTGAAGCATCAGGCGCGGTAGTGTCAACTTCAAACTCCAGCGCTTCCGAGGGATCGCTGGTGTTGCCCGCCTTATCCGTTTGCGTAACGGTGATGCTGTGGTCGCCTTCGCCCAGCGGTTTCTCTGGTGTCAGCGTCCAGTTACCTTCATCGTCAATGACGGTAGAGCCCAAAACCTCGTCACCATCATAAATGGTCACGGTATCGCCAGGTTCACCTTTACCGCTGAATACCGGACGCGTTTCGTCAGTGACGTCACCGCCCTTCAGCTGACCGGTAATCGGACCGGTATTGTCCTCAGCATCAACCATATCCGGTTTTGCTGGCGGCGTAGTGTCAACAATGATCTGGATAGGATCGGAAGGGTCGCCGACATTACCCAGCGGATCTTCCTCAATCACCTCAACATTATGCTCACCCTCGCTGAGATCGTTCTCTGGCGTGTAAGTCCACTTCCCTTCGTCGTCGACGATAACCGAGCCGATCTCTTTATCGTTATCTTTGATAACGATGGTATTGCCCGGCGTGCCTTCACCACTGAAGGAAGGCTTGCTGTCATCAGTCACATCGCCTGGCTTAAGGGGACCCGTTACCGGACCCGTATTGTCATTAACTTCAGGCGTTTCTGCTTTCCCAGGAGGTTCGGTCAGAACAATGAATTCACGTTCATCTGAAGGCTTGCTGACGTTACCTGCTTTATCCGTCTGGCTGACCGTAATGCTGTGGCTGCCGTCCGCCAGGTTTTCGGAAGGTTTGAAATACCAACGTCCATCGTCGTTGACCGTGGTTTCGCCGATCTTTTTACCGTTATCGTAAATAGTAATCGTCGCGCCCGCTTCACCGGTGCCGCTCATTTCCGGTTTTGGATCGTCGGTGTAGGCGTCTTCCTGGATTTCGCCGGTGACTTTACCCACCTTATCCATGATGTGTTCAATCGTTGGCGCATCTGGCGCAACGGTATCTACAACGATGGTGATCGGGTCAGAAGGTGGGCTTTTGTTTCCGTCAGGATCTTCAACCACAACGGAGAGGTCATGTTCGCCGTCGTTCAGCGGTTTGTCTGGCGTATAGCTCCACTCACCTCCGTCATCGACGATGACAGACCCGATTTCCTTATCATTATCGATAATATGGATGGTATCGCCCGGATTTCCTTTCCCCGTCAAAGACGGTTTGGTGTCATCGGTCACGTCACCTGATTTCAGAGGGCCTTTGATAGAGCCTTCATCATCTATTGTCTGGCCAATGCTCGGCTTTTCCGGTGTGGCGTGCTTGTCGCCATCTTCGTCATCCATCTCGGCCAGGGCAAAAGCCGCCCCTACGCCCGCCGCCGCAAGCGCAAACCATCCCAGCATGCCGAACAGCATGTCGTTGTCGTCATCAGGGGCCGTCAGAATTGGGCCACCAGCACCTAACGGATCGCCGCCCAGGGCAACCGGCGACATGCTGCCATCCGCAATGAGATAGCCGGTATCGTAGCTTTCGCCTGACACCGGAATATAGGCATACAGAAGTCCATCTTCTGCCATACCCATCAGCGTTGGGTTATTTTTATCACCATCGAAGTAATTCTCAATGATGATGCTAGGCTGTGTGTCCCCTTCCTGAATAATATGTAATGCTTTACCTACACGTTGGAGGGTAATATTTTCTGGTGCGAAGTCGTCATTGACGTTCTTCAGCAGATACTTATTGCCGGCGATCAGCTTTATCTTAACCGTCCGGCCTGCGTCCGCTGTCAACAACCGAGTTTTTCCGTCTCCGCTGTTCACTGCTAAAATGACTTTACTTTCCGTCATATAAAAGTCCTTGGTGAATTTCACTCGCTAAATTAAGGACATATAAGCACTTCTGTGATTACATCCTTTACTGCTTTGCACTTATGTCTTCCATACATAATTCATGTCTATTGGTTTCATTGACATGATGCTTAAAAATATCATGTCTGGTTTCTTTATATGCTTAGGAAAAAACCACACAGAAATATACGCAGCACTAGGAATAGTTAACACCGGACAGAGAATTAATGAGGGGGAAGGAAATAATAGAATGAGCGAGAATGTATCTTAATTAACTTACACCAAAATAAAACAGAAATAAAAGTAATATATTAAAAATATAAAGATATCTTATTAAATAAGAGAAAAAGTAAGGGACGTGGCATGTCGAACCACTGCGAAAGTGGCAAGGGGGGAGACTGGAGAGAAAATGTATCGGAATGCAGAAATGAAAAAGGCCCACGTTATAAATAACGTGGGCCTGAATAGTGGCGGAACGGACGGGACTCGAACCCGCGACCCCCTGCGTGACAGGCAGGTATTCTAACCGACTGAACTACCGCTCCACTGTTCCCGCTTGGGGAACGAGGCGCATATTACGGTTTGCCTCTGAACTCGTCAACGCTTTTTCTCACGTTTTGAATCGTTTGCTGCAAAAATCACCCAAACGGTGATTTAACAAACGTTTCGGCCCCTTTTCAGGCGCGCCACATGCAGCTTCCGCCCTTCTTCTGCACCAGATCGAGACGGGATTCATGGTTAAGCAGCTCTTCATCGCTGGCTAAAACAACCCGCAAACGACTCGCCTGACGTACAACACGCTGAATGCCCCCTGCGTCCCGCGTCTGCTGGGACTCATTTTCCATACTGAACTTCATCGACGTCTGACCGCCGGTCATCGTCAGATAGACATCCGCCAGGATCTGGGCATCGAGCAGTGCGCCGTGCAACGTTCGCTTAGTGTTGTCTATCTCATAGCGCGAGCAGAGTGCATCGAGGCTGTTACGCTTGCCGGGAAACATCTTCCTCGCCAGCGCCAGACTGTCCGTCACTTTACAGAAGGTGTTCGTCTTCGGAATATCACGATTAAGCTTGCTGAATTCATAATCCATAAAGCCGATATCGAACGATGCGTTATGGATGACGAGTTCTGCACCTTTGATGTACTCAAGGAATTCATCCGCGACATCTGCAAAGGTCGGTTTATCCAGCAAGAACTCATCCGCAATACCGTGAACGCCGAACGCTTCAGGGTCCACCAGCCGGTCAGGTTTGAGGTAAACGTGAAAGTTGTTGCCCGTTAGACGACGGTTCACCACTTCAACGGCACCGATCTCGATGATCTTGTGCCCTTCATAGTGTGCGCCAATCTGGTTCATACCGGTGGTTTCGGTATCAAGAACAATCTGGCGAGTAATTGCAGTGCTCATAGCGGTCATTTATGTCAGACTTATCGTTTAACTGAACGTTTCGAATACAGGAAGTCTACCAGAGATGCGTAAACAGGTAGAAATTTTCACCGATGGATCTTGTCTCGGCAATCCGGGCCCGGGCGGTTATGGCGCGATTATGCGTTATCGCCAGCACGAAAAAACTTTTAGTGAAGGCTATTTCCTCACCACCAACAACCGCATGGAATTGATGGCGGCCATCGTGGCACTGGAAGCCTTAAAGGAACATTGCGACGTGGTGCTGAGCACGGACAGCCAGTACGTGCGCCAGGGTATCACCCAGTGGATCCATAACTGGAAAAAGCGCGGCTGGAAAACGGCAGATAAAAAGCCGGTCAAGAATGTCGACCTCTGGAAGCGTCTGGATGCGGCTTTAGGTCAGCACCAAATCAAGTGGGAATGGGTAAAAGGCCACGCCGGTCACCCTGAGAACGAACGCTGCGACGAACTGGCTCGCGCGGCGGCGTCCAATCCCGCGCATGAGGATACTGGCTACCAGCCTGAATCCTGATCAGGGCTTTCGATACTGCCGCGTGGCGCCCACGGTCTGACGAATTTGCGTTTTCGATTTGCTTTGCTTCATCGGATTCAGCGTCAAAGGGATTGTTCGCTTACGCGCCACGATAAACTGCATACAGCCCAGGGCGGGCAAATGGGTACTCAGCACCACGCCCCCCTGCCGTGACCAGGGCAGTACCTGAAATCCCCCGTAGCTGAGCACTTCAAAGTTAAGCAGTGAAAGCCAGTCCAGCTGGCGCATCATCGTAAACATGCGGCTGTTATACGGCGGGGTGCGACGTAAAACCGGGACGAGCTTACGCAGCCCCATCAGGCTCAGCGGATTGAAACCGCTGAGTATGAGCCAGCCATCATCAATCAGCACACGGTCAGCTTCGCGCAGCAGGCGATGGGGATCGCTGCACCAGGGCAGCGTATGCGCCAGCAGACAAGCATCAACGGATTTTTCAGCAAAAGGTAAATGCAGCGGGTCTGCTTTCACCTGAACGGGTAAGCCCGCGAGCGAAACGTTGACCTGATGCGAGATAGCGCAGCTTTCGGTATTGATTTCCGCGCTGAGATTGCCAATCTTAAGCAGGTGAAAGCCATACATTTTCGCGAGCCACGGCTTAAGCTGCTGTTCTAACGCCTCGCGATAGTATTCACCCCAGGGCAGGTCAGCCCAACGTTCCGGTGCTGCGACAGTCTGAGGTATCCTTGCCGGTTTCATCAACACATCCGCCACGCAGTTAGAGGTAATGTATGAATCTTATCAGTATTCCTGCCTTTCAGGACAATTACATCTGGGTATTAGTCGATGACGATCGCAGATGTATCATTGTCGATCCGGGTGAATCCGCGCCGGTTTTGCAGGCAATCGAAGAAAATGGCTGGCATCCCCAGGCCATCCTTCTTACTCATCACCATAACGATCACGTGGGCGGCGTTCCCGATCTTGTGGCGGCCTTCCCGCATCTTGTGGTGTATGGACCGGCTGAAACACAAGATAAGGGTACGACGCAAGTAGTCGAAGAGGGCGAAAATATCCTCATACTGGGATACGAATTTTCCGTATTTGCCACGCCAGGTCACACTTCTGGACATCTGTGTTTCTACAGTAAACCTTATCTATTTTGCGGTGATACACTCTTTTCAGGCGGCTGTGGAAGGCTGTTCGAAGGAACACCAGCCCAGATGTATCAGTCATTACAGAAGATTAACGCATTGCCCGACGATACCCTCATTTGTTGCGCGCATGAGTATACATTAGGAAATATGAAGTTTGCCGCGAGCATTTTGCCGGACGATCTTGCTATTTTAGATTATTACCAGAAAGTGAAGGAGTTACGTGCGAAAAACCAAAAAACACTACCCGTTATTCTGAAAAACGAGCGAGAAATAAATTTATTTTTACGAACTGATGATATTGATTTAATTAATAAAATTAACCAAGAAACAAAGTTGCAACAACCAGAGCAGCGATTTGCATGGTTAAGGTCAAAGAAAGATAACTTCAGATAATTGCGGGTTGCCTTTTCAAAATTTCGCCGTTATTATCGCTCGTCTTTTAAGCAACTATTGACACACACATGAAGGCAAAAGCGATATTACTCGCCTCTGTCCTGCTTGTAGGTTGCCAGTCGCAAACTGGCAGCAACGTACAACAGCACGCACAGAGCCTTTCTGCAGCTGGTCAAGGGGAAGCAGGGAAGTTTACAAGTCAGGCGCGCTGGTTGGACGATGGGACATCTTTCGCGCAGGAACAAGACTTGTGGGCCTCTATTGGCGACGAGCTAAAGATGGGAATTCCGGAAAACAGCCGGATTCGCGAACAGAAGCAGAAGTATTTAAGAAATAAGAGCTATCTCCACGATGTAACGTTACGGGCAGAGCCGTATATGTACTGGATAGCCGGGCAAGTTAAGAAACGTAACATGCCTATGGAGCTGGTACTCCTACCCATAGTGGAGAGCGCTTTTGACCCACACGCAACGTCTGGCGCCAATGCCGCAGGCATTTGGCAGATCATTCCGAGCACTGGGCGCAATTATGGTTTGAAACAGACCCGCAGCTATGATGCGCGTCGTGATGTTGTCGCTTCAACGACAGCCGCTCTCGACATGATGGAACGTCTGAACAAGATGTTTGACGGTGACTGGTTGTTAACGGTCGCAGCGTATAACAGCGGCGAAGGTCGTGTACTGAAAGCAATGAAATCGAACAGAGCGCGTGGTAAATCTACCGATTTCTGGTCGCTCTCACTGCCACAGGAAACCAAGGTTTACGTACCGAAGATGCTGGCCCTGAGTGATATTCTCAAGAACAGCAAGCGTTACGGTGTGCAACTGCCAACACCAGACGAAAGTCGTGCACTGGCGCGCGTTCGCCTCAGCAGCCCGGTTGATATTCAACAGGTTGCCGATATGACGGGTATGTCGGTCAGTAAACTGAAAACCTTTAACGCAGGCGTTAAAGGCTCAACCCTGGGAGCAAATGGCCCACGGTATGTGATGGTTCCGCAGAAGCATGCTGAACAATTACGTGAGTCTCTGGCTTCTGGTGAGATTGCCGCCGTTCAGTCAACGCTGATCGCCGATACGTCTCCCGTTTCCAGCCGCAGCTATAAGGTGCGTTCAGGTGATACGCTTTCGGGCATTGCATCACGTCTTGGCGTGAATGCGAAAGATCTGCAGCAGTGGAATAACCTGCGCAGCTCGGGTCTGAAAGTGGGTCAAACTCTGACGGTAGGTGCAGGCAACAGCGCACAGCGCCTTGCCCGGAACAGCGACAGTATTACCTATCGCGTTCGTAAGGGTGATTCGCTGTCCAGTATCGCAAAACGTCACGGCGTGAACATCAAAGATGTGATGCGCTGGAATAATGATACTGACAATCTGCAGCCGGGTGACCAGCTAACGCTGTTTGTGAAAAACAGCGCGACGCCAGATTCCTGATGAGACATTCCTGAGATAAAAAGGCACCGATTCCCCTCGGTGCCTTTTTTGTTTTAACCCGCCTTTTGCGCTTCAGCCATAATGGTGTCGCTGGTGAACGAGCCATCCTCCTGCAGTTCAAAGTAAGCCTTCACTTCCGCAGATGCGCTTTCCTGATATATACGAATCGCCCGGCTCAGCGCTTCAGGCGTACGCATACGTGCGATCCAGGCGTGATATTCCAGCGGCAAGCGGTCTGTTATCAGTGAGCGGGAAATCAACCCGGCCTCCGTTATCAGCGATAACCATTGACCGCTGGAGTAGTTCTGCACGTGGGAGGTGTCGCGCAGCGCTTCAACCGTTTGCAGCCAGATATCCCGCACCGGATGACCCGGAGACATAACGTCCATAATGATGAAGACGCCCCCCGGCTTCAATACGCGTTTCACTTCCCGTAAGGCCTGGCCGACATCATGCCAGTGGTGGGCGGAGTAGCGGCTAATGACCACATCAAACGATTCATCGTCGAAAGGCAAAGATTCGGCGTAGCCCTGGCGCGTAGCCACGTTGCTCAGCCCTTTGGCTTTTGCAGCTTCTGCGACCACCTCCAGCATCTGGCTGGATAAATCATACGCGGTCACCCGTGCCACCTGCTGTGCGGCCGTAAAGCTGGCATGACCTGCACCACACCCTAAATCCAGCACGTGTGCTTGTGGGAATGCTGCCAGACGCTCTCCGAGTCGCACCAGATCGCGCCCAGACGCATGCACGGCGCTGCTCAGATAAGCACTTGCCTGAGAACCAAACTGTTTTTCTACGTTGTCATGATGGGAGTGTGTTGTTGTTGTCATCGTACTGTCCTTTTGTTGGTTAAAAAATAAAGGGCAGCACCCGCAGAGGCCTGCCCCACGGCAGACCTGACGCACCATTATTTATCAGGTTTGCCGGGACTGAATTCAACGAGTAGAGGATTGTGATCGGAAGCGCGCGTCACCAGAACGGAGGCATCATGCACATTCAAACCACGATAGAAGACAAAATCGAGAGGACGACCAAACGCTTTCTTGCGCTGATCGTCGCTAAAACGGACCTCACGCAGCGACATTTCGCGCGCAAAGCGGTATAACGCATTCATGCGCGGGCGGCTCCAGGCATTAAAGTCCCCGGCCATAATGATCGGCCCGCTGTGATGGGCTATCTGATCGCCAATTGGTAGTAATTGCTTACTATACACATCCACCCCCAGGCTGAAATTCACCGCATGGATGTTTACGACCATTAACAGGCGCGTATCCGGTAACGGATAGACCGTCACCAGCGCCGACTTGGCCAGGCGCAGAATCGGCTCACGTTCGCGCAGCGGGCAGCAATAGACCGGATGCGCGGCTGACAGGGTCATCACCCCCGAGGGATGCTGCGGTAAGACAAACGCAGGAACCTGATCGGCAGCAAGATAGTTAGTCGTTGCAAACCTGACCAGTTCTGGCGTGGTTTGTGCCTCTTGCAAGAGAACCAGATGCGCGTCTTTACCGAAATTCTTCAGTACGGACAACCATTCCGCACGCTGCTGCTTGAAGATGTTCCAGACCAGTACCCGAATTTTTTCGTCACTGCTTAAGGGGGTACCGGCTGGCAATGCCTGGCTAAGGCTCGCAAACGACCCCGGAGGCAAGATCCTCTCCGCGGGCATTCCGGCAACATAACGCATGGCATAGGTATTTTTTCGCACTTTTGGAAACGGCCTCTGTAACGTGAACCAGCCCGGAAAAACGGACTGGTTCTAATGTTATAGGGATTTTAGGTCACACTTTCAACGCAATTACTGAGAAACCTCTTTCCAGTTTTGTAAGCAAGCACTTACTGCTACTTACCCAAGCGCCACGCGAGCCGGTTTATCAAGCCGTCCACTGAGGCCAATCAGCAGGAAAGCGACAAGCACAATGACCGCACCGATCCACGGCGTTTGGCTTAACCCGAAGTGTTCTACGGTTTGTCCGCCGACGATGGAACCGATCGCGATACCGATATTGAATGCGGCAATGTTAAGACCGGATGCCACGTCTACCGCATTTGGCGTATACAGCTCGGCCTTTTGCACCACGTATACCTGCAGACCCGGCACGTTACCAAAGGCGAAGATCCCCATAACCAGCACGGTGATCAGCGCGGCGTACTGAATCGATGCGGTGAACTGGAAAATCATCAGCAAAACAACCAGCGCAGCGAAAATAAACTTAAGAGCCGGTACCGCACCGTGCTTATCCGCGAGTTTGCCGCCCCAGATGTTCCCAATGGCGACAGAAATACCGTAGCCCAGCAAAATCCAGCTTACCGCTGCTGGAGAGAAGCCCGCCAGATCCTGCATCATGGGTGCCAGGAAGGTGAAAGCAGTGAACACGCCACCATAGCCAAGAGCCGTAACGGCGTAAATAATCAGCAGACGCGGATGCGTGAGCACCTTCAACTGATCGCTCAGGCTTGCGCTCGCCCGGCCAGGGATGTTGGATGGCACCAATAGCATACTGGCGACCAGGGCAATCACGCCCAGCAGAGACACGGCCAGGAAGGTTTCGCGCCAGCCGAAATGTTGGCCGATAAAGGTTCCTAACGGCACACCGGTGACCAACGCAACGGTTAACCCACCAAACATGATGGCGATAGCGGATGCGGCTTTTTCTTTGGGCACCAGGCTGGTTGCAATGGTTGAACCGATGGAGAAGAACACGCCATGCGCGAGGCCGGTCAGAAGGCGAGCGATCACCAGCGTGGTGTAGTCCGGCGCCTGCCAGGCCAGCAGGTTGCCAGCGGTGAAGAGCACCATCAGAGCAACTAACAGCTGTTTACGCGGGAAACGCCCTGTCAGCGCGGTCAGTACGGGTGCGCCAACAGCAACACCCAACGCATAGATTGACACCAGCAGGCCCGCGGAAGGGAGCGAGATGGCAAGTTGATTAGCGATAGTAGGAACCAGTCCTACAATTACGAACTCGGTCGTGCCTATCGCAAAGGCACTGATCGTGAGGGCAAGTAGCGCCAGTGGCATAAAATACTCCGTCTTTACAGGATTAAGATGACAGGGAGTATGCGCCAGTGCTTAAATAACAAAAATGGTCAGAATATCAATTGAATTTTGCAGGTGGTGCAACAATGAAGGCAACCTCGGAAGAGCTGACAATCTTTGTCGCCGTCGTCGAAAGCGGCAGCTTTAGCCGCGCAGCGGAACAGCTGGGTCAGGCAAATTCCGCGATCAGTCGCTCGGTGAAAAAGCTGGAGATGAAGCTTGGGGTGAGCTTACTCAACCGAACAACACGGCAGCTGAGCCTCACGGAAGAAGGTGAGCGTTATTTCCGCCGCGTACAATCCGTCCTGCAGGAGATGGCCGCAGCGGAGACAGAGATTATGGAATCGCGCAGCACACCGCGTGGATTGCTGCGTATCGATGCGGCAACACCTGTGGTTCTGCATTTTCTGATGCCGCTGATTAAGCCCTTCCGCGAACGCTATCCAGAGATGACGTTGTCGCTGGTCTCCTCCGAAACCTTTATCAATCTTATTGAACGCAAAGTTGATGTCGCGATACGGGCGGGAACCCTGACTGATTCAAGCTTACGTGCTCGCCCCCTCTTTGCCAGCTACCGTAAAATCATCGCGTCGCCACAGTATATTGCTGAGCATGGAAAGCCCGAGACGGTAGAAGAGTTGGCGCAACACCTGTGTCTGGGCTTTACGGAACCGGTGTCGCTAAATACCTGGCCTGTCGCCTGTCATGATGGTCAGCTTCATGAAATTACCTGCGGATTATCATCAAACAGCGGGGAAACGCTAAAACAGCTGTGCCTTACCGGAAATGGCATCGCCTGTTTATCGGATTACATGATTGATAAAGAAATCGCACGCGGAGAGCTTGTGGAGCTGTTGGCAGATAAACGTCTGCCGGTGGAGATGCCTTTTAGCGCGGTTTATTACAGCGACAGAGCCGTCAGTACACGTATTCGTGCCTTTATCGACTTCCTGAGCGAACATATAAAAACAGCTCCCGAAGGAGCTGTGCGAGGGTTTTAGAATACAGAGGGTTGGGTCAATATTAATCCCAGTTTGGCGCTAAGCCTTCCGGGCTCACCAGCCGATCGTTGCAATCCAGTGCCGCGATCGCTTTTTTATCATCTTCGTCCAGCTGGAGATCCAGTGCCAACAGGTTGCTTGCCAGGTTTTCACGCTTGGTTGAGGACGGGATCACCGCATAACCTTCACCCATTGCCCATGCCAGGATCACCTGGGCCGCTGTCGCGCTGTGTTTCTCCGCGATACGGGTAATGACCTCATCTTTCAGCGCTTTACCGTAGGCCAGCGTCATGTAAGAGGTAATATGGATGCCGTGCTGTTTTGCCCAGTCCACCACTTTGCGGTTTTGTAGGTATGGGGACAGCTCAATCTGGTTGGTCGCAATATTTTCTGCGCCAACAGCAGCAATCGCCTTTTGCATCAGCGGGATAGTAAAGTTGGAGATACCAATTTCACGCGTTAAGCCCTGCTTTTTCGCTTCCAGCAGCGCCTGCATGAATTCTTCCACCGAGACGGCATCATTCGGTGATGGCCAGTGAACCAGCGTCAGGTCCACATAGTCAGTACGCAGTTTTTTCAGGCTCTCTTTCAGGCTAGGGATCAGCTTGTCTTTGCTGAGATTCTCAATCCAGATCTTGGTGGTGATGAAAAGGTCGCTGCGCGGTACGCCGCTCTCTTCGAGCGCCTGACCTACAGCCGCTTCGTTTTCATAAATCTGCGCCGTATCAACGGTGCGATAGCCAAGCTCAAGTGCAGTTTTTACAGATGCAATTACAACGTCGTCTTTCAGGCGGAAAGTGCCCAGACCAAATGCAGGGATAGTCATGTTATTCCTCGTTAATCATTATGTTCGTAAACTGAGGAAGATTATGGCGGGCAGTGTTATGAAGAAAAAGAGCGCAGAAAGCAGAGGATTTTTGCTAATTTCGCAATAATTAAACAGCAGATAAGAAAAAAGCCCTGAGCGTTAGCTCAGGGCTTTTAATAAGTGGCGGAACGGACGGGACTCGAACCCGCGACCCCCTGCGTGACAGGCAGGTATTCTAACCGACTGAACTACCGCTCCACCGAAGACTGCTTGTAACCACCGGATTAATGCACCGGCTTA